>JBJEAW010000057.1:0-5081 GCA_051869435.1 Prevotella sp. | reverse complement strand
TCAAACACGACTTACCCTATTGACTTCGTGCGAGTCACATGACAAATTCGCACTCGCAAACGACTGTACAACATGGGGCGGGAACGTTCCAGGTGCTTTTACATTAACCACAAGTATATAAAACGTATATGGAGAAACATGACTACAGCGTCCTCGGCAATGAGGACGTATTTAAGATTATCGGCAAAGAATGGATGCTGGTGACAGCCGGTGGAGCAGAAGACGCCAACACCATGACAGCCTCATGGGGCGGAATGGGATGGCTGTGGAACAAGCCTGTGGCCTTCGTGTTCATACGTCCGGAACGTTACACCCACGGACTGATTGAGAGCAACGAGCGCTTCTCGCTCTCATTCTATACCGAAGAGTACAGGAAGGCAATGCAGCTTTGCGGCTCTGTCTCTGGACGTGACCACGACAAGCCCAAGGAGGCCGGACTCACGCCTGTAGCCCTTGACAAAGGAGTGATGACATTCGAAGAGGCACGCATGACAATATCATGCCGCAAACTGTTCAAGACCGAGATGGCAGAGAGTGCTTTCATAGACAAGGACGTGCTCGCAAAATGGTATAACGAGAAGCCGGGTGGCGGGCTGCACACCATATATATAGCAGAGATTGAGGGCGTTTACACCAAGTGATGTTCAGGGAAAACGCCCAAGTGATTGTCCTCCTGCCATAATGCCCTTGACCATGGCGGCTCTCTGGATGCCATGAGCTGGCAGGGCTATCCCCCCATAAACCCAAGGCCGCCTCTATGCCTGTCCCGCTGTGGGATATAGGCATAGAGGCGGCCTTGTGATGTTATGTGAGACAGACGTCTGCCTATCTTATCTCTATTGAGTGTTTGTCAGGGAATGCCTTCCAGCGTTTTCCGTAGGCATCGTATGCGTCGGTGACTATGACGAAAGCCTCAGGAGCAATATTCTTGACAGCCGTAGTGACAGCCTCAACCTCTCTCATGCGCACCATCATCATCAATGTCGTCTGTCCCTCCTGTGAGTACAGCCCCGTGCTCTCTACCACCGTCGCCGTGCGGTCAAGCCTCTCGATGATGAACTCGCGCATATGGTTGTCCCGTTTCGGCGTGATGATAATCATCAGCTTGTTGTTCTTTGAGCCTGAGGCGACGTATGCGAGTGTACGTGACATGATGAATATACATATCAGCGAGTAGCCCGATAGCATCCATGTGTTCTCGGCAGGCGAGTCGGCCCCTATGCCGAAACCTATCACTATGAGTCCGAATGTCACGACAGTGCCGTCAACTGTCAGCAGGGCGTTAGAGAATCTGACCCTCAGATACTTGTGGATAATCATCGCCACAATGTCTGTCCCGCCTGTCGTGGCATGGCTTTTCATGATGAATCCGGAGCCGACACCTATAAGCACCGAGCCGAGAATGACAGCGAGCATGAGATTGTCGCTGAGATTGAGCATACCCCCACATATCTCGGCAGGCGACAGACGCTGCAGCGCCTCTGGCGAGGGATAGACCAGGGCAGATATGACGTTCATGAAACATGGAGTGACAAGCGTGGCGAACAGGGTCTTCGCGCCAAGCCCCTTGCCCAGCAGGAAATATGAGAGCAGCAGCAGGGGGATGCTTATCATATAGCTGAATGTACCCACCTGTAGCTGTGGCATGAGGTTATGGAGCACAATGCTCGTGCCGAAGACGCCACCGGGGACAAACTTGTAAGGGTTGATGAAAAACACGAAACCTACACTGACAATAAGGCATCCCACAGCAATGGTGAGATACTCGTTGATAGTCTTTCTTACTGACGCTGTTATCATTACCATGAAGATGTTTTTCTTTATGAAAGTATTTGTAGCGCAAAATTAGCAATAATGCTCCACATCACAAAATTTCCGCTCGTATTTTTTATGTTTTGATGCATTATGGAAAGGAGACAATAGCATTCCATGCAATAATCCGCGGGATAAGCTGTCACCGCCCGGCAATCTCAAATATGGTTCTGCAGGTATGCCATCATCGCTCTCTACCCCCAAGATACTCCCAAAAACAGAAACAGCAGACATATTCACTATGTCTGCTGTCCGGGGTTGTATAGATTTTTGAGAATAATCAAAAGAGGTGACTGGTCTCACGACCCGTCGTTTTCGTTACCTGAATAATAACTAATCTTTTTACTTAAAAATCTAATACAATCAAAACTAACTAACTTTTACCTAATAACTAAAACCTAACTATATACTATCTATGAAAAACTAATTCTTTTCACCTGTGTGTCCTATTTGAAGATAAGACCGATTGCTGCGGAAGTCTATTCTCGTGGGTCTTCGCTGTTGTTGTCAGCACCCTTGAGCTGTATCCTGTACTTTTCAAACTGTTATCCTTCTATCTCAGATTACCGTTCTTTGTCATCAGATACTGTTCTTTCTGATTTCCGAGTGCAAAGTTACTACTGTTAGCGCACACAACCAAATATTTTATCTTTTTTTATTCAGTTTTTGTAGGATTTTTGACTAATATCAACAGTGAAAGCGCAAACACAGCCCAATTTATATTTTCGTCACATTTTTGTAATGTATTTTAACATAATGTCACGCTGTGCGTGAACACAGCGTGACACGATGTTACATTTGCAACCAACAAGGGGCGTATATCTTACATTATGACAGACTGTTTGTTATCGCCCATCATTTTCCATCATTATGTTTCTATCTGTCCGCATCTGTCTGTGCAGGGCATCTCTTCCACACCCCGATTATCTCGCCTATATATTCGGTGTGCATATTCCCCTTGTCGTCACCCTCGGCATACCACTTCTCTATGATATCAGCGTCGAGCCTGTCAAGATTCATGGGCTGGGAGCTGAGCTTACGGCATTCGATGATGACGTTCCCCTCCTCGAAGGCCGGTGTGCCGTTCTCTGTCATGCGCAATGTCAGTCCGCTGCCCTTTATCTTGTCCTCATCGCGCCCGGAGACACGGCCGAGATATCCGTAAAGCACCTCGGTATATTCATCGCCGAATGTCTCCACAGTGAACGTGTCATACTTGTCCATAAACTGTTTGGTATGACGGCTGTCCCTGACATACACCGTCAGGACAGGCCGTTCACGCCCCCAGATGTTGCCTATCTGTCCCCATCCGATGGCCATAGAGTTCATGTCGCCCTCCTTACCCACAGTGAGTGCGGCGCCATTGCTGAAGAATCCTATCGGCTCTATGCCCGCCTTGGCTATGTCAACCTTTGTCCACGTGCTGTCGGCCGCACATCCTGAGCCGTCATCCATGCCTTCTTTCGACGCTGATGTCTCATGGAAAAGCTTCACGCACAATACTACCAGTGCTATGGCAAGCACCACATTAAAGAGATAAGACAGTTTTTTCATGACTTTACTTGATTATCAGATGTGTTCTATTAATTTATGCTTCTTCTTTTTTACAGCAGATGTCCCGCTTTTTGTCACATTGACTTGAGCAGCAGCCCGGTAGGACACACGAAACGGCAGTATGGCCTTGGCACGAACACGCTGATCGCTATAGTGACCACGGCGAATGCGGTAAGCGTCCATGAGGCAGACTGCCATATGAATGCCGCGAAGAGCTCATAGTCCATCCATCCGAACCATGTGCCGCTCCATGCCATGAGCATGAGTATTCCCCACAACACCCTCTGCACCCATCCGAGTGTCGTCACGACCCCATGAGGCAGATGCAGCTTCCTCTTACGCACATGGCCGGCAAGCTCCTGCACAGAGCCAAGGGGACAACACCACGAGCAATAGTGGCCATGCCGGCCGAAGAGCGGATAAACGAACGCCATGACAAGCATCACAGCGACAGCGGCGAGATGGAGCGAGAGGCCGTTCGAGACGACATTGACCATGGACGAATAGCTCACGAACATACCGGCATACAAGCCGACAACCAAGACATTCAGCGCCAGCTGCACTATGCGGTAACGCTTACTGCGCACGAAGAGCGGCAGGAAAGCAGCCATCAGGCAGACGACGAGAGCGAGGACATGTTTCATCTCCAACCCTCTGCTTGTGTCGCCCGCGGCCCTATCCTTTGCCACAGACAAGGCGCGGTCGAGCCCCGGGGCAGACAAGGCGCGGTGGATATTCTCCAGGACAGCGTCAGAAGAGAATGTGGCGCCGCTTACAGCGTCAACCTCCGCATTGCGGGCCTCACTGACTGTCATGCCCTCATAACGTCTGATGATGCCCTCCTCGACACGTTCCAGAAAGCTGGGCGTCTCGTCGTTCTCACCGACACGTATGCTGTCAATGCGCCCCCCGCTGATGAACACAGTCAGAGGCACAGGCCCGTTGTAGCCCTGCACGTCTGCTGCCATACGCTGTGTGGATATCACTATCGAGCCGTCGTCTGCAATCCTCACGCCCGACGAGTCTACCGCATGTGTCCCGTCATACCGCAAGTCATTGCCCAACAGCCTGCCATTCTTTGTGACAGCCATCGCCACAATCATCAGGAGACATGTCAGAAACATGCATAACCGGCTGAAGAATCCCGTGGTCTCCCTTTTTCCCATTTCCCAAATAAATATAAAGTGAATATGCAATCAGTATAATGCTGAAGATCATGCACATAAAGTGCGATAGGCTTGCTCAATATCGACCGAGCCGAAGCCTGTGTTATGCAAAGACAGAGCGAGAGCGAGAGCAATGGAGCTTGCTCCATATTGCCGAGCCGAAGCCTGTGTTATGCAAAGACAGAGCGAGAGCGAGAGCAATGGAGCTTGCTCCATATTGCCGAGCCGAAGCCTGTGTTATGCAAAGATACGAAAATAGCCTGTCAGCCACAAGTCCATTAAGTTTTTTTTGAGTTTTTTGGGGGCTGAGTAACTATTCGGCAAATATATTAAGCGGCACGCGCTGAGATTTGTTGAGCAAAGCGAGACCCTCTGACTGACAAGAAAGAAGCCAACAGTCGCCGTCCGAAGAAGTTTATTGCCAATGCCCATGGTAGATACTTTTGGCAAGTATAACTGCAAGGCCAGGAAAAGGTTCGATATGTACGGTTGGAAACAGGCTGAAAGCCCAACAGCGCATAGCCCAGGGCAAAGCGGAGCGACGCCCTG
>JBJEAW010000056.1:0-4775 GCA_051869435.1 Prevotella sp. | reverse complement strand
GCTAATTTTCAGCACCTTTCGATTATTCTTCGACGGCGGCCTGCGCCGCTGCAAGGCGTGCGATAGGCACGCGGAAAGGTGAGCAAGACGCATAGTTCATACCAACATTTGCGCAGAACTTGACGGATGAAGGCTCACCTCCGTGCTCTCCACAAATACCGGTGCGCATACCTGGGCGTACCTTGCGTCCATTCTCTACCGCCATCTTTATCAGCTTGCCCACTCCATTCTGGTCGAGAACCTGGAATGGATCGACCTTGAGAATCTTCTTCTCAAGATATGCTGGAAGGAAGCTAGCTATATCATCGCGAGAGTAGCCGAATGTCATCTGTGTGAGGTCGTTTGTTCCAAACGAGAAGTATTCGGCCTCTGTTGCGATACGGTCGGCAGTAAGGGCTGCACGCGGTATCTCTATCATTGTTCCTATCTCGAACTCTATCTCAACACCCTCCTCAGCAAACACCTCAGCAGCTGTCTTCTTGATGATCTCCTTCTGCTGCTTGAGCTCATACAGGATACCGATAAGAGGTACCATAATCTCTGGCTTAGGGTCGAATCCCTCTTTCTTCAACTGACATGCCGCACTAAGTATGGCACGTGTCTGCATAGCTGTTATCTCAGGGAATGTTATACCAAGACGGCATCCACGATGGCCGAGCATAGGGTTGTTCTCTGCGAGCGAATTGACACGGCGCTTGATTTCGTCTATGCTTACACCCATCTCACGTGCCATTGTCTCCTGTCCGGCAGCATCGTGTGGAACGAACTCGTGGAGTGGTGGGTCAAGAAGACGGATGTTAACTGGCAGTCCATCCATAGCTTTAAGTATGCCATAGAAGTCTGCTTTCTGATATGGCAGCAGTTTGGACAGTGCTTTCTCCCTGCCCTCGACATTGTCTGCGAGAATCATCTCACGCATGGCAACAATCTTCTGGTCGTCGAAGAACATGTGCTCTGTACGTGTGAGGCCTATACCCTTCGCGCCAAAGTCGCGGGCCACCTGAGCGTCGTGAGGAGTGTCGGCATTGGTGCGTATCTCCATCTTTGTATATTTGTCACAGAGATCCATGAGCTCCTTGAAGTCGCCTGAGAGCTCAGCAGCCTTTGTAGGAACCTCTCCTGCATATACCTGGCCTGTTGTGCCGTTGAGAGAGATGTAGTCGCCTTCCTTATATACCACGCCGTCGATCTCTACCGTCTTAGCCTTGTAGTCAACATTGATGGCACCAGCACCTGACACACAGCATTTACCCATGCCACGTGCGACAACAGCCGCATGTGATGTCATGCCACCACGAGCGGTAAGGATGCCCTCAGCGCTTGCCATACCTGCAAGATCTTCAGGAGATGTCTCTATACGGACCATGATTACCTTGTGACCGTTAGCGGCCCATTCCTGTGCGTCATCAGCATGGAATACGATCTGTCCGCAAGCAGCACCAGGTGAGGCGGGGAGACCCTGTGTGATAACCTTAGCCTTTGAGAGGGCTAACTTGTCGAATACAGGGTGTAGGAGCTCGTCAAGCTTCTGTGGCTCACAACGGCATATTGCGGTCTTCTCGTCAATAAGGCCTTCCTTGACGAGATCCATGGCTATCTTGACCATGGCTGTACCGGTGCGCTTACCATTACGGGTCTGGAGGAACCAGAGCTTACCTTCCTGTACGGTGAACTCCATATCCTGCATGTCATGATAGTGGTGCTCAAGCTTGTCCTGAAGAGCGTCAAGCTCAGCATAAAGCTCAGGCATAGCCTCTTCCATTGATGGATATTTAGCGGCGCGCTCCTCTTCGCTGATTCCAGCACGCTCAGCCCAACGCTGTGATCCTATCTTTGTAATCTGCTGTGGTGTGCGGATACCGGCTACCACGTCCTCTCCCTGGGCGTTGATGAGGTATTCGCCGTTGAAAAGGTTCTCACCGTTACCGGCATCACGAGAGAAGCAGACACCTGTTGCTGATGTGTCGCCCATGTTTCCGAATACCATAGCCATCACAGAGACAGCCGTTCCCCACTCATCAGGGATTCCCTCCATCTTACGGTAGAGGATGGCACGCTCATTCATCCAGCTGCGGAAAACAGCGCATATAGCACCCCAAAGCTGTACAATAGGATCCTCAGGGAAGTCGCTTCCTGTCTGTTCCTTGATGGCATTCTTGAAGAGAACGACGAGGCGTTTGAGCGACTCGACAGAAAGATCCTTGTCAAGCTCAACGCCCTGCTCTTTCTTCACTTCCTCAATGATTTTCTCAAATGGGTCTATATCCTCCTTGTTCACAGGCTTCATGCCGAGGACAACATCGCCGTACATCTGCACGAAACGACGATATGAATCATAAACGAAATGAGGGTTACCTGTCTTACGTACCATTCCTTCTGCTACAGCGTCATTAAGACCAAGGTTAAGGATGGTATCCATCATACCCGGCATTGATGCCCGTGCACCAGAGCGGACAGAAACGAGAAGAGGATTATCAACATCACCGAACTTAGAGTTCATGAGATCCTCAACATGCTTTACAGCAGCATTCACCTCATCTTGCAGAAGCTCAACAATACGGTCCTGTCCTACTCGGTAATACTCATTACATGTGTCTGTTGTGATTGTGAATCCTGGAGGAACAGGTACACCAATAAGGTTCATCTCAGCAAGGTTAGCGCCTTTGCCACCGAGCTGTTCACGCATTTTCGCATTACCCTCAGCTTTGCCATTGCCAAAGGTATAAACTCTTTTTTCACTCATTATTTATGACTTGTTTTGGGTTATATATTAATAGTTAAGTCTAAGTTCAGTTTACAAAGTTATACATATTATATCAAATTGCAAAACAATATCAATATTTTTTTGGTGATTTCTTGGCTTTTACATTATTTTATATCGATAATTTGGGCGTATCGTGGAAATTTGCTAACTTTGTCACCAAATTGGACTTTATAAATACAATACAACAAACTGACAATATTCATTATTATTTATGGGCAGAAAGAAGAAAGAACTCCCAATAATTGAAAATGTGACGATTGAGGCTGTTGCGGCAGAAGGCAAGAGTCTTTTTAAATGGAACGACATGGTTGTGTTCGTTCCTTTTTGTGTGCCTGGTGATATTGTAGATGTACAGATACGCAAGAAGAAGCACTCGTATTGTGAGGCAGAGGTCATACGTTTCCACAAATACAGCGAGACACGTGTTGAGCCTATGTGCCAGCATTTCGGGCTTTGTGGTGGTTGCAAATGGCAGCAACTGCCTTATGAGGAGCAACTGACGGCCAAACAGAACCAGGTCATGCAACAGCTGAGAAGAATCGGACATGTTGAGCTGCCCGACTGTTCCCCAATACTTGGGAGCGTGAAGATAAAAGAATATCGCAACAAGCTGGAATTTGGCTGCTCAAACAAACGATGGCTCACACGCGAGGAGATATCAGCAGGAACAAAATATGACGACATGAACGCGATAGGATTCCATATTACCGGAGCCTTCGACAAGATTCTTCCTATCGAGAGATGTTGGCTTATGGACGACCTGCATAACAGGATAAGGAACTTTGTGCGTGATTATGCCAGGGAGAACAATCTCTCTTTCTTCAATATCATGGACCAGCATGGTCTTCTCCGTGATATGATGATAAGAAACTCAAATACGGGCGAGTGGATGTTCCTTATGCAGTTTGGCCCACAGGAGAGTGTACCCACATCCGATATTAATGACGAGGCTGCCAGGAAAGAACATTTTGACAAAGACACTGCCATGTCACTGATGGAGCACATATCAAGAGCTTTCCCTGAGATAACGTCGCTGCTATGGGTATATAACCCTAAGCGGAACGACACTTTCGGCGACCTCGCTGTGAACACGTATCGTGGCAATGACCATATCTTTGAGATGATGGAAGACCTCAGGTTTAAGGTAGGCCCAAAATCGTTCTACCAGACTAATACCGACCAGTCATACCATCTGTATAGTGTCGCGCGCGATTTCGCCCACCTTACAGGTACAGAGACTGTTTACGACCTATATACAGGAACAGGAACGATAGCCAACTTTGTAGCCCAAGGCGCAAAGAAAGTTATAGGTATAGAGTATGTCCCAGAGGCTATTGAGGATGCGAAAATCAACTCAGAGATCAACGGGATAGGCAACACCGAGTTCTATGCCGGCGATATGAAAGATATACTCACTGAGGATTTCATAGCACAGCACGGACGGCCAGACACAATAATAACCGACCCTCCGCGTGCGGGCATGCATCCAGACGTTATCAATGTCATTCTTGGGGCCGCACCAAACAGGATTGTTTATGTGAGCTGTAATCCTGCCACACAAGCCCGCGACCTTCAGCTTCTCGACAAGAATTATCGTGTTGAAAAGATTCAGCCCGTAGATATGTTCCCCCATACTCCTCATGTAGAAAATGTAGTGCTGTTAATAAAAAGGTAAAACACATCAAGCAAAGATAGCTTCACGATAAAAAAGAAGAAATAGATTTTCTTCAGAAGGAGAGATATTTTTATTAAGGACAACCTGCTGTATAACAGGGTGGAAGATATGTCATGAGGCGGCAACAGA
Organism: Prevotella sp.; assembly: GCA_051869435.1. Classification (GTDB taxonomy): domain Bacteria; phylum Bacteroidota; class Bacteroidia; order Bacteroidales; family Bacteroidaceae; genus Prevotella. Next base: position 207 of record JBJEAW010000056.1, on the reverse strand, counting down.
GAAATCACGTAGTTATTCATATCCTCCTTCTGTATTTTAGTGTCATCCCTTTTTACAGAAACGCCTCTTAACCAGACCCCCCAAAAAAATATAAATAAGGAGAAACCCAGACAGCATCCTGTCGGGTTTCTCCTTATTTACATTTAAGGGATGTTCTATAAATTAAACGATTAATAATCAACGTATTAGTTGCATGTTTCAGATAAA
>JBJEAW010000055.1:0-4820 GCA_051869435.1 Prevotella sp. | reverse complement strand
CCCAAGCGAGCTTGGGACTCTGCTCTTGCTTCGTTCGTCGGTTGAGCGAGGCTATAGCATGATAAAGGTAACAAAAACTATTCGATATGCAAAACAAAGCGTTCAGATATTAACATATTTTTATAGAGGATATATATGTGTGTAAGTAATTGTTTCACTGCAAGCGCAAAAGCGTAGAAAACAATTGTGGCATGTAACGCTTTTGCGCTTACAGCGCGTACATGCGGTATGGGTTCTCAACCCAGGGTGCCGCTACGCTATGCCCTGGGCTATGCTCTTCTGCGCTTACAGCGCGTGCCGCTTAATATATTCACTTAACAGTTACTGTATAGTAGGGATAACAAAATTAGGGAGGGAGAAACAATAGATAACGCTGCTGCCCTTTGCTTTTCCATCCGGCCAGCGTTACATGCCATCCTATCTCTCGGAAGAGCAGCATCGTATGTATATATCGAGAGCGGCAACAGGAGTATATCACTCTTGCTGCCGCTCTCGTTGTTTGTTCTTCTGCTATTCTATGTTACATGACAGTATGTGATGCGAGGCGGGCGGGCTGTCCATCATGGAGGACGTTGCATACCATGAGTGTGCCGACCCGGCCGCTGTTGTCAGCGCACGCTGTGCTGTGTCGCCACGAGCGACATGTAATAGTCGTAATACTGGTTGACGCGGAGGTCTCTCATGCCGTTTGCCTTCACACGGGCCACACGCTTCAATACCTTCTTTATATGGCTCTGAGAGATGATGTTATCACAGTCTGCGCCCAGCACCATCTCCACGAGCAGCGGCTTGCCGTCACTGCCTATCTTTATGTTCAGGCAGTTTGCCTTGCCTCTCGATATGACAGCTATCTCGGCATCATTGAGTGTCGTCAGCAGGATATTTCGCACGGTGTTCGCGTAAGCCCTCCTGCTATCGCTATCTACGAATACTCCATCGTCGGCCGGCTTCATCAGAAGCAGCTTGTTCGATATGCGGTGTTGGATAGTCTGATAGTCTTTCTTCAAGGCATAAGAACTTCTCTTCTCTCCATTTGCCGATGTGGAGACGTTCTTCACGATATCCTTGTCGTTTGTGCCATAGGCCGTAGAGGCAGACATGGCGAGGGGCATGATGGCCATGAGCATCATAAGGAGGAATCTATAAACTGTTGTCTTCATTGCGTTTATGTATGTTTATTGATTGTTATCTGATTTCAAGGGTCGGGCGGCGATGTGTCTCTGTCCGCATATTCTGAGAGATGCTACAGAAAGACGACCATAGCTCTGGAGCTTCGTTTCCGTTTGCAAATATCGCAATAATTCTTGGTATTTGCAAGTTATCCGGCCAAAAATCTCCTTTTTATCTTCTGATGAGCCTTATTTTTGATGTTCCTGCCATCCTGCCCATAGGTTTCCCGGTGAGCGGTCATGCCTGTCATTATTCATCCTGTTCGGCTGGTAACTCCAGACGGAGCATCACGACTGTGCCGTGCCTGCCCTCTCCATAATAGTCTGACGGCAGAGGGAGCTGGCTACAGAAAAGGCTTATGTCGTCATCCCCGACATGCCGGTCGAGCTCAAGCATGAAGCCTCCCTCTACGGGATGGAGGTCCCATACGCCATATCCACATGCGTTCACGATGGTTGTTATCCCATCCTGCGTCTGCCATATCTCTGTATATTGGTCTATGTCCCGCTCCATATCATCATTCTTATGCTTTGCCATGTGCTCTCCTCTGTATCGCCAGTGTAGCCAGCCACCCTGTCATCTCAGTGTCAGACGGCCGGGGGCGGGGATATGCATGCCATAGACCTCAAACCTCTGACGGCGTGCGTAGTCGAGTGTCTGGCGGCGTACAGCGACGGCCTTCTCCTTGTCCATGTCGTATTTTGCACAGTGTTCAGGATATCTCACCTGCAAGGGCGCGCCGTGTATGAGATCGCCAATGATGAGGATGTTGTCTTTCTGGAACATGGTGTGGCCGGGTGTGTGGCCATAGGCGGGGATGGTCTTGATGCCTCCCTCCACGCTGTCTCCTCCCTCAAAGAGTCTCAGGCGGCTCTTGTAAGCCTCCATCATAGCCCTCTGCGACTCATTCTTTGTATTGTCCATGGCGAGCCACGCCTCTGCCTCAAGTCTGTTTATATATACTGTGGCGTTGGTGAAGACAGGTTTCCCGCCAGCCATCATGCCCCCGATATGGTCGTTATGGAGATGTGTCAGGAGGATGATGTCTATATCCCCAGACTCCAGTCCCTCGGCCTGAAGCTCTCTCCTGAGCTGACTGAATGGCGCCCCGAGACCTGTGTCTATGAGAATGTTACGGCCACCGGTGCGCATGAGTACGCACGACATGCTTGTGGGCACACCGTCAGCGAGGCCGAGCGACACCCATAGCGTGTCAGGGACAGAGGGGTAAAGACTATGCGGCTGCATGGTGGCCCCTGGCTTGTCGGCTATCCATTTTACTGTGGTCTGACCGTTCTCCTGACTTGTCGCCTGCTGTTTCTGTGCGCATGCTGTCATGAAGAGAGTGCACGCGAGGATTGTGAGAAGTTGTCTCATGGTGTTTATGTCTTTATTACTATCAGGTATGCTTTATTTCCATTTTTCTTATAGGTGAGACTGCCGGCTAGTGTCCGTGCTCCGGCTGCTGCCTTCTCCTGCCTCAGTCTTACGGCAGAGGCGTTCCCTCATCCGGATTTCTCCTGTCCTCCAATGCCCACATATCGTTGAGCATGGATATTGCTGATGGCGAGTGGAAGACATTGTCGCGGAACGCCTTGATGGCCTTGGCTGAGAGATTGTCCTCGAACGAGTTGACGAGGAAGTCGGCCTCAAGGAGTATGCGGTGGTCGGCTGTGGTGACATCGGTATAAGTATGGTGGTGGGCTATGAGCCAGCAGATGCGCTCTTTCTGTGCTGCGGTGAATCCTCCTGTCTCTCCCATCACTCTCAGAGCCTCTGCTGGGCCGAGTTCTTCTTGATGCTTGCCGCTGCAGTTGCCGTATTTTCTTTCTGCTGCATGTATTCCGACATCGTGCAGTATGGCCGCCGCCTCGAGCGTGAGGCGCTCTTCCTGTCCCATACCCTCAGCCGCGGCGATGGTGGCAGCGAAGTCATGTACCTTTACGAGATGCTGTATGCGGCGTGCGTCGCCAGCGTCATATCTTATCATGGCTCTCATGAGAGCCGTCAGTCGCTTGTCCATATTGTGTCTGTGTTCTCTGTTATTATGCCCGTGTATGATTTAGGGGGTATTCTCGCCCTCCTTGACGATGACGTTCTTTTTTTGCTGGCATAGGCCTCAGTCATAGTCGCCTGCCCATCATGTATGCCTTCTCCAGTGCGTCGGTCTGTCTTACATCGCCTTTCTCCCGTGCTCCTCTGACGAGTATCTGCCCCGCATCCTCGATATTGAAGAATCTCAGGCACAGACGGTACTGTGTCGTTATAGAGTCGAACAAGTCGGGCAGAGAGGCTGCGCCGACAAGCAGCAGGGCGGCTTTCCTGATGTGGAATGTGTCGCGTATGGGGTTGTGACACCTGTCGATGATGGCTTTCAGTTGTGAGCTGACGCCGTAGAAATAGACGGGAGAGGCTATGACGAGCATATCAGCCCAGGAGAGCAGAGCATACACGTCCGCCATATCGTCGTGCTGCACACACGACATGTCCTCACGTCTGAAGCAGGCGTTACACCCCATGCAGGGTCTCACATTGACATCATGCACGCTGACCGTGCGCACATCATGTCCGCCATCGTGGGCTCCACGGGCGAACGCCTCAGCAAACATATCGGTGTTGCCGCCCTTACGTGGGCTGCCTGAGAGTGTTAATATATGCATGGTTTAAGACTGTTTATCTTTTCCGTTTCTTGGGGTAAGGTATCTCGGGCAGGAGCTTTCTCACCACCCTGCACGCTTCGTCCCGATGGTCTATATCGAGTATGTAGTGTTCCTTTGCGCCGGGGTATGGATGTCCTGTCTGTGCCTCGTCCATCATGCCAGCTATTGCGGGATGCATCTTTACGTAGCACAGGTTATCACATGCCATGACGGCCGGTTTCTCGTCAATGTATATCATCCAGTCGCCGAACAACTTACGCGGACGCACAACACCCACATCTGACAGTTGGAGACATACATACTCTATGAATTCTTCGCTGCAAGCCATAAGCTTTCCTTTAGGAGTTTTCTCATCAGGACCCTCCTCTTACCAAACCCACACATAAACCGCGCGGGGCACATCACCTTTTGTTTCTATTATTCTCACGCCCCAGTCTTCCGTCCATTATCCTCCGCCTTACGCTCCTTACCGCCGGGCTGTAATAGTCCATATCCATAGCCTCAACAGTCCGCATCAGCTCGCCCCCCAGCTCAGGGTAGAACGACGATATCCTATAGGCTATCTTCATGCAAAGTGATTGTATGCCAGGCAGTTCCTGCACATCGGCCATATGGTCGAGACAGAAGTCAAGGAAGTCTGACCTCAGGTCGTCCTCCTCCATATTGAGACGCTCTATGATATTCAGCGACAGGCGGCGGACAGACGAGTTGGGGGTTGACATGGCGAGGTCGATGAGCGTGTGGAGCAGGGGCTGCAGCTGGGCTATCTCCCCGTCCGAAGCTTTCGTGAGACCCCACAGGGCGTTACGGGCCACCTGGTAGTCCTCATCATGCATATACGTCTGGCAGAACCGTTTCAGTCCGCCATCCGCCCTCGCCTCGTTGTATATGGCCAAGGCCTCGCCCTCGCTATACGCTCCCTTGAGCCGTTCTCTTGTTATCATATTCTCTGTCAATATATTCCGTAGCGCTCCGTGTCCATCTCTAACA
>JBJEAW010000054.1:9122-21423 GCA_051869435.1 Prevotella sp. | reverse complement strand
TTGAGAGTATCGTATTATTAACAGATTTTAGTACTTTTATCACCACACAAAGAAACATAACGACTTCATAAAACGCTCTATGCCCATCACTATGCGTTATCTTCCTCGTCATTCCTCACGAGCGTGGATAACCGAGTATTCTACTGTACATTTCTATCCACCGTATCTGAATTGTCATACGATGCAGACAACCGTTCCCCACGCTCTATAGATGCACGACGAGAATTCAGCGAAACCGCAATAATGAAATTTTATACAAAAAATATTCACTTTTATAGCTATGTTATTAGAAAAATTTATTATCTTTGCATTACTAAAATTTAATATCAAGAGAAGCTATGGGCAACACTATGGAAGCAAAGAGCATTTTCGGTTCAGCGGCGGGACATATAGGCGCATTACTCGTTGTAACTATCTGGGGCACCACATTTGTAAGCAGCAAGGTGTTGCTTAACGCCAGACTGTTGCCAGCAGATATCTTTTTCGTGCGCTTTCTGATAGCCTATGTCTGTCTTCTTGCCGTCTCCCATAAGAAAATCATGTCGGACAGCATTGCCGACGAGATAACGATGATGGGGTTAGGTCTTATGGGAGGCTCATTGTATTTTCTCACGGAGAACATGGCACTGGTGTACTCCACATCGTCAAATGTCAGCATTTTAGTATCTTCCACCCCACTTCTCACAGCCATAGTCGTAGCATTATTCTACAAGAGCGAGCGTCTCACGCGGCGTCAGATTATCGGTTCGATAGTGGCGTTCATAGGCGGTGTGCTTGTCGTGCTTAACGGACAGCTTCATCTCCACCTTAATCCTGTTGGCGACACGCTTGCCCTCAGCGCTGCGCTTATGTGGGCATTCTATTCTCTTCTCATGCGCCGTGTCATGGGCCGTTATACGACAGACTTTATCACGCGTAAGGTATTCTTCTACGGAATCATAACCATCATCCCCTATTTCTTTATTTTCCACCCTCTCGATGTCAGTCCTGAGACATGGAGCCAGCCTGTTGTTATAGGCAACGTCCTGTTCCTTGGCCTTATAGCCTCGTCAGGTTGCTATCTATTGTGGAACTGGGTCATGCGTGAGGTTGGCGCCGTCCACTCCACCAACTATATCTATCTGCAAAGCCTCATCACGATGCTGTTCGGCGCTATCATCCTCCATGAGCGCATCACATTTATGGGTCTCTCCGGCGCCCTTATTCTTATTATCGGAATGTTAGGGGCCTTAATGCGTCGCAAGTGAGGTTTTTTGCTCAGCAACTGGCCTTATTATTTGGCATTTACAATTATTATTATTAATTTTGCAGATGATATTCCCAAACTGTCGTACAAGCCATAAGCAAGCCCGCATATCCCCACCGATAGAGCCAGCCGGCCTTTTTGACACCCCTGCGGGCCTGTCCACGGCATACGATAAAAGCTGAACAAGAACATTACAGATGAAACAAGACACACAAAACATCTTCAGACGGTATTTGGCAGACATCATTGTGGTGCTGTCATTTGCCGCCATTTCTTTTGCCTATTTCCTTCCTGCTGTCACTGAGGGACGCATACTCTACCGCCATGACTCATCAGCAGGCCGTGGCGCCGGTCAGGAGATATCAGCCTTCAAGTCAGCCACCGGCGAGCAGTCACGATGGACCAATGCCCTTTTCTCGGGTATGCCGACCTATCAGTCAGCTCCATCCTACGACAGTGCCAAGCCGCTCTCCACTGTCAGCGAGGCTTACCATCTGTGGCTTCCAGAGAATGTATGGTACATTTTCGCCTATCTCCTTGGTTTCTACATCATGCTTCGCGCGTTCGACTTCAAGTGGTATCTCTCAACACTTGGCGCCGTATTGTGGGCTTTCTCGAGCTATTTCCTTATCATCATCGCTGCCGGGCATATCTGGAAAGTGATGGCACTCGCCTATCTCCCCCCGATGATAGGTGGCATACTGCTATCCTACCGTGGGCGTTATGGTGCCGGCTTTATTGTCACGGCCTTGTTTGCGGCGCTTGAGATACTTGCCAACCACGTCCAGATGACATATTATTATATGTTCATCATCATCTGTCTCGTCATAGCGTTCCTTATCGACGCTATACGCAAGAAAGAGCTGCCGCGCTTCATGAAGGCGACAGGAGTTTGCCTTGCAGCCGCTGTTGTGGCCATAATGCTTAACGCCTCAAACCTCTACCATACATGGGAGTACCAGAAGGAGTCTATGAGAGGGAAGAGCGAGCTGGTGAAGAAGAACACAGCCAACCAGACATCCTCTGGCTTAGAGCGTGACTACATAACCCAGTGGAGCTATGGCATAGGCGAGACATGGACACTGCTTATCCCGAACACGAAGGGTGGCTCGTCTATGACTCCTATAGCCGACAGCGAGGTGGCCATGAAGCATGCCAAAAACGATTATATCTCCATCTACCAGCAGATGGGGCAGTACTGGGGCGAGCAGCCGGGCACATCCGGCCCGGTATATGTCGGAGCGTTCGTCATCATGCTCTTCATCCTTGGCATGGTGATAGTCAAGGGTCCTGTCAAATGGGCATTGATAGCGGCGACAGCACTCTCCATACTCCTCTCATGGGGCAGGAACTTCATGCCGATGACAGACTTCTTCATCGACCATGTCCCTATGTATGCAAAATTCCGCACCGTCGCCTCGATACTTGTCATAGCAGAGTTCACCATTCCGCTTCTTGCCATCATGGCCCTGAAGAAGATTGTCGAGGAGCATGACAACTTCAAGAAGTATCTCAAGCCGGTTTTATACGCCTATGCCGCTACCGCCGGCATCTGTGTCCTGTTCGCATTGATGCCCTCGCTGTTCTTCTCGAGCTTTGTCTCCCAGGCCGAGCTGAACGCCCTCAGCCAGTTCCCCCAAGACCAGCTTCAGCCGCTTCTTGAGAATCTGAGGGAAATCAGACGGGCCATGTTCTCGGCCGACTGCTGGCGCTCATTCTGGGTCATCACATTAGGCACGGCAATGCTTCTGGCCTTCGGGATGAAGAAAGTCGGCGCGGTATGCATGGCATCTCTCATGACTGTGCTCTGCCTCTTCGACCTCTGGCAGGTGGACAAGCGTTACCTTAACGACTCTATGTTTGTCAATGCAGAGGTGCGCGACCTCCCACAGCCTATGACAGAGACCGACCGCGAGATACTCAAGGACAAGAGCCTCGACTACCGTGTGCTGAACTTTGCCTCTAACACATTCAACGAGAACGAGACCTCCTACTACCACAAGAGCATAGGGGGCTACCACGCCGCAAAGCTCAGACGCTACCAGGAGCTCATAGAGAAGTATATCCACCCGGAGATGCAGACGACGATGAACGCTGTGGCCGATGCCGGTGGAGACATGACAAAGGTTAGCCCGAGCGTGTCTCCTGTACTCAATATGCTCAACACGAAATACTTCATCCTGCCTCTCCAGGGCGGCGCCACGCTTCCTGTCACAAACATTCACGCCAACGGCAACGCATGGTATATAGACAAGCTGGCATACGCAGACAACGCCAACGGCGAGCTTGACGGCATGTCGAAGCTCGACCTCAGGCATGAGGCCATCGCCGACAAGCGTTTTGCCGACATCCTCGGCAAGGCACAGAAGCAGGACGAGGGAGCGCAGGTAACCATCACGAGCTATGCGCCTAACCATCTTGAATACACAGCGACGTCGGCCAAAGGTGGTGTCATAGTATTCTCTGAGATATATTATCCTGGCTGGACAGCTACTGTTGACGGCAAGGATGTTGAGATAGGAAGAGTGAATTATGTGCTCCGCGCCCTTAATGTCGCCCCAGGGAAGCACAAGATTGAGCTTGACTTCCATCCTAAGACGCTGAAGGTGACAGAGAGTATGGCATACACCGGATATGCTGTTCTCATCATTGTTGCCGGCATCATGATATTCATCACCCGCAGAAAGAAATAGTCTATGTACTTCAACCGTCACAATGGCTCAGACGAGACACGTCGCGAAGAGCTTCTGAAAAACATCGAGATGGCACTCTCACGTCTCTCTCTCAGCGAGCTGGAGGCCATCAGCTATGACCTCATGACAAAGGGTTACATGGACTGAGACATACCGACACACGCCAAGTCCGGCAACAGGAGCCGTCATTACGTCTCCCGTTGCCGGACTTTCCTTTGCCCTCAAGCGGCATTCCACGTGCCCACACACCACCCCATCCCACCCTCTCTGGCTCTCCGAGCCGGACATCATGACAGCTCAGGCTACTGCCTGTCATCACATTGAAAAGCCCGGGAAAGGACTTCATGGAAGCTCTTCCCCGGGCTAATAGTTATAGAAAGGGTGTCTGCCTGTGTCGTTATCTACGGTATGGATTGTGGGATATCACTCCTCGTTAGGTATGATGAGCTTGTATCCCTTGCCGTGGATATTGATAATCTCTATCTGTGGATCGTCCTTCAGATGCTTGCGCAGCTTTGTGATATACACATCCATCGAGCGTGCGTTGAAGTAGTTGTCGTCAATCCATATTGTCTTCAGGGCGAAGTCACGCTGGAGAATCTCGTTGGCGTGGCTGCAAAGGAGAGCGAGCAGCTCGTTCTCTTTTGTTGTGAGCTTTGTCTGTTTCTCGCCTATTGTCAGCAGCTGTTTCTGTGTGTCGAAAGTGAAGTTGCCCACACGATATACAGAGCTTTCCTTGTTCTTCTTTCCACGTACACGGCGCAGAATAGCCTCTACACGGAACACGAGTTCCTCCATGGAGAATGGCTTTGTGATGTAGTCGTCAGCACCTATCTTGAATCCCTCAAGGATGTCTTCCTTCAGCTGCTTGGCTGTGAGGAAAATGATGGGTACATCAGCGTTAGCCTGTCTTATCTCCTGTGCCAGTGTGAAACCGTCTTTCTTAGGCATCATGACATCAAGGATGCAGATATCATACTTCTGCTTCATGAATGCACGGTATCCGGCCTCGCCATCAGGATAGAGTTCTGCACTGAAGCCTTTGGCTTGAAGGTACTCACGGAGAAGCATGCCGAGGTTCTCATCGTCCTCGCACAGCATTATTTTGATGTTATCGTCCATAGTGTTATTGGTTTTTATATTGTTATTATTCTATTAATTTACACTCTTATCAGGGTCTCCTCAGGCGTTATACGCACCCTCTTTCATCAGCGGCAGCTGTATCGTGAATGTTGTCCCCTCGCCGACGACAGACTCTACCGTTATGCGTCCCTTATGGAGGTCTATGATTTTCTTCACGTATGCGAGGCCCAGCCCGAAGCCCTTCACGTCATGCACATTGCCTGTATGCACGCGGTAGAACTTGTCGAATATTTTCCTCAGAGCCTCTTTCTTTATGCCTATGCCCGTATCCTGGATAGAGAGGAAGACGTGATTGTCATCGTTCCATGTCCTTATGTATATATTGAGCGGAGCGTCAGGCTTGGAGTACTTCACCGCATTGTCCATAAGGTTGTATATGGCGTTAGTGAAGTGTACCTCATCGACATAAATCTTCGACTCGACGGCTTCGATATCGGTATATATCTTTCCGCCGGTATGCTCCACACGCAACTGGAACGACTGCTCGGCATTCTCCACCAGCTCATTGATATCAAGCTCTTTCTCTTTGAATATGGCTTTCTTCCTGTCGAACATAGACATCTGCAAGACTTTCTCGACGAGGAATCTGAGGCGTTTTGACTCGTCGTTGATGACACCGCCAAGATGTTGCATCATTGTCGGCGACTTAGGCACGGTGCTGTCGTTGAGCATCTGTGCCGCGAGCGATATGCTTGAGATAGGTGTTTTCAGCTCATGGGTCATATTGTTTATGAAGTCGTTCTTTATCTCTGTCAGCTTCTTCTGTCTGAAGATGGTGTAGATAGTGAAGATGAAGGTGATAAGGAGGACTCCGGTGAATATCACTGACGGCACCACGAAGCGTATTGTCGAGAATATATACTTGCCCATATCAGGGAAATGTATATGCACGACACCCATCTTCTGCTGCGGGTCGTTGCGGAAGAGCACCTGTGAGTAGCTTCTCTCCGCTCCGTCCTCAGTATAGTCAGGACACCGATAGACTTCTCTTCCGTCCTGTGTTGTGACGCTGAAGTGGTATGGTATGTCTATGCCATTGTTCATCAACTCAGCCTTGAGGTCCTGATCGAGGAGCTTGAAGTTGATTCTCTCCTTCAGCGGTTTGTCTGACGCGGAGTAGAGCAGGGCATAGACGACCTCGTCAAGGAGAGCCTTCTGATAGACATAACGGTTGCGGACAATCTCCTGCAACGACTTTGAGGTCTGGGTTATCTGGTTACGGTCATTGCGGAGAATCATCGCCTTGGGCAGCTGTGACGGGCGCGCCGTGATTGTCTTCAGCTCGAACGACGAGTATATCGTGCCGTCCCTTCCTGTCACAGCATACTGTGTCGAATGCTCCACAGTGTTATTGTTCGTCCCGTTGGCATTATTCAGGGAGTCTTGCAAGAGGGCTCTGCGTTCTGTCTTGTTGACATCTTTCTCAAGATAGCGTAGCGTCTCGTTGAGCTCAAGATTCCGCGAGGCCTGGTAGAGAGCGCGGTTGACAGACTCGTCAAACTGTTCGCGCTTCATATTAACCATCTCACGGGCATACACGAGCTGCAGATAGAGCAGTCCGAGGAATGACATGCCCATGATGATAGCTATAGTCCATATAGTTGCTTTCTTCATTTTTAGCTGTATTCCTTTCTATGGCACAAAGTTAACTAAAATAAGATAACGGACAGCAAAATAGTTAAATTATTTGCTGTCCGTTTCGTAATTTTAACCAAAGACAATATTTATAATTGTCCGTAATGAATTATAGCGTCTTTTGGATAATATTTTACAATCTTGCCAGCGCACACATCCAAGGCTCTCACATGAGGCCTTGCTGTCTGTCAGAGGTTATTTGTCTGACAGTTCCTCGCCGCCATGCCACGGCATGGTGGCTGAGGGTGTGTGCCGGTATGTGTGCTCTCAGGCTTATGCCATGCTATAGACTATGTCCATGATACTCTTGGCGAGAGCGTCGGCCTCGTCCATAGAGTGGGCCTCGCTATACACACGTATGATAGGCTCAGTGTTCGATTTGCGCAGATGAACCCAACGGTCGGGGAAGTCGAGCTTCACGCCGTCGATATCGTTCACAGAGACATCGGGCATGGAGGCGTACATCTCTTTCACCTTAGAGAGTATGGCATCGACATCGGTCTCTGGTGTGAGGTCGATGCGGTTCTTCGCTATGAAGTATTCCGGGAATGTCTTTCTCAGCTCAGAAGGCGTGAGGCCCTTCTTCGCGAGAGACGAGAGGAAGAGGCCGATGCCAACGAGAGCGTCACGCCCGTAGTGGCTGTCAGGATATATGACGCCACCATTGCCCTCGCCTCCGATGACGGCCCGGACATCCTTCATCTTTGTCGTGACGTTCACCTCGCCGACGGCGGCGGCAGTGTATGTGCCTCCGTATCGCTCTGTCACATCGCGCAGGGCGCGTGTTGAAGAGAGGTTGGAAACGGTGTTCAGCTCAGGGTGTCCCTCCTTCTTGGCCATCTCAGAGAGGATATAGTCGGCAACGGAGACGAGGGTGTATTCCTCTCCGAACATCGTGCCGTCCTCACAGATGAAGGCGAGACGGTCAACATCGGGGTCAACAACGATGCCGAGGTCATACTTTCCTGACTTCATCTCCTGCATGATGCCCTGCAGATTCTTCTCCAACGGCTCAGGGTTATGGGCGAAATCGCCGTTCGGCACATTGTTGAGGACGGTATATTCAACACCGAGACGTTCGAGGAGCTGTGGTAGGATGATGCCTCCGACAGAGTTAATGGCATCGACACAGACTCTGAAGCGTCTCTCCCTTACAGCCTCAACGTCAACGAGGGGGAGGTCAAGGACGCTCTCCACATGGCGCTCGTCATAGCTTTCTGTTGTCAGGTGTCCGAGATTATCGACATCGGCATACTCGAAGCTCTCTGCCGCGGCAATGGCCAGCACCTCGTTACCGTCAGCGGCGGTGAGGAATTCCCCGTTTCTGTTCAGCAGTTTCAGGGCGTTCCAGTGGCGTGGGTTGTGCGATGCTGTTATGATTATGCCTCCGTCGGCCTGTGCCTTTGTCACGGCAAGCTCTGTCGTAGGGGTGGAGGCCAGCCCTATGTTCACGACATCAAAGCCCATTCCCATGAGCGTTCCGCAGACCACATTGAGCACCATATCGCCTGAGATGCGTGCGTCGCGGCCTACGACGATACGGTTGGTGGGGGTATAGTCGGCGGCGGCCACGGTCGATTTGCGTATGAACGAGGCGTATGCTGAGGTGAATTTAACTATGTCGAGGGGGTTGAGTGTATCGCCGGCGGGACCTCCGATGGTGCCGCGGATACCAGAGATTGATTTTATTAATGACATTCTATATATATGATGACTGTTATTGTTCAATAAAAAACAAAGATGCAATGATAAGCAGAACGCCACTGGCTGTTCTCCATACCGTTGCATCTTCTATCAGTGTTTTGTCTTGTCAGAGTCCCCGTTGGTAGGTCAGCTCGTAATAGCAGGGGTATGTATTGGCCGAGGCGTAATACTGTCCCTCTGACGATGGCACTATGATGTTCACCTTTGCTATCTCGTCATCAGGATTCTCCTGACGTCCGACATTGACGTATCTCAGAGGCAGAAGCCATCCGCTGGGCACAGAAGTGCTGCCATAGGCGGCCGCCATGACGCTGCTGCCATCGACGAATGTGCCTGTGAATGTGCCGTAATAGTTTGACACGGTCATCTTGTCGGGGATATGCTGGAAGTATATTCCGTTGTTTGTCAGCTGTAGCGTGTCCTCAAGGATGTTATACTCATTGAAGCGGCACAGCACTGACGCTGTCTCTCCTGACTCTATCTTCGAGCCGCATCCCTGTCTGACTATCTGCAGATACACACCGCTTGTCTCGAAGAGCACAAACTCGTTCTTCTCAACATCGGTCTTGTAGCCGGCGGCCTCAAACTCTTTCTCGGTGATTACGGTTATAGGCTTGGAGAACAGCTCCTTGGATGTATTGAGGTTATAGGCGATAAACTGTGCTATCGCGGCGTCCTCTTTCTTTCTCTTGTCGGCGTATGTCTCAGCGTCGTCACAGCTCATCATGGAGGCGAGGAGGGCGAGAAGACACACGAGGGTGAACAGTTTCTTCATTATTTATCGTTAATTATCAGCTATTATATGTATTTATCAAGTGATGGCGGCCATGCTGGCGTGGATGCCGGCTGGCGTTGCCGGCTGCCTGTCATGTGGCCTTCGCCACAGCTTCTGACAGGTGACTATAATGTCTGCCATTATGCACAGACCGCTTATCTGTGCAAAATTACAAATAATAAATGATATTCTCGGCCTGTGTTATGATTTATTAGTAATTAAATTCTTTTATTGCACGTTTCACCACCTCCTCTGCCTCGCTGAGCGAGCAGTATAGTCTTCCGCCAGAGGCATTCAGGTGTCCGCCACCGTTGAAGTATTGCTCGGCCATCTTGTTACACGGGAAATCGTCAACAGAACGTAGGCTGACCCACACGAGATTGTTCTTCTCGGTGTCCTCCCTGAGTGATATTGAGAGTCTCATGCCCTTTATCTGCAGCGGCATATTCACGAGACCCTCGGCGTCGCCCTTTATGAAATTGTAGCGTTTCATGTCCTTGCGGGATATAGTGAAATAGGCCGAGCGGCAGTCGTCAGATACCACGAAGCGTGACAGCACGTCGCCCCAGAGCCTCATACGGCTGACAGAGAAGACCCAATAGACATTGCGGTAGATGCGGTCCTTATTGATGCCTTTTGAGAGCAGGCGTGCTATTACATTATATAATTCAGGCGAGGCGCTGTTGTAGGTGAACGCTCCCGTATCGGTCATCATGCCACAATATATGCATGTGGCCATCTGGCTGTCGATAGCGTCATATCCGCCGAGGGCGTCGATGATATGGAAGACAATCTCTGACGTTGAGCTCATGGGCGGGAAAGAGAATGTCAGCCGGCTCTCCACGGCAGGATTAAGGTGATGGTCTATGAGCACCTTTGGCGCCGCGGCCGTGGCGAGAGGCTTCATCATGTCGTCTCCGACGCGGGCGATGGTGTTATAGTCGAGACAGAAGATGAGGTCAGAGATGCGTATCAGCATCGCCGCACGCTCGGGATGCTTGTCATACCTGACTATCTCCTGTGTGCCGGGCAGCCACATGAGGAAGTCGGGGTAAGCGTCGGGTATGACGACTGTCGCGTCCTTGCCTAACGACTTCAGATAGCGTGACAGCGCCAGCGTAGAGCCTATGGCGTCGCCGTCGGGGCTGCGGTGGCATGTGATAATAATATTCTGAGCCCCGTCAATGAGATGGCGGAGCTCAGAGATGTGGTCTTTGTCTAATGGTTTCATTCAAAGTGTTTTTAGGTGGGTTATATAAGAACCAATAAGTGTTTTATTCTTTCGGTGGTAATTTACAGAACTCACCTTTAGCCTTGCACGCCCCAGGGATGATGTCCTTCTGGATGTAAGCAAGGCCGATCAAAATAATTCATGTATGCGTATGCGCGGCCTTGGCAAGGCCGGCACACTGACGATACAGATTAGAAGAGCTTGGCAGGATACACACCCTCCTCGACGAGGTTCTTAATACGCTCCACTGTCTCTGGACGGTCCTCGGCGTATGTCACGCCGAACCATTTGCTTGTCGTGTCGAGCACCTTGCATGTGGCTGTGCCCTCGGTGATGAGCTTGTTGACCATGAGAGGGATGAAGAACTCTGACTTGAGGTTCTTCTGGTTCTCAGGGTCGGCAAGGAACTCCTTGAAGTACTCTTCTGAGTATTCGAAATAGTCAGGTGTGAAGCCCCACATGTTCATTGACACTGGGGTGTTCTCTGATATCTCCACCCACTCGCCGTCGTCCTTGTTGTCGGCCCTGTAGGCCACCTTGCCATCAACACGGGCTATCTTGGTGCGCTCGACACATGTTGTGAGACATCCCTCGTCGTTCTTAGAGCATATGCCGCGCGATACGGTGCCGTTCTCTGAGAGGGTGTTGGCCACACGGAATCCCACCATGGCATACTGTCCACGGGAGCCCTCGGGAAGCTCGCTGAGGAACTTGCCTATGACACGGAACGCGTCGCGGTTGTAGAAGTCGTCACAGTTGATGACACAGAAAGGCTCCTTGATGACATCCTTGCCCATAAGCACAGCGTGGTTTGTGCCCCATGGCTTCTGGCGTCCCTCAGGCACAGTGAAGCCCTCTGGGAGCGCGTCAAGGCTCTGGAAGCAAAGCTCACACTTAACCTTGCCATCATACTTTGAGAGAATCTGTGTGCGGAACTGCTCCTCAAAATCCTTTCTGATGACCCATACTATCTTGCCGAAACCGGCCTCTATGGCATCGTAAATGCTATAATCCATAATTGTCTCGCCATTAGGGCCGAGACCGTCGAGCTGCTTCAGACCGCCATAACGGCTGCCCATGCCTGCAGCGAGAAGAAAAAGTGTTGGCTTCATAAACTATTCGGTAAAAATGATTCTTGGTTGATTTTTCCGATGCAAAGGTATATATTTTTTTTCATATAATGTAAGAATTGACATTGTTTTTTGGGCATCACTTTTCAATACATGTCTTTTGTGGGCAACGCAGATTTGTCGCATGTCACAAAAATCCATGGCTCGGACTGGCATCATCAACCTCGTGCGGACATGGAGACATATAGCTCAAGTTTTCACATCGCCGCCATCATCTGTCCCCGTCTGCCATCGCCTCCACCGCATTTCCGTTCGTCACAGGCATGAGGCCAGTCTCACTGTGAGCCGCGGACGAGGGGTGGAGAGAAGACCATCGACAGGAAGAGGCAAAATGTTACAATCTGTAAGCGCGGAGGCCATGTCCGCTTACAGTTTTCAGGGCACACCACATGAAATGGCAAGAGGCACTGAATGACGAGCCAAAAGGCTACAAATGAGGCTGTCATTCAGTACAAATGGGACGCTCATTCAGACTGCTTACAATCCTTAACCGACACCTTCAGCAGAGCCATAGCGTAGATAGCGGCCGGAGAGACTGTAACGGAAGCCCTGCAGCACAGGGAAGAAGGCACGGACGAAGGCAGACAGAGGGACAGCATGAGGCCAAGGAACAGGCCGTGGGAAAGGGCCAAGTTTTCATTTCCCGGCCGTCCGTCGCCCGCCGCGACGCAGGCAGCGGGATGCCGCAAAGCGGGGCGCTGGTATCTGTGAGAGATAAAAAAGCATAAAAAATTTGCACAGCAT
>JBJEAW010000054.1:0-9022 GCA_051869435.1 Prevotella sp. | reverse complement strand
TATAACATAAACAACAAAACCAAACACGACAATGACAAGAACCACCATACTCACGGCGATGATGTCTCTAATAGCGGCCATAACGCTCCACGCACAGCCAGATGCTGGCACATTCTCCATCACCCCACGCATAGGCGTGACACTGCCTGACATCACCGGAAACCCACAGGCTTCTATTATCACCACAGGCCCCGCCCCTGAATACACGGCCATCACAGCACGGACTGACGACTCGCGACGCTCCACAGGTTACTATTTCGGGTGTGACGCATCGTATCAGATTACGAGTCTGATAGGCCTGACAGCGGGCATCGGATACTCATTCCAGGGCACAAAGTATGAGGATTTCGAGTTTGGCACAGCCACTGAAGCGGACAAGCCCACAATAAAGATATGCGACACGAAGACAGACCTGCGCTACATCACATTCCCTGTCACAGCGAGCGTCTATGTGGCTGAGGGACTGGCCGTAAAGGCCGGCATACAGCCTGCCGTATGTGTCGGGAAGGATGTCAAGGCGAAAATTGTGTTCCCAGAGAGCGGCATGGACTACGAGAGCGAGAACGACAGGATAAGCGGATTTGACCTCTCCATACCCGTCGGCCTGTCTTACGAGTATGAGAATGTCATCCTTGACGCACGCTATAATATCGGAGTGACAGACACATACAAGAACAATCACTACGACTCTGCTGGCAGCACGGCCTCTACGACAGACAACACTAAGAAGCACAGGAACAGCGTCATAATGTTCACCGTGGGCTATAAGTTCTCTTTCAGATAGAGGGAGAGCCTACTGAAAGATGGCCGACGGCAAGGGACACAACAGCCTCAACAACGGGACAGGGACAATAACGCCGAACGGCGGGCAGGGCATCACATAGCCCTGTCCGCCGTTCGGCTTGCCATTATCACGCGTCTCTACGGCTCAGAATATCCTCACCTCAGCTATAACCTGTGAGCCTACCGCGGCGTTAAGCTTGTCCCTCAGCTCTGAGCGTATCATGCTGATATCCGCTCTCAGCGCCGGATTCGTTATCTTCACCATGAGGGTCTGGTTCTTTATGAACTTCTGCCCCGTATATCTCGCCACTATCGGCGGCACGACACTGTCCCACGCCGCGAGCAGACGGCGCTGCAGGAGAGGCGTCTCAAGACCCTGCTGGCGCAGCACCTCGAGCACAATGTCATTCGCTATCTTCTCTTTTCGTCTGAACATAATGGCCTTATATCCTGTTATACAATTTATGGCTCCGACACATAGCACGCTTTCTGACAGCACTCACTGTATCTTGCCCTCTGTGACATGGAACAGCTTGTGGTCAAGCCTCGCATGGCTGAGGATGTCAGCGAGATGGTCGCGGTTGGTGTCTGTTATGAATATCTGCCCGAAATCGTCACGCGACACGATGCTGACAATCTTCTCCACACGTGTCGAGTCGAGCTTGTCGAAGATGTCATCAAGCAGAAGAATGGGGAGCGTCCGGCTTGCCGTGTTCTTCAAGAACCCGAACTGTGCCAGTTTGAGAGCTATGACAAAGCTCTTGTTCTGGCCCTGGCTGCCCTCACGTCTTAGCGGATATCCGTCAATCATCATCTCCAAGTCGTCACGGTGGACACCATGCAGCGAGTAGCCAACGGCACGGTCTTTCGCCCTGTCGCGCTGTATGACATCAAGCAGGGGGCCACGCTGGCAATGCGAGATATAGTTGAGTCCGACAGCCTCATGCGAGCCTGATATCTCGTCATAGAGGCTGTTGAACACAGGCAGGAGGTCTTTGACGAAAGCGTCACGGTATGCATAGACCCTCTCTCCCTCCACTGCCATCTGCTCCTCCCATAGCTCCATGAGGTGTATGTCGGGCTCCGCGTCCTGCTTCAGGAGGGCGTTGCGCTGCTGCCATGCCGTGTTGTAGCGGGTCAGCATGTCCATGTATTCGGGATGACACTGTGAGATGACAATATCAAGCAGGCGGCGCCTCATGTCGCTGCCGCCGTCGATGAGGGCAGTGTCTGACGGGGACACCAGTATCAGAGGCAGCAGCCCGATGTGCTGGGCGAGACGCTTATACTCCTTATTGTTGCGCTTGAAGTGTTTCCTCTGCCCACGTTTCATGCCACAGTATATGCGCTCTTCTGTCCCGTCTTCTGACATATAGCCGGCATCAAGGACAAAGAAAGGCTCGTCGTGGCATAAGAGCTGGGAGTCAGGGACTGAATTCTGGCTCTTGCAGAAAGACAGGTAATATATGGCGTCAAGCACATTGGTCTTTCCCATGCCGTTGCTGCCTATAAGACAATTCAGCTTGGGAGAGAATTCCAACGATGCTTCTCTGATATTCTTGAAATTAATGATTGACAGCTTCTTGAGTATCATTTTCAGTCTATTTTAACGCAAAGTTATGGCTTTTAATCGGAAAAAACGAAAAAAAATGGTAATAAATTTCAATATCTGAGATAAAATAAGTAATTTTGCGACGCAATTGTGTGCATACTCATCACACATATAAAATGGAACAAAAATAAAAAGAATAAAATATAATGGCAACAAACAAAAATCAGCAGACTCCGGCACAGGAGTCTATCTCTAAGCTTGAAGCCTCTGTGCTCAAGTACAAGAAAGTAATCAGCATCTCTGTCGTGGCAGTCATAGTTGTAGTGGTAGGCGTCATCCTCCTCAACACTCTCTACCTCAAGCCACGCCAGACAGAGGCAAGCACAGCACTGGCAAAGGGCCAGGAGCTATTCGCTGCACAGCAGTATGAGGCAGCCCTCAACGGCGACAAGACAGGCTACATCGGTTTCCTCAAGGTCATCGACCAGTACGGATGTACAGACGCCGCTAACCTCGCAAAGCTGTATGCAGGTCTCTGCTATGCCAACCTCGGCAAATGGAACGAGGCAGCTGACCTCATCGACGATTACTCTGCCGGCGACGACGCTATGGTATCACCTGCCGCAGAGGCTGCCCTCGGCAACGTTTATGCCCACCTTAACAAGATTGACGACGCGGTAAAGTGTCTCAAGAAAGCAGCCAAGATGGCCGACAAGAGAGTTGAGAACGGACACAGCGTGTCTCTCGCACCTCAGTTCCTCCTCCAGGCTGGCATACTGCTCGAGAGCCAGGGAAAGACAAGCGAGGCGCTCGAGATATACAATAATATCAAGAAAGACTACGTCAACTCACCTGTTCGCCGCGATATAGACAAGTATATAGAGCGCGCGACAAAATAAGCCACAACGTTGACAGGGAGTAAAGAAGCACTGCAGAGGCCAGGAGAACAGCACCAGATGTCCACAGACGCATGGACGGACAGACAAACGTGCTGAAGCATAGATGGCCGGACAAGGACGCAGGCTCTTTTGCTCCCTGTCATCATTTACAAGAAGAAAGAACGTCTCATATGCCAATGACGAGCCTGTCACACCACTGGCATGAGAGACAAGCGATGGTATCAAAACACCATACAAGACAATATGGCAACAAGAAACTTCTCTGACTACGACCGCACAAAAGTGCCTAACGCCGAGAACATGTGCTTCGGCATCGTCGTGTCAGAACGAAATCCTGAAATCACAGAGGCCCTGCTGAAAGGTACAGTGGAGACCCTTGAGAGCTACGACGCACTGCCAGAGAACATCCATGTGAAGCGTGTGGCTGGAACATTCGAACTGGTATATGGCGCCCACCAGATGACTCTGAACGACGGTTATGACGCCGTCATAGCATTAGGAGCCGTCGTAAGGGGCGAGACACCTAACTTCGACTGCATCTGCAACGGCATATCAACAGGCTTCGCACAACTGAATGCCACAAGCGCCGTGCCTGTCATATTCGGTGTGCTGACAACAAACACCATGCAGCAGGCCATCGACAGAGCCGGAGGGAAATTAGGAAACAAAGGCGAAGAATGTGCTGTAGCTGCCATAAAGATGGCAAAATTCTAAACACAACATACCAACAACCGAAAGGATATGATCCTATACGAGATATTATCAAAATACTCTTTTGACACCATATTCGGCGAACTCGTCGATATGATGCCCGATTTAAGTCGTAAGCGTCATGAGATGAATGAGGCTTACGACTTTCTTTTGGCACAAAAGCCCGTAGCGTCTAAAAAGCGCATAACATACCAGCTCATTGACGCCCAAGACAGTGACGACTGTTTTGTGGGGGCTGAGGACAGATGCTTCGAGGCACAATGGAACGTCATCATCGGCAAAGAGGTGGTCATTGACAATGATGTGGAGATATCACACAGGGAGATTGCGGTGAACAGCTTCTTCTGCATACTCCTCCTGGGATTCTATCCACGACGCTTCGAGACGCTCCACAACAGTCTGCTCGAGATGATGGAATAGGCCGTAAATCACTACGCCACACATAGCCACACAATACCAACACCGGCACGCAACGGGACACAGCATGGATATGAGGGCAGGATATCATCTAACGGGACATAACAATACAGAAAGACACAGAATAATGAAGACAACACTCTATATACTGACTATGGCAACGCTCTTCTGCACATCATGCAAGGAAAAGGAGCAGAAGAAGGACATCATCGTGCCAAAACCGACTGTTGAGGAAGTCACCGGGCCATCTGAAATGCAGCAGACAAGACAGGAACGTGATGTAGATTGGCTCGGCTCAACATACAAGGTGACCATAGAGAGGACAGCGGACAAGGCGCTGCCGAAGGCGCATGACGAGAACGGAAAGGAATACTACGACAACAGCATATCACTGCGCATACAGCGAGGGGACGGAAGCGATGTCATGAACAGGACTTTCACGAAAGAGTATTTCAGCCAATATGCCGGCAACGACAGAATGGTAAGAAACGGCGCGCTGCTCGGGATAGTGTTCGACAAGGTATCGGGCGACAAGCTGATATTCGCCACATCAATCGGCTCGCCAGAGATAAGCAGCGACGAGTTCATACCGCTCATCATGACTGTCGATAGATATGGGAACATCAAGGTGAGCCTTGACACACGTATGGACAGCGGAAGCGACACCGACAACGAGGAGGAAATGACGGACGAGGACGGTGTGTAAACGCCATCAGACATACAAACGCACAGCAGCAAAGGGACAGACGACCCTTATGATATATACCGGCAGACAGAGTAACACGCTGTATAGCATAACCTCTGTCTGCCGGTATTGTATTCCCGGATAATGCGTCCGAAAGGGTTTCCCATCAACAGGAAAGAGCCGTACGAGAATACTCATACGGCCTGTTTTCAATAATGAAGCATGATCACTTGCAGAAGAAGTCTGCAAGACTGGGTAGATAATATTCAGCCAAACATATCGTTTTGGCATGTCCGTTCCACTTCGACACAACTCTTGTCACGAGACATGACAAGCGGATTTGTATCTGCCAGTACGGTTGAAGCCATCAACGACAAGGGTTGTATTATTTTCTTTTCAATACAGAGCTTAGGGTTTTACCTTCTGTAAACATATTACAGCTGCTCTTACCTGTCTTTGAGAAGCACATACGTTCTGTCCATGCTACCTCGCCATTCGCATCAAGAAAAACGAAATCAACACAGAAGTCATACCATAATCCAGTCTCTTCGCCATACGCCTTGACAGTATATCTGAACTCATTCACTATCGACGGGATGTTTGTCGAGCTGTTTCCCTCAGCGTCCACCCATACTCCCGTGCCGTCACCATTGAACGTCCATACATAGCGTCCGGTCTTGCCTGTGGGCTGATGTGTGACAACATCCACCTCTTCTGTCATCCATGAGCCAACAATAAAGCTGGCATACTCATCATTACCAAAGTCATCGTCATCACCGCATGAGGTAACAGTAATCGCGGCGAAAAGCATGATCATCAACGTGATCAGTTTGTGTTTGTTTATGAAATCCATTGCGTTTGTAATTTTTTAGACTGCTCTTTGTCATCCGACATCAAGCTCTATGTATATCCAGCGAGATGCCTGAACGGGATGGCATTGAGCTGTCAACGTTAATGTATAAGTTATCCTGAATGGTTTCCCATAGGATATTATCTTCTTTTAAGCATAACCAGCTCGGGATCAGTGCCGTCTTTGCCATACTCAGAGATAAGGATATGACGCTTGTCACACGCTATGCCGAAGCATCGTCCGCTGTCTCCAAGTTTCTCAACCTGTGTGCCCCAGTATGTAGTATTGTCTGAAAGAAGTTTCACTTTGTTGCCATTGATGCCGTACTCCATATTGACAAACGACCCTTGTAGCACAAAAAGATTGTCTATATGAGGCATTCCCTCTATGCCAAGCGCGTTTATCTCTGCTATGAGAGCCACTTTGAGGGGTGATGAGGCATGGGGAAGCTCTGCGGCAGGCGTGCTCCATCGCTTCAGCGTCGGACAATACTGACGTAGCACATCCTTGTATTCTTCGCTGGTAAGGTGCTGACCGCTGTCAGCGTTATATTGCTCAACAAACTGTGAGCAGAACTCAATCATCTCTTCCATTGTAAAATCTTCTGTGAAAGCACCATCCTTGTAACAGTATATACAATACTCCCCGTTCTTGCTTCCGTCGGCATTTGTGCCAAGCACTTCTTGGCTAAGAGGCATGCCGCAGCTCTGACAAAATCTCTGTTCCATATCGTTTGTTGTTGTTATACATACCTCCCATGATTGCCTCCGGCCATGTCCTGACCATCGAGCCGCCATGCAATACGGGCAGGTAAAGTAGGTTTATCATTATTATTTCAATAAGACATCTTGCTCTCTTCCTCTATAACACCCTCTCCGCAGGCACAGGTCATCCCATGCAACGTGCGGACTGGGGATATCGGACACAGCCATGCGACTTGTGTTTGAGTCTGGTTTGAGCGGCTATAAGCTCATTTTGTCAGCTCTATCACTATTCCCTCAGGGCCTATGATGACAGCCTCATAATAGCCATCGCCTGTGGTTCGTGGTGGGCTTTCTATCTCATAGCCGTCTTCCCAAAGCCTGTCGGTAAGCTCATTGACAGCCTCCTCGCTTCCCAAGGAGAACGCCAGATGATGCAAGCCGTATGAGAGCGGCGGGCCGGCAGGCTCCATAATGTCTGGCCGATGCATAAGCTCAAGCCGCGCCCCATCATGGAAATGAAGAAAGCGCGAGCTGAACCCAGTGGCTGGATTGTTATACAGATCTATCCTGATCACCCTCAGATACCTCTCAAAAAAGCCGCTAACAGCAGCCATATCGCGCACAAAAACTGCAATATGATGAATACACATATAGCCATAAATATATTTTGTTTGTCTCCATCCCATATATCATAAGTCCTCGTTCAAGGTGTGCTTAAACAGCCATCTGATGCCTACAACGGGACAGGCCGCAGCATGAGGACAGACGAATGAGACAGAAGTGGATGATTACTCTGTGGCTCTACTCGAAATCGCTCTTAGGCATTATCCAGCTCATGATGACATATAGCACCACGGTAGGCACAACAGCTGTCATGCATGCGACAAGGACAAGCCCTATCCTTATCAGTGTTGAGTCAATGTCATAATAGTCTGCTATTCCGCCACAGACACCGGCCAACATCTTGTCGGCACTCTTTGCAAGTCGTTTCTTCATATCAGTCAGAATAAGTTAATCACTTGAAATCACGCTGCAAAGGTATATAGAAAAAGCCCGTCTGCCAAAACATTGGGACAGACGGACTGTATTTGTGACGAACAGCATGTATGGGGATGAACGGTGGGACAGACGGGCATAAAGGCTGACAGACAAAAGCCAAGAGGCAAGGACATGCAGCCTTATGCCATTCACGGCATTTCCTGACAATCCGAAGCATAGCCCGTGGTATGCCCGTGTTTGGCCTATAAGGCATGTGAGGGATTCGCCAGCCTCTCACGTATGGATGCGGTATATGTCCTTGACACCGGCACGAGGGTGTCAGTATGCCTCAGCTCAAGCATGAATCCTGACGAGCGGCTGACGACTCTCACGACATGTTGCGGATTGACAATATACGCCCTATGGCAGCGCATGAGGGGAGTTGAGGCGCAACATTCCTCCATCTCCTTCATCCGCGTGCGTATCATGGCCGACGTCTCGGCGCCGTCTCTCAGATAATAAATATGGACATAATTCCCCTCTGACACTGCATAGAGGAAGGCGGAGGGCTTGAAGGCGACGCTCTCTTTCGTCGAGCCCGATATCGTCACCGTCTTCTCGTCATCACCAGCGCATGGGACGGGAGTGGCAGACGCTGTCCGCTGGCGTTCCTCAAGCATACCATTGATGCGCCATGCATCCTGAAGCTCCTTGGCATAGTGGCGTTTCCAATAGACATTCTTCCAGTACATGCTGATGACAAGAGACACTCCGGCGAAGACAAGCAGCAGCTTTATGAGCAGGCTCCACGAGGCATGGTTGTCCACGACATCATTGTTCACGAAGCGGTCCAGATAGAACATCATTATCGGCAGGAACATCAGCATGTTCACCATGCTGAAGAACATATTGCGTCTGACCATATACTGCATTCCGTTCTCCGGGGCATGAGGCATACGGAAGACATAACGGACGGCAAGCTCGGCCACAACACAGCTGAACGTGGTTATAGCGCCGACCCCTGCAAGCAGGAGCCAACGCATCCAGCCGAAATGCTCCAGACCGAACGGAAGGAATATGACGAAAAGCATTGTGCTTAGCAATGCGCTTATAAGGCGTTCTTTTATCATGAATATTGAATATGCTCAGAAAATGTCAGGCACATCATGCAAAGTTAATGAAAAATGGGGTTACCAGTAAAACCATATGTCAGTCACGAATCACAAAAACCATTATAAACCCCTTGAAGAGTATGGGGGGGCAGAGCCCCTGGTGTTACTCTTCCGCTTGGGTCTTATAAGAGGCAAGCTCTTAACGCCCTAAGCGGAATCCCGACACCACCTTCTTGCAGAAGGCTACCATC
This sequence comes from Prevotella sp., assembly GCA_051869435.1. Classification (GTDB taxonomy): domain Bacteria; phylum Bacteroidota; class Bacteroidia; order Bacteroidales; family Bacteroidaceae; genus Prevotella. The sequence continues at coordinate 80 of JBJEAW010000054.1, read as the reverse complement.
CTCTTCATGGCGATAAACATGCAACGGCTGCATTTAACCCAAGTTTGATACCCCCAAATTATTTTCAACGATTTTTGTCC
>JBJEAW010000053.1:0-4867 GCA_051869435.1 Prevotella sp. | reverse complement strand
AAAGCCATAGCAACAATGAAAGAAACTGGATTGCTGTCACGAAGCTCATATACATCATTATATCCTAAGCTTGCCACATCTGCCCGCCAAGAAGCCACGCTGTGGCTACTAAGAGAGATGCCTGGCGCATTGCTGATTCCATTCCGCATCGCAATGCGTGGCAAGAACGCGCTTAAACGCATAAGGAGAGGGAGATAGCACGACAAACAGAATCTGTATTGTCAGTCCACGATATATCGTCACTGACCTACACACATTTTCATGACAAGCCGAACGTCCGCCATGAGAGATTTCACATCTTCCATGGCGGACGTTCGGCTTATATCTTATGGTCAAATGCTTTATATCCTGATGGGTGTCAGATGAGCCTCTTTATCCTCAGTGCGGCCCAGCTGGCGAGGCTGACGAATAAAGAGATGAGGATGGCGAAGAGGAATCCCCATGAGCTGTTCTCCATCCCGTTGGCGAGGTTCATGCCGAAGAGCGAGGCTATCAGCGTAGGGAACATCATGATTATCGTCACGGATGTCAGCGTACGCATCGTGGTGTTCATGTTGTTGTTGATGATGCCACGGTATGTCTCCATTGTCGATTCGAGGATGTTTGAGTATATGTTTGTTGTCTCCCTCGCCTGTGACATCTCGATATTCACGTCCTCGATAAGGTCGGCGTCAAGCTCATCGACTTGCAGCTTGAACTTCAGCTTGGCGAGGAGGTTCTCATTGCCACGTATTGATGTCTGGAAATATGTCAGCGAGTCCTGTAGGCGTGAGAGGCCGATGAGGGCCTCGTTATCGACTTTCGACATGTCTTTCTTCGCTGCGTCTATTCGCTGTGATATCTGTTTCAGGCGTTTCAGATACCATACTGCGGATGAGAGGAAGAGGCGGAATATCATATCCACATAGTCGGTGAATCCCTCTCCACGTTTCTTGTGGAACGAGACGAAGTCAATCATCATGTTTGTCTCGAAATTGCAGACGGTGATTGTGACATCGCGTTTGTGTATGATACCGAGTGGCACTGTCGTGTATGGCGTTCTTGAGCGTATCTCCTTCACATAGGGGATGCGCAGGATGATTAGCATCCATCCGTCGTCATACTCATAGCGTGCCCTCTCGTCGTTATCGGCGATGTCAGAGAGGAAATAGTCAGGAATATTGTATGTCTCCTCCAGATTACGGCGGTCGTCCTCATTGGGACATGTCACCTGTATCCAGCAGTTTGGCTGCCACTCGTCAATCTTCTGCAGCTGATGTTCTGTATTCCAATATGTCTTCATTGTTGTAGGCCTAAGTTTAAGTGCAATGATCACTCTCCGAGGCCTACACTCTCATTGTATGGGCCCCAGAAACTACATAGCGTTGTTATTTTCCGGATGATAGTCGTCCATTACTGTTGTTTATTGGTTATACATAGTGCCGTCGGCAGTCATACTCTGCCCCCACCGCATACGGGGATGCATGTTTGGGAAGAAAATATACAAAGTATAAAAAAATGATTACCTCTGCACATTAAAATTTGGTGCAAAGATAATCATTTTTATTTTAACGTGAATAAAAAACGTCAAGTTTTTTTCTTGCCTTCGTATTTTTTATTCCTCTTTCAGTCCTCCACATTGTTTTTGTGGATGCCCAAAGTGCCGCCAGCTTATTTCTCTGGAACCTCGGCAAGGGTACACTTCAGCAGATGCCAGAACTTATCGACTGTTGATATCTGGCAGCACTCCTGTGGTGTGTGCGGATGGCGGAGTGTCGGGCCGAAGCTGACGATGTCGAGGCCAGGATACTTGGAGAGGATGACAGAACACTCAAGGCCTGCGTGCACGACATTGACTTTTGGCTCCTTGCCGAACTCACGGCGGTAGATGTCTGACATGACACGTATCATCTCTGAGTCAGGGTTAGGGTCCCATCCCTGGTAGTCGCCTCCGAGAGTGACCTTCATGCCTGCCATGCAGAAGCAGCTCTCAAGCATATTGGCGAGACATTCTTTCTGGCTCTCTGACGCTGAGCGTGCGAGAATTTTCACCGAAGCCTTGCCACCACCAATGGTAACGATGGCGAGATTGCTTGATGTCTCCACTATCTCCGGTATTGAAGGGATATATCTCAGGACAGCGTTATGGCACGCATTGATGGCGTTGACGACATTGTCCTGTATCTCCTGAGGAATCTGTGTTGCAGGAGTCTCCACGTCCTCAGCTGTCACGGTGATGTTCTTCTCTATGCCCTTGTATTCCTGTGTGAATGTCTCGGCATACTCTGCGACGATGCTCTTCAACTCTTCGACATTCTCTGCCGGCACGGTGAATACAGCGACACATGTGCGAGGGATAGCATTGCGCATATTGCCGCCCTCCCATGTTGCAAGGCGAGCTTCAACGTTCGCTATAATATCCACTGCTATGCGTGCCATGAGCTTGTTAGCATTAGCCAGACCGAGGCCAATCTCAAGTCCTGAGTGTCCGCCATGCAGACCGTCAATGACAATCCTCACGGCCTTGTCTCCAGCCTCAACAGCCACATCCTTGTATTCTATCTCGGCTGTGACATCAACGCCACCGGCCGAGCCGATGATCATCTCTCCCTCGTCCTCTGTGTCGAGATTGAGCAGTATCTCGCCCTCCAGCTCGCCCTCTGGCAGGGCGTTGGCGCCCACCATTGATGTCTCCTCGTCGGCTGTGATGAGGGCGTTGATAGGGCCGTGCACGAGGGTCTTGTCCTCCATGACAGCCATGATGGCAGCCACGCCCATGCCGTTGTCCGCGCCGAGTGTGGTGTCTGTGGCATAGAGCCAGTCGCCGTCAACACGTGTCACGATAGGGTCGTTCACGAAGTCATGGTTTGAGGCTGGTGTCTTCTGTGGCACCATGTCCATATGTGCCTGGAGAATCACTCCCTTGCGGTTTTCCATTCCTGGTGTGGCGGGCTTCTTCATGACGATATTGCCTGCGGGGTCGATGAAAGCCTCTACACCTGCCTTCTCGGCGAAAGCGAGGAGGGCCTGCTGTACTTTCTCAAGATGTCCTGACGGACGTGGCACCTGTGTGAGCAGGTGGAAATTGCGCCAGATGCACTCTGGCTGGAGCTTCAGAATTTCTGACATGATTTAGAATTATTATTAGGTTATTTGTCTTTGATTGTCACGTTACGTTCGTTGGTCTGTGGCTTCAGTGCTGTCTTCTGCTGCAGGCTCACCGCTGTCCAGCCATATATGCCGAGGAGGACAACGAGGAGTGTCTGCACCGTGTGGACTATGAGCACGAAGTACAGGGCGTCATTCTCTGCCACGCCATAGAGTATGAGCATCGTCTTCACCGCGAAATGCCATGGCCCTGCACCGTTAGGCGTAGGGACGATGACGGCTATCGTGCCCACAATGAACGAGACGACAGCACACGAGATGCCAAGTGACGACGTGAAGTCGAAGCAGAAGAAAGTAAGATAATAATGTACGAAATAACACGCCCATATGGCGAGGGAGAAGACGATGAAGAGCGGCACGCTCCTGACATGCCTCAGCGACAGCACGCCTTCCACTATGCCGTGGAGCGTCGCCTTTGCCTTGTCGTATATCGAGAGCTTCTTCCTGACGAAATAGAGCGACACCACCGCCGCCACCCCACACAGGGCTGTGACGATATATCCTGTCGTGGTGAAGCGGTGGAGGATATCGGCCAGGCTGACACCTGTCCTTGTGAAGAATGTCATGAAGACATCCACCTGCATGAGCAGCACCGCCACTGTCAGCAGCAGTATCGTCAGCGTATCGACAGCCCTCTCCATGACGACTGTGCCGAGGGCTTTGGAGAATGATGTCCCTCCCCATCTGTTCAGCACTCCACAGCGTGTGAACTCACCCACACGTGGCACCAGAAGGCTCACGGCATAGGAAATGAATATGGCATAATGGGTTGTGGAGCATCGGGGGTGCTCGCCTATCGGGGAGAGCATCTGCCGCCAGCGCCACGCACGGAACATCTGGGCGAGGATGCCGAACGGCAATGACAGCCACATCCATGTCCAGTCCATCTCACGCCTCATGAAGCGGAACATCCCCGCGAAGTCGAAACCGCGGTACATCCAGTATAGTATGCCGCCACACAAGACGAATGGCAGCCCTATCTTGATTATTTTTCTTATAATGTGTGACACTGGATCTTCTTTCCTGTATATTTAAGTTTCTCTGCCAGAATAGTTGTCATCTGGCATGATGGGGGGGCATCTGGCTCGCCCCCGGTCGCCTTGTCTGGAGCCAAGCCTTTCGTCTTCAAGACATCTGTCTCTCAGATATATCTTGCCATTGCCCAAGGGTTTCCCCAAGTTTTGTACAAAGATAGTGCAAATGAGAGCAGAACATACCAAGCTTGCTTGAGCATTTATGCCGAGTGCAGCCTATCTTCTGCAAAGATAAGAAATAAAATGTTAGCCACAGCAGAATCGCATCGTTTTTTATTCTTTTTTAGAATATGCCGTGTTTGCAGTAACTATTCAGCGAATATTGTAAGTAGCACACGCTGTAAGCGCAAGAGCCTTGTCATCCTTTTGTCTATCAACGCTTCTCGCTTACGATGCGTGCTTGTCGCAAGAAACAAGATGTTTCCTCGGCCAGTACGGTTGGAGCCGAGTTTATGGCAGACATGGAGGGAGAAAACATCCATAACACAACAGGCTCTGTTACAACGGCTTAGCCTCGTTCAGCCCAAAAGCACCGTATGAGGAGCTCATATATACTGAATGGAAGGCTCATATATACTGAATGAGCACCCCATCAGCACTGTTTGAGAAACAGCATCAATGAAGCCCGAGACGGCACTATTCTTTTTTCACGTTCCCATGGGGCACTATGAAAATCATGTGTCAAC
>JBJEAW010000052.1:0-5048 GCA_051869435.1 Prevotella sp. | reverse complement strand
TTTGATCTCAAAAATAGAATCGAAATCTGTCAAGGCTAATTTATAGAACCACCCTATTTTCTGTGGGTATTCTATTGCCGCACAGTTCTCCTTGCGGCCAAGTCTGCCATTATGATAGTCATTCTTCGTGGCCTTGCCTCCGCATGATATCCAGAAGCCTCCTCATCTCTGCGGCGGGATTCACGGCAGACAATACTGTCCCGGACACAGCTATGCCGGCGATGCCTGTCTGCATGAGCATCGGGATGTCATCGGCCGTTATTCCGCCAATGGCTATTATCGGGATGTCTATGCCCAGCCGCCTTGTCCGGCTCGTTATGTTGCGGTATCCGTCAAGGCCCAGCACAGGTGCCAGCCCTTTCTTTGTCGTGGTGAAGCGGAATGGCCCACACCCGACATAGTCGGCCGTCTGCTCGTAATGCCTTTCCACCTCGGCCACAGTATTTGCCGTCCCGCCTATTATAGCCTCTCTTCCCAATATCTGCCTTGCCTCGCCTACGGGCATGTCTTTCTGGCCGAGATGCACGCCGTCAGCGCCTGTCTCGCTGACAAGGCTGACATGGTCGTCGATGATGAATGTGGCATGGTATGCGTCGCACAGCTTCCTTACCTCCAGCCCGGTCTTTATGATGTCCTCTGCTGGAGTGTCCTTCATCCTCAGCTGCACCCACTGGCATCCGCCGTCGAGAGCCATCCTTATGCTGTCGAGATAGGTGTGTCTGGCTGTCTGGTGAGATATGAACTGTATCATCCTCCGCATGCCGCTTTTATTATCACTACGGCCGCGCCCTCATGCAGCATCGTCTCAGCCCATTCGGCACGTGGCACCATCCTGTTCTCCATGGCTACTGCCACGCCTTTCTCTGGCAGTGTGAGCTCTGTCGCCAGCTCGCTTAGTGTCCTGGCCTCTGTCTTTAGTGTCTTGTTGTTCAGTGTTATTTCCATAGTCTGTAAAAATGTTTTACGGGGCCGTGCCCATGACCTGTCTCATATTCGGCCCCCGCCATTATCGCCTCGTTGATATATTGCTTCGCTGTCTTGACAGCCTCGCCCAGTGTCATGCCCTGAGCCAGCATCGATGCCAAGGCCGACGATAGCGTGCATCCCGTCCCGTGTGTGTTGGCTGTCGCTATGCGTGGCGACGGGAGGTGGCATACGGTTTTCTCCTCATTGTCGTAGAAGACATCCACCAGCGTGCTGCTGTCAAGATGCCCGCCTTTCAGCAGTACCGACACTCCTGTCCGCTCAGCCATGTCCCTGGCCGCGTCGTCCATATCTCCGGCCGCGCCTATCTTCCCCTGTCCCATGATCATCTCCGCCTCAGGTATGTTGGGTGTCATCAGGCGTGCCATCGGTGCCAGGCTGTGCATGACCGCCTTGACGGCATCCTCGTCCATGAGCCTGTGTCCGCTCGTGGAGACCATGACAGGGTCGAGGACGATGTTCCTGAGCTTGTACGGCTCCAGCGTCCGGCATACCCCTATCACCGTCTCCCTGCTTTTCAGCATACCTATCTTCACGGCGTCGGCTCCGATATCCTCGAGCACAGCCGTTATCTGCCCCTCGACGATATCCGGGGGCACATCATGGACGGCTCTCACGCCTACTGTGTTCTGCACTGTCACGGCCGTCACGGCTGTCATGGCATAGCATCCGCAAGCAGATATCGTCTTGATGTCTGCCTGTATTCCTGCTCCGCCGCCGCTGTCGCTGCCTGCGATGGCCAATACTCGTTTGTAGTGTTTCATTGTGCTCTTCTCCTGTAGAAAAATCTTTTCTTGAGGCCGGGGGCTGTGTGGCATGCTGATGTCTTGTGAACATGTCCTGGGCGCGATGCCGTGGCCTCACCCTGTACTGTGACATCTGAAAGAAGAGCACCCCCTGTATGACGCACAAAGGTTATGATGCAGACATCATAACCTTTATCAATAATTATATCTGTAGAAGATACAAAAACGTGAAAAAATACGACTCAATCCCTACGGCAGTACTAACTGCATCAGGTTGGAAGGTATAATCTCAGCCCCCATCCGTGGGGCACCCTTTTGATGTCCGATGGTGCAAAGATAATATTTTTTTCTCATACACACATCATGTTTCCCCGTTTTTTTCTTATTTTTCTGCTGCCATCCGCCATCCGCCACAGTCTGGCGTATATATTCAACGAATAATAACGACAATGATGTCTTCCTGCATTGCCATCATCATTCCTCCTGCCTCGCGACTTTTTTGTCTCTCGTAATGTTCAAGAAATCCCTGCCTGCCAATATGGCTCGGGCATAAGACAATGAGCGGGAAATTAAAGCATTATTCACATCGGCAGACATCACGAATGTAACGTGCCCAGCCAATGCATCTTCTCCGTCTATCTCATCGGTACTGAATGACGGCCTCATCCAGTGCCAATAAGCCTGCAATTAAGTACCAATGAGCCGCTCATTTGGCACTTTTAGTTTCTGTTGTTGTATGTTGTTGATATTCAGGGTCTTCTGTTTGCGACACTAATTGCTCCTCACTCCCACCGTCAAAATGTGCATTAATTTATGGTTGACGTTTTTGGTTGCCTTCTGCCTTTCCGTCTTTCGGTTACCATGAAACCCCATTGCGCCTTCAAGACATAAAAGTATCTGCACAAGAAATATGAGTTGTTGTTATCATAATGCTAATGTCCGATTCGGGTTTATTTTTACGATTTTCCCTTTGAGAAATCATTTTTTTTACCTAACTTTGCCAACGGAAGGAATACAACCAACAGCAAGTTATGGAAAAGAAGCGGCTGCCAGTGGGCATGCAGACTATCTCCGAGATAAGAGATTTGGATTGCCTGTTCAAGGGACTCTACATCGACAGCATGGAGAGGGGAGTGGACTGAGCATCCCGTGCTTAGGTCGAGTATGGTTTCCGGGAAACATATGGAGCGGGAACAGTTGGAATCCAAAAGACGACAAAACGTCACCCCTTAATTACTAATCCTTTTGACGGTGGGAGACTTGTCCTCCGGACCCACTGACCGTAGGGAGGTAATTTATAGAACCTACCTTAAATACTTAATATTACAATGCGGATAATAATCCTTAACGCCAGCCCGCGTAAGAAGGGCAACATATCAGAGATGGTCAGCGTGATGGCCGACGAGGCACGGCAGAATGGCGCAGACATAGACATTATAGATGCGAACAGCCTCAGCATAAGGCCGTGCATAGCGTGCATGAAATGCCGCTCGGCCCACAAATGTGTCATGCCCGACGATGACGCCCAGCGTGTGTTGTCGATGATGGAGGCTGCCGACAGACTTGTCATAGCATCACCATGCTACTGGGGCAATATCCCTGGCACGCTGAAGATTCTCTTCGACCGTATCGTCTATGGCATGATGGACGAGAACCGCTACGGTATGCCCATCCCCCTGCACAAAGGCAAGAGGGCTGCCGTCGTGAGCACATCGACCACTCCGTGGCCGTTCAACATCTTCATGCACCAGACACGTGGTGTCGTGCGTGCGCTGAGAGAGATACTCCACTATAGTGGCTTCAAGATTGTGGCGACAGTGGAGAAAGGCGGGACGAAGCACAACACATCGCTGTCGGCACGCGAGGAGAAGAAATGCCGCAAGGCGATGCGCAGGCTCTGCAGATAGAATCTGCCTGACGGATGCCAATACAGGGAGCACCTAAAGACGAGGGAGGGTTTTGACCACTCAAGTAATCTAAAAAACTATAAAATGTTTTATGGAGAAACCTATCGCAATAGAAGAGTCTGTTTTCAGTACTCAGTTCTATTGGGGTGTTGCCACTCTCTATGTCCCATTCGGTACAAAATCTCTTTATGCTTCTGCCGATGTATGGAAGAACTTCAAGAACATCGTGGAGATCGCTCCTGCTGGCATTGATGACATACCAATTGGTGAAGACGCTCAACAGACAAACTATTCTGTTTCTGGCGTAAGACTGAAGAGCCCACAAAAAGGACTGAACATCATTAATGGCAAGAAAGTGTTAGTGAAGTAAGCCCTATAAAAACAGTCAATAGGCAGATGTAGGTATAATCATTTACATCTGCCTATTTTTGCTATATATTGCAATTTTGGGCAAAGGATAGATACTGATAAAATGACGAATCGGCTCATGATAATAGTAATTTAATGTTTTTTTAGGCTCATTGTGAGCCGATAATTGAAATAATTACCGTATATTTGCACCGATAAATAAAAATGTTTCTTATTTATGGACACTCAGAGAGAGTTACTTCAATACCTACATTATAACCCGATGTCCTCGCGCGAGGACATCGGGCGAGGCATTTCTTTTGACGGGAGTGAGGCTACTCTAAAGCGTATGATAGCAAGTCTTGTCAAGTCAGGCGATGTCGTTTCGCAAGGTAAGGCAAGGGCAACACGTTATGCCCTGTCCCCTCAGGCTCATCTGCTCATGCCGTTAAATCTCGACACATATTTCTCAAAAGACATTGATGAGAGACAGGTGCAGTCATCTTTCAATTTTGAGCTTATTAATGAACAACTGCCGAAGGTAAAACTGTTCAACGACGAGGAGCTTTCCCTCTTGTCAGCATTGCAGGATGAGTTTAGAAAAAACATCAGCGAGATGACTGAAAATGAATATCGCAAGGAAATGGAACGACTTGGAATTGATCTCAGTTGGAAGTCCTCACAAATAGAAGGCAACACTTATTCCTTGCTTGAAACTGAACGCCTGCTCCGGGAAAGCAAGACAGCTGACGGAAAGACGAGGGAGGAGGCTGTGATGCTTTTGAATCACAAAGATGCCTTGCGCTTTGTATTGGATAACCCAGACTATTTGCAGGAATTGTCAGTAAGTCACATAGAGGATATCCACACCTTATTGACAAAAGACCTCTCTGTCGATAAGGGAATACGTCATCGCAGGGTAGGTATAACAGGTACAAATTACAGACCTCTTGACAATGAGTTCCAAATTCGAGAAGCCATGAGGGATACATGCCAACTGATTAACCTGCTAAAGTTTCCCACTTGCCATTTTATGGGCTTTTTCAAACGAAATCATCTCGTT
>JBJEAW010000051.1:0-5048 GCA_051869435.1 Prevotella sp. | reverse complement strand
CGCCCGACACGTTGAGCATCGCTTCCCAACGCTGTTTTATGCTCACGGTGTCTATAGGCATCTGTTCGAGCAGGTAGAATGTGCGGCGTGCTGTCTTCATGCCGACATACGACACGACGATGGTGCTCTTCACTCCCAAGGGCAGATTGAGCGAGAAGTGTCCGCTCTCATCGGCCACCACCATTATTGATGTGCCCTCAACCGCCACGCTCGCGCCAGGCAGTGTGCCCTGCTGTGTGTCCATCACGAATCCGCTGACCTTATATGTCTTCTGTCGTTGCAGTGGCTGCTTGCGCTCCACGTTCTCTTTCAGCAATACCGAGACATATTTCCCATCGACGGTATAGGCGAATGGCCTGCCTTCAAAAAGCTGTCTCAGCGCGTCGTTAATGTCCTTGGCCACCAATGGACCTTCAACCGTGATTCTCTTCACGTCGTCATAGGTGAAGAGAATCTGATAGCCGGATGTCTTCTGCAGCTTCTTAAGCACATCAGACATCGGCGCTTTCTTGAACTCGATTCTTATCTCCTTCTGCTTCTGCTGTGCTCCCACCTCTGTGGCGAAGCCTGTCAGCAGAACGGCAAGCATAAGAAACGTTGACAATAGTCTTTCTCTCATGTCAATGATTTTTGTGTTTATTTAAATAAGTTATTTATTTCTCTTTCAAGCTCATCCCCAAAGAGGTTCCTGCCTATGATGACACCGTTGCGGTCGATGAGGAAGTTCTGTGTGATATGGTCTATTTCATGTTCTCCTATCCACTTGCCGTTAAAGCCTTTCAGGTCAGTGACGAAATGCCAGCGCAACCCCATGTTTGCGGGACCCTTCATAACGTCGATAATATCCTCGTTGAGCATATAGTCAACCATGTCAAGACCCTTTGAGGCATACTTGCCATAAAGTTGCTTGCGCAGCATGAGGTCGGCATCATAGTCTGCCACGCCGTAGCTCGACACGGTGAACAGCACACACTTGCCCTTGAACGAGGCGAGGCTGATGCTCTTACCGTAAAGGTCGGCCATCTCGAACTTTGGCATGGGCTGTCCCGGCTCCATGGCGTGGTCCTTCTCAATTAACTCAAGCATGGTGAGCCATTGCTTGCCCTTGAAGGCTGTGGTGTCCAGCTCGTTGAAGAACTTTATGTATCTCTTATATGGGTATTTGTTCCAAACACGCATGTTATACACATGGTTGAGCGAGATGTAGCTCTTGGGATATTTCTTCAGGAAAGTCATGAAGACGCTGTCCTCCCTCACCTTATAGACGGTGTTGACGATGTTCATCAGCGAGTCATGCTTGGTGACGTCGTTCATCTGTTTCTTCAGCTCCAGCCCGTAGTCCCACACAGGCTGCAGGGTCTGCTTATATATATTGTACTCGTCCTGTGTCTTTGAGCCCTTGATGACTGGGATGTCGTTGACTGTGGTGAAGTCGATGTTGTCGTTTCCCATCCAGAAGGCACATTGCCAGCGATTGCTCGAATGGCGCATGTGGACATATGTCGTCGCCTCCATGCCCTCCTTGTTCTCGATGTTGAAACAACCGTTTTCCACTTTGGCAGAATCGACTCTGCCACGCTCCACCTCAAGGTACATGATACCGTCCTCAAGGTCGGGCACATGTCCGTATATCTTATATTGTGCGAATGCGGCTGCCACAGAAACAATGGCGATGACAGCCGTTGAAAGAAGTCTTTTGTTCATTATCTTTACTCCTTATATTAATGGTTATCCAGATATTCCACTACTGCCTTGCGTATGTTTGCGCCACGAAGTCCCTTCGCCACGATGACACCATCGCTGCCTATGAGGAGTATGGCGGGTATGCCATGAAGGTTATACCATTTATAAAGCCCCTCCTTCGTGCCACGGTAATCGACCACCTGCGGCCATGACGGCTTGTCCTCGTCGAGAGCCTTGCGCCATGCATCGTCCTTAGTGTCGAGCGACACGCTGAGGACATCGAAGCCCTTGTCCTTGAACTCGTCGTAGGCGGCGCGCACATTAGGATTCTCCTTGCGGCACCATCCGCACCATGAGGCCCAGAAATCGACTAACACACACTTCTTGCCTTTCAGGAAGTCGGCGAAATGTATCTCCTTGCCATCAGGCGTGGAGAGGGTGAAGTCGGGTGCTGCCATGCCCACATCGACAAGATGCAGGCTGTTGTAAAGGTCGGCGGCCTTCATGCCGTTCTCTGAAGAGAGCACACCTTTCGGCATCCTGCTTATCGCCGCCCCGACATCATTGAGCAGACCGTTCATGAAGACAAAGGTGCTGTGACTGACAATGGTACGCGCTGACTGCTCGTCGGCAGCAGCGATGACAGCCTTCAAGTCGGCCATGAACTGGGGGTTGTCTCTCAGGCTCTCAATGTCAGATGTCTCATTGAATGCCTGTTCTACACGCTGGAAAGTGCCGTCCATGCCCGCACCGCTCTTCTGCGAGTAAAGCAGACATGGCAGTGACAGACAGAGTAATGTTAATGTGATGGTTCTCATGCTAATATTATGTTTATTTTTCCAAATAGACGAAATAGAATTTAAAATGGGTACTAATTTGAAAAATAAAATTAAAATTTTCTTTCAAAATGATTAAAAAAAACACTTTATGTCTCATTATTGTATTCCAAGTATCGAAAGGCTACGCTCGCCTGCCCGTAGCCTTTCGCGCCTCAGCCATTGAGCATGCTCATGGCTGAGGCTTGGTGTCGGGGCTGTGGGCATGAGCTTGCTCAGCCTCTGCTCGTCTGGCTATCGAAAAGGTTTATTTATGTTTATCGCCTTGAAGAGGATGGAAGCCTTCTGAAAGAAGGTGGTGACAGTCTTACACTTGGGGGCGTTAAGAGCAAGCTCTTATAAGCCCGAAGCGGAAGACCGTCACCAGGGGCTCTGCCCCCCATCATCTTCAAGGGGTTTATCCCCCGGTTTTTGTCATTCGTAACTTACACAGGGTTTTACTGGTGCCCCATTGTATCCCATAAGTTTTACCTGAAAAAAAAAAAAGCAGGACAGGATGCCCGCCTGATTATAGTGGGCATCCTGTCCTGCATATATGATCACAAGGTCAGAATGTGCTCTGGCTTGTGTCGCCTTTATTATTCCTCCTGCCTGTCTGTCACTTTACTATGAGCTTGTTGTCCTTACGTGTTATCTTCACCTTTCCCATGCTGTTGAGCAGCTTTATGACATGGTCTATGCCTCCACGCTTGTCGGCGAGGAAATGGAGATGGTATGAGCGGGCCGCGTCGTTCTCCATGACGACAGTCATGTTGTACCACCGCCCTATGTCCTGCATGATGGCCTCAAGGGGTATGTCGTCAAAGTAGAAGAAGCCGTCCCTCCAGAAGATATACGACTCGGTGTCTATCTGCGCTATTCCGAACGACTCGTCCTCATTAAGCTTCGCGTCCTGGCCTGGCTGCAGACGCGCCTCGTGGCTGCGGCTCCTGACAGCCACACTGCCCTTGATGAGCGTCACATGCGAGTCGCCGCTGCCATAAGAGCGTATATTGAACTCTGTGCCATAGACACGCACCTGCATACCGCCGGCCATGACGATGAACGGGTGTTCCTTGTCAGGAGCCACCTTGAAGTAAGCCTCGCCCTCTATCCTCACACGCCTCTCCTTGCCGGTGAAGCGGTTGGGATAGGTCAGGCGGCAGTCGTTGTTCATCCATACCTCGCTGCCGTCGGCGAGCGTTAGCTTGTATGTCTGTCCGCGAGGTATGGTGAGCGTGAGGCTGTCGAGACTGCCGAAGTCCTCGTCCCCGGCCATCGTCATTCCATCCGATGTGAGGCTCATGCCCATCCCGGCCAGACGGACACGCTCCTGGCTTGTGTCGAGCACGATGTCCTCGCCGCCGCCGATGCTCAGGACAGGGTGCTGCGGATTATCCCTCAGCGACATGAGCACTGTGCCCCTGGAAGATGTGGTTACCGCATCATACATATATATGGCCACGCCGGCTATCACCACCAGCATGGCGGCTATGCCCGCCGCTATATAGTATATAGGTATATGCCTGGCCCGGCGTTTCTTCTTCATGAACGCCCTCCACTCGGCGTCCACATCGACCCTCGCCCGCTCAGAGCGCGCCAGTGTCGCGCGCTTCATGTCGAGCAACAGGCCTGCGGCGGCTATGGCATCCTCGTCGGCCATCATGGCCTCTATGTCGTCGTCGGTAAGCACACCGCTGTCCTGACAGTCAGGGGCGCACACACCCTCCCGGCTGTCTGGCTTGAGATTGCTGTTGTCCATAATGCTGACAACATTCTCAAGCGATTTCTCTTTTATGTCTTGTTCTATATCTTTCATCGCTGCTTTCTCTTTATACGCACTAAGGCAACAAGATGGTCACTCTTTTTTATATTTTTTAGATATTTTTTCTCTCATTATCCTCAATGCCGTCATGATATGTTTCTTCACGCCGCTGACACTTATCTCCAGCTCCTCGGCCACCTCCTTGTATGTACGGTGTTGCAGGTAACACTCCTGCAGGACAAGGCGTGTCTTCGGTGTCAGCGTGTCCATCACTCTCATTATGTCTCCCAGACGCTCGTCGTCGGCATTGCCGTAGGGCGTGTCATCCCTCTCCACCACATGCATGATGAAGTCAACATAGCGCTGGTGGACGCTCTGGCGGCGGAGATGGTCGATACATCTGTTCCTCACGAACGACATACAGTATCTGTACCACCCGACATCGTCACGGCTGGAATAATTCTTCCAGACATACTCCATGGCATCAGAGACAATGTCACGGCTTAGCTCCTCATCATTGACAAGATGAAGGGCATAGAGATTCAGTCTCTCAAAATTATTCCTAAAAAATTCCTCAAATGCTTTGTCTCTTTTCACTATCTTATTTTGTGTTTGACTTTTATAGTGGGCATTGATATGGGTTACCAGTAAAACCATGTGTCAGTCACGATTCACAAAAACCAATATAAACCCCTTGAAGATGATGGGGGGCAGAGCCTCTGGTGTCAGGCTTCCGCTTGGGTCTTATAAGAGGCAAGCTCTTAACGCCCTAAGCGGAATCCCGA
>JBJEAW010000050.1:0-22466 GCA_051869435.1 Prevotella sp. | reverse complement strand
GAGACAATATAAATCTATATTTTCTTGTTACAAAACGCATTCGCTGAATAGTTACGTTTACTCCCTTTTCCCGATTCCTTACCTAATAAATAACAAAGTATTATCACATATGGATTATTCAGCGGACAATAGCCGTTATGACAGTGGCATGGATTACCGCCGTTGTGGCAGGAGTGGTGTGCTGCTGTCTGCTGTCAGTCTTGGTTTCTGGCATAATTTTGGTTCAACGGTGGCTTATGAGCACAGCCGCGAGATAGTGCGGTATGCTTTTGACCATGGCATAACGCATTTTGACCTTGCCAACAATTATGGCCCTCCGTACGGCAGTGCTGAGGAGACCTTCGGGCGTCTGATGGACGATGATTTCAGGCCATACCGCGACGAGATGTTCATCAGCACAAAGGCGGGCTACGACATGTGGCCCGGGCCTTATGGCAACTGGGGCTCACGCAAGTATCTCATGGCCAGTCTCGACCAGAGCCTGCGGCGCATGAGGCTCGACTATGTTGACCTCTTCTACAGCCACCGTTATGACCCGCTGACACCTCTCGACGAGACACTCCAGGCCATGGTGGATATCGTGCGCTCTGGCAAGGCGCTTTATCTCGGCATCTCCCGGTGGCCTAAGGACGCGCTGGAATATGCCATAGGCTATCTCGCGCGCCATGACACCCCGCTCCTTGCCGTCCAGGACCGTATAAACATGCTCGACACGAAGCCCATAGATGATGGCATACTCGATGTCTGTGAGCAGCATGGCGTCGGCTTCGTGTCGTTCTCGCCGTTGGCACAGGGCCTGCTGACCGACCGCTATCTCCATAGCATCCCCGCTGACAGCCGTATGGCGCAGGAACACTTCCTGAAGAGCGAGACATTGACACCCGAGCTCCTCGAACAGTTAAGGCTCTGGGACGGAGAGGCGCGCCGCGACGGCATGACTCTCGCCGAGAAAGCTCTGAGGTGGGTGCTAAGCCAGAAGGGTGTCACATCGGTCATCGTAGGCGCAAGCTCCACACGGCAGCTTGAGGCCAATATCAAGGCCGTTATGGCCAGATGACAGATTCTGTGGGACAGATTGTTGCCTCTCTCATGTAGAGAGAGTTCCCAAAGAATTGATTGTCTGAATAATTGGATTGTTGAAGAATCGATTCCTCGAATTATCAAGATATCGTGTTCTCGATTATTCGAGGAATCGAAATATCGTATTATCCAAGATGATAATTCTAATAAATTGAAAACCTACCAAACTAACCAACCCAATGAAAAAACTGTTTACTTTAATGTCGTTCCTGCTGATATCGTTGCTGGTATCAGCGGCAGACACCAACACATTCGAGTTCGTGACAGGCGCGTCACGTGTCAGAGTGGTGTTCTACACGCCACAGATAGTGAGAATAACGAAGACACCGGCCGCAGCCTCCATGAGCGATAAGGCCAGCGAGGTGGTCATTATGTCACCCCGCAATGACTTCTCGGCGCGCCTGACAGAGACACAGCAGAAAGCTGTCATGCAGACAACGGCCCTGACAGTGGCGCTCGACAAGCGGACATCGCTCGTCACGTTCGCGGCTAAGGGGAAGACACTGCTGAGAGAGAAGGCCACAGCGTTTGATGTACGCCAGAGGGGCAGCGACAAGGGACGCTATGAGGTCACCATTACATACACCCTCGACAAGAACGAGGCGATATACGGGCTCGGCACCGTGCAGGACGGAAGGCTGAACCGGCGCGGACTGACAAAAACCGTAGAGCAGTCAAACCTTGAGGACTTCCAGAATGTCATCCAGTCAGTGAAAGGGTGGGGGATATACTGGGACAATTACAGCCGTGCGCATTTCCAGGATAATGCCGGCGGCATGACCTTCAAGGCCGAGGTGGGCGATGATGCCGACTACTACTTCATGTATGGACAGAATGCTGACGGCGTGAACAGGTGCATGCGCCAGCTGACAGGCGATGTCCCCATGTTCCCCCTATGGACCTATGGCTACTGGCAGTGTCGCGAGCGGTACAAATCGTCAAGAGAACTGCTTGAGGTGGTAGATAAATACCGTGAGCTGAAGGTGCCCCTCGATGGCATCATACAAGACTGGCAGTACTGGGGAAGCAACTACACATGGAACGCCATGGACTTCATCGGCGAGACATTCACCGACGGTAAGGCGATGATAGACAGGGTGCACAAGCAGAACGCCCACATCATGATATCAATATGGGCAAGCTTCGGCCCGCAGACCATACAGTACAGAGAGCTGAGCGAGAAAGGCCTCCTTTTCGATTTCGAGACATGGCCGCAGAGCGGACTGGCACATTTGTGGCCTCCGCGCATGGACTATCCGTCAGGAGTAAAGGTCTATGACGCCTTCAGCCCCGTAGCGCGCCAGATCTACTGGAACCACCTAAAACGTCTGTATGACTATGGCATCGACGCGTGGTGGATGGACTCTACCGACCCAGACTTCTTCAATCCGAAAGAGAAAGACTACGACCAGCGGGGCGCCATGGGCTCATGGCGCAGTATGCGCAATCTCTTCCCGCTCGCAACGGTAAAGGGGATATACAAGAACCAGCGCGAGGTGTCTGCCGACAAGCGCGTCTTCATCATGACACGCTCCGCTTTCGCCGGACAGCAGCATTACGGCTCAGGACTGTGGTCGGGCGATGTGGCGTCGTCATGGGACATGTTGAGGAAACAGGTGCCTGCCGGACTGAACTACACCATGACAGGATGTCCCAACTTCAACACCGATATCGGCGGATTCTTCTGTGGCGCATACAACACCCAGGGCAGCGGCTCGGCACCACGCAACCCACAGTATCAGGAGCTTTATGTCCGCTGGATGCAGTATGGGCTCTTCTGCCCCGTCTTCCGCAGCCATGGAGCCGATGCCCCACGCGAGATATACCAGTTCGGCAAGAAGGGCGAGCCTGTCTATGATGCCATAGAGGAGACGATAAGGCTCAGATACCGCCTTATACCTTATTTATATAGTACGGCATGGCAGGTGACATCAGCCGGCGACAGCTATCTCCGCTCGCTGACGTATGATTTCGCCGCTGACACGAGGACATGGGATATGGCCGACGAGTTCATGTGCGGACGCTCCATCCTCGCCACGCCAGTCCTCTCGCCACAATATACCGAGGAGAAGATAATGAAGGAGGACGCCATGAGCGGATGGGACAAGCAGAAGACCGACGGCGACGTGCAGAATACGGGCGCGAGCATAAACTTCACAGAAGAGAAGACCATAACGAAGTATCTGCCGAAGGGTGCCGGATGGTATGACTTCAATACTGAGCAGTATTATCGTGGAGGCCGTGACGTGACGGTGAGGACATCCCTCGACCGTGTCCCGATGTTCGTGAGGGCTGGCAGTGTGCTCCCTCTCGCCCCCGTCATGCAGTATGCCGAGGAGCGTGCATGGGACAATCTGGAGATTGTTGTCTATCCAGGCGACAACGGCACGTTCACACTCTACGAGGACGAGGGAGACAATTATAATTATGAGAAAGGCATATACTCTACGATAACCATGACATGGAACGACAAGAGCCGCACCCTGACCATAGAGCCACGCAAAGGCGAATACCCGGGAATGTTACAGAGCCGTGTGTTCAATATCCGTCTGGCTGGCAAGAAGAATGTGGTAAATGTCACATACAATGGCGACAAGACAGAAGTGAGGATGTGATGGCATGTTGGCCTCCCCATATACAGAGAATCCCCGCATCATCGGCCGATGATGCGGGGATTCTCTGCAAATATAATCGTCTATGGGTAAGGGCTTTTGTCTGAGGTCATGACCATGACGTGGCAGGATAGTCTGCCTGCTCAGTCAATCTCCTCAAACTGGGCATACTCGCCCCTGTCCTTATCATCCTTTCTTGTGCTCTCGCCCATACCGGAGATGGTGTTCTTCCTGTCAGAGGGGTTGTTGGCGTTAGCGCTGAATGGATTGTCTGATTGCGGGAAGTTACGGCCTTTGCGCAGGATGTTAATGAAGCTCCCAAACCGAACCAGCACAACCAGAATGAGTATAAGGAAAAATAGGGCAATGAACAGTATGATGCCGATAATGGATTTCAGTAGAAAGAACATGTGTTTTATTTGAAGATATTGTGTATGAACTGGCTGTTATGACGCCTTTATGCCGTGGGGCCCTGCATGTCAGTATGCCTGCCTCAAAAGCCTATGCCGCCCCGACCGTCACTTTATGCCAGCTGTCTGCGACTGTGGTGCGGGGCTTAACGCCGATATCCCGATATATGCTATGATGATAGGGGCCAGCGCGGCGATGTGGAATATGGCCAGGGATATCGCGCTGCCGGCCACAAAGATATACTTCAGCTTGTTGCCGGGATAGTTTATGCTCCAATGCTTGAACTTCAGTGCGAACATCGGAATCTCACATACCAGCAGCCATGAGCTTAACGCGACAAGGCATAATACGACGACAGACATCATCGGTGAGGCATCAAGCAATGGCTGATACCCTACTATCAGCGAGCCCCAGAAGAGTGCGTTGGCAGGTGTCGGCAGGCCGATGAATCCAAGCGTCTGGCGCTCATCAAGGTTGAACTTCGCCAGTCGCAATGCCGAGAATGCCGCCATGATGAATGCCGCATAAGGGAGTATGGGCCTGAATGGCTCAAGAAAAGAAGGATAGTCCATCACATTCAGCTGGAAGAAAATCATCATTGATGGCGCGAGGCCGAATGTTATGTCGTCAGCGAGAGAGTCCAGCTCCTTCCCTATGGGCGAGGAGACACCAAGCAGACGCGCGGACATGCCATCAAAGAAATCGAATCCTGCCCCAATGACTATCCACAGCAATGCCATCTCCGCTCCGCCCACAAAAGCGAAGCATGTGGCTATACATCCGGAGATGAGATTGCATGATGTCAATATGTTCGGAATATTCTTTCTCATTGAAAGTCTGTTTAGAGTTAATTACCTGCCGTGGCAGAGATGTTTTTTTGTGAATGGACAGACAATACCCATTAATCTACAGGTGTCTTCATCTTTGCTAACACGGTCTGGTCGCCTGTCGTGCTCTGTCCCATCTTGACACATATCTCTGTGCCGAGTGGCAGGAACACGTCAACCCTTGAGCCGAACTTGATGAAACCAAGATGCTCGTCGATATAGCAGTCGTCGTCCTGCTTGGCGTATGTCACGATGCGTCGTGCCACAGCTCCTGCTATCTGTCTGCATAGTATCATCTCTCCGTTCGTGGCCTCTATAAGCACGTCGGCGTGCTCGTTCTCTGAGGCGGCCTTAGGGAGCCATGCCTTATGGAAGTTTCCGTCAAAGTGATTGACCTTCACAACACGGCCGTCAACGGGAAACCAGTTGGCGTGTACGTTGAACAGCGACATGAAGATGCTCACCATGATGCGACGGTCATGGAAATACTCTGTCTCTTCTACTTCCTCAATGACAACTATCTTTCCATCGGCAGGCGCGACAACATATCCTTCTGTGTCCTCTTTCCCGAACTTGCGTATTGGGCAGCGGAAGAAATTAAGGACAACAAACCATATTATGCCGAATATAAATGCGAATGACCAGAACGGTATGGTAGAGTCAAATGCCTGCCACAGCACAACGCCGATGGCTATGATGATGAACGCACTGTAAATGAGTGTGTCTGTGCCTTCACGGTGTATTCGTATTTTCTTTATGCGCTTCAGATTCTTTATTCTTTGTCCCATTATGGATTGGTGAAATAAGGTTGCCAGTTAAAATGGTAAATGTCTTTAGATTGCAAAGTTAATAATAATAATCCGAAATTGTGTTTTTTATATGTCTTTTTTTACCTTTTATGACTTTATTTCGTTGTTTTCATCCGAATATGTCACACATTTTAAGATTTTAGCGTGTTTTCTTCGATGTTTCGCTATAAGTGGGTTATAGGGCGGGTTATATTATTATATATGTCGCACTCGATGAATAGAGATACATATTTTACCACTCGTCATAAAGAAAGTGAAATCAATAGACATAATGGATTTTTACACCGAAAAAACTTTGGTGTGTCATTATTATTTACTACCTTTGCACGACATCTGGCATAGCCGCTAATCGCCATAATCTTACCCGCAATGCAAGACTTCGTCCACCTACACGTACATACATACTACTCCATACTTGACGGCCAATCGCCTATCAAGAAGCTTGTCACGAAAGCCATAGACAATGGCATGAGGGGCATGGCTATCACTGACCATGGCGACATGTTCGGCATAAAGGAGTTCTTCGATATCTGCAATGATGTCAACTCGAAACGCAAGGCGGAGGGGCTGGAGCCTTTCAAGCCCATCTTCGGCTGTGAGATGTATGTCGCGCGCCGTGCCATGTCAAAGAAAGACCAGCAGCACATCGACCGTGGAGGATGGCACCTCATCGTGCTGGCCAAGAACATGAAGGGATACCGCAATCTCATAAAGCTCGTGTCGCGCTCATGGGTCGATGGCTTCTACGGACGTCCGCGAACAGACCATGCTGACCTGGAGAAATACCATGAGGGGCTTATAGTCTGCTCGGCATGTATAGCGGGAGAGGTGCCGTCGCTGATACTCAAAGGTGATATTGAGGGAGCGAGGAAAGCCATCGAATGGCACAAGAGCATATGGGGCGATGACTATTACCTCGAATTGCAGAGACATGAGGTGAAGAATCCGGAGCAAAGGGCTAACAGAGAGACTTTCCCCTTGCAGCAGAAAGCCAACAAGGTGCTGATAGAGCTGGCTAAGGAGTATGGTGTGAAACTGGTCTGCACTAACGATGCCCACTTCGTCGATGAGGAGAACGCCGAGGCACATGACCATCTGCTCTGTATCTCGACAGGCAAAGACCTTGACGACCCTACACGTATGCTCTACTCCAAGCAGGAGTGGTTTAAGACACGCGAGGAGATGAATGAGATCTTCGCCGATGTCCCGGAGGCTCTTGCCAACACCGCCGAGATACTCGACAAGGTAGAGACATATAATATTGAGAGCGACCCTATCATGCCCTTCTTCCCTATACCTGAGGAGTTCGGCACAGAGGACGAATGGCGCCAGAGATTCACAGAGGATGACCTCTTCCGTGAGTTCACGTCTGACGAGAACGGGCAGAATGCCCTTCCACAAGACGAGGGCGAGAAGAAAATCAAGAAGCTTGGCGGATATGACAAGCTATACAGGATAAAGTTTGAGGCTGACTATCTCGGGAAACTCGCCTATGAGGGCGCCTCAGCCCTCTATGGGGAGGGCTATCAGGAGATACCATACGACAAGGCGTTACAGCCCGGCGAGCTGTCGGCATGGGCGGCGAGCCATGGCATAAGCAAGGAGGTTGACGACCGCGTGAAGTTTGAGCTGCACATCATGAAGACCATGGGTTTCCCGGGCTACTTCCTCATAGTGCAAGACTTCATCAACTCTGCACGCAAGGAACTCGGCGTGTGGGTGGGCCCGGGACGTGGCTCGGCGGCGGGAAGCGTCGTGGCATACTGTCTGGGAATAACAAAGCTTGACCCTCTCAAGTATGACCTCCTCTTCGAGCGTTTCCTCAATCCTGACCGTATCTCTCTGCCGGATATCGATACCGACTTTGATGATGACGGGCGAGGGAAAGTCCTGCAGTGGGTGATGGATAAGTATGGCCATGAGAACTGCGCACACATCATCACCTATGGCACCATGGCCACAAAGAACTCTATCAAGGATGTGGCGCGAGTGGAGAAACTGCCTCTCTCTGACACCAATGCCCTGTGCCGTGCCATACCTGACCGTCTCCCTGACGGCATGAAGATGAATCTGACGAATGCCATCAAGTGTGTCAGGGAGCTGCAGGATGCAGAGGCATCAAGCGACCCACGTGAGCGCAACACCATCAAATACGCCAAGATGCTTGAGGGCACAGTGCGTAACACCGGCATACACGCCTGCGGATTCATCATATGCCGTGACCCAATATCTGACCATGTCCCCGTATCAACAGCCGATGACCCTGACTTCCCTAACGTGAAGACAGCCGTCACACAGTATGACGGACATGTCATAGAGTCAACAGGACTTATAAAGATGGACTTCCTCGGGCTGAAGACGTTGTCTGAGCAGAAAGAGGCTGTCAAGATAATAAAGCAGAGCCGTGGCATAGACATCGACCTTGACAATATCCCTATCGACGACCCCACCACATATAAGCTCTATCAGGAGGGACGCACGATAGGCACATTCCAGTTTGAGTCGCCGGGTATGCAGAAATACCTTAAGGAACTCCATCCCACAGTGTTTGAGGACCTCATCGCCATGAACGCCCTCTACCGCCCGGGACCAATGGACTATATCCCGTCGTTCATCGCACGTAAGAACGGGCGTGAGCCGATACAATATGACATCCCGTGCATGGAGAAGTATCTCAAGGATACTTATGGCATCACGGTCTATCAGGAGCAGGTCATGCTCCTCTCCCGACAGCTGGCCGATTTCACACGCGGGCAGAGCGACGCCCTGCGTAAGGCGATGGGTAAGAAGAAGAAGGCCATCGTTGACCAGATGAAGCCAATGTTCATCGAGGGAGGAAAGAAGAACGGACATGATCCGAAGATTCTTGAGAAGATCTGGGCTGACTGGGAGAAGTTCGCCTCTTATGCCTTCAACAAGTCACATGCCGCATGCTACTCGTGGGTGGCCTACCAGACAGCATATCTGAAAGCCAATTATCCCGCCGAGTTTATGGCGGCCATCATGACACGCCGGCGCAGTGACATCAAGGAGATAACAAAACTCATGGACGAGTGCCGCTCGTTAGGCATCCCCACCAAAGGGCCTGATGTCAATGAGTCATACGTCGATTTCGGTGTCAATAAGAAAGGGGAGGTGAGATTCGGCCTCGCCGCCATAAAAGGCATGGGCTATTATGCTTCATTGTCTGTAATCAATGAGAGGCAGAAGAATGGCACGTTTAAGGATATATATGACTTCATGGAGCGCATCAATCTGTCTCAGGTCAATAAGAAATGTCTGGAGTCATTAGCCCTCAGCGGCGGACTGGACTGTTTCGGACTGTCCAGGGAACAGTATATGGCCCCTGACAGCAAAGGCGTCACATTCATCGAGACACTCACACGCTACGGACAGCTATACCAGCAGGAGAAGATGCAGGCGCAGAACTCGCTGTTCGGAGACCTTGAGGGGATAGAGATAGCAAAGCCACAGCCGCCAAAGGCTGTGGAATGGAGCATAATAGAGAAGCTGAACAAAGAGCGTGAGCTTGTCGGTATCTACCTCTCTGCCCATCCTCTCGATGACTATAAAGTGATTCTTGATAACGTCTGCAACGCACATCCGGCCGATGTCGGGCGAAGCGCAAACCGCGAGGAGCTTGCGCAGAAAGAGAAAATAATGCTCGGCGGAATAGTGACTGGCGTGAGGACCGGATTCCAGAAGAATGGCAACCCTTGCGGATTCGTCACCATCGAGGATTATGACTCGTCAGAAGAGATAGCTTTCTTCGGCGAGACATGGGGGAAGTATATGGGACACGCCATCGTGGGAGCGTCGCTTTTCATAACCATGAGATGCTACCGTAAGTACCAGACATCAAGCTATGTGTCTTTAGAGGTGACAGATGTCCAGTATCTTAGTGATGTCAAGAACAAGCTTATTCAGGGCCTGACGATAACAATTCCCGCCGAGGACCTCATGACGAGCAGCGGAGGAAACGATACGGAGGATGCTGGTGGAGGGTCTGACATCTCGAATGTGGCAGAAGACCTTAATACCCTCTTCTCGTCAAGCCCCGGAATGGCTGAGCTGATAATCCAGATTACAGATACCGAGACAGGAAAGAACCTGAGGTTCAAGTCGAGGGCTACGATTACTGTCAGCAGTAAGATAATCGAGTTTATTAGACAGCACGAGAAGTGGCAGTATAGCATACAGACCGAACGCACCACGGCGTGACACTATTGACGATGTTGCCATCAAAGACAATATAATACGATATAATTAACTCTTTAATAATATAATAAAACTATGGAAGTAAAAATCACAGCTGAGAACTTTGAGTCTCTGAAGAATGGCGCTCTGCCATTGGTAGTAGATTTCTGGGCAACATGGTGTGGGCCATGCCGTATGATTGCCCCTGTTATCGGTAAGCTGGCCGAGGAGTATGACGGCCGCATAGCTGTCGGCAAGTGTGACGTTGAGGAGTGTGAGGACATTGCTGTCGAGTACGGCATACGTAACGTGCCTACAATACTCTTCTTCAAGAACGGAGAGGTGGTCGATAAGCTTGTAGGAGCGGCTAACCGTGCCAAGATACAAGAGAAATTCGACGCTCTCCTCTGATATGTCAATGTAAAGGTAGGGCCAAGAAATAAATACAAATAACAGAATCCGCCACTTACCTAAAGGTTGGTTCTATAAATTAGCTTTGTCAGTTTTTGAGATTATTTTCGAGGACAAATTGCAAGTTGAAGAGGGAGCGTAGCGGGCTACGTGACCGATGCGGCTTGCAATTTGAACCGAAAAGAAGCCAAAAGCGACAAAACGTTAAACCATTTTTTTAATCCTTTTAACGGAGGTAATTTATAGAACCAACCTTAAAGGAGAATCAGTGAGGTGTGGCAGCTACGGGACAGTTTTCTGTGTTGCGGCTGCCACACTAATTATAAATCATCTGTGGCTTCACTGCATGTGGTATGATGCTACAGTATGGCAAGAAGCCCAATAACCCCTATACTCACCCCTCCAACATAGTGATGAAACCAATCATAACCCACTTCACAGACACTGACCTGTATAAACTCACGATGTCGTGTGCCATCGTCAACTGCTATCCGCGTGCCGTCGTGCGCTATCGTTTCGTCGACCGTAACGACACTGTCTATCCTGAAGGCTTCGGACGCTTGGTGGAAGAGCAGATAGCATATCTTGAGGACCTCCGCTTTACCGACGAGGAAGAGGAGTTCATGAAACGCCGATGCTATTATATTCCAACATGGTTCTACATTTATCTGAAAGGATTCCGTTTCAAGCGTGAATGGGTGAAAGTTGAGCAGGACAGCCAAGGACACCTCCATATAGATATAGAAGGCTACTGGCACGAGACAGTGCTGCTTGAGGTTATGATACTCTCTATTGTGTCTGAGCTTCAGCATTCTATCTCCGGCGAGCTTGACCGTGTCTCTCTCTCAGATTATTACAAGCTCTCGTACGACAAGGCCTGCCGTATGCTGGGCGCCGGACTGTGTGTGTCAGAGTTTGGCACACGCCGCCGCCTCTCACTCGCGCTTCAGGACGAGGCCGTCAAGGCATTCATCGATGCCGACAGAGACTGCCGCCAGCAGATGGGCGGGGATTATAAGGGCGCGTTCCCTGGCACATCAAACGTTTGGCTCGCCATGAAATACGATGTCGTGCCTATCGGCACCATGGCACATGAGTTCATAGCCGCCATTGCGGGCATGTATGGCCCGCAAGAGGCAAACCATATCGCCATGGATATGTGGCAGAAGACATTCATCGGCTCTCTCGGCATATTCTTGTACGACACGTATGGCTTCGATGCCTTCTCGGCTAATTTCTCTGAGCATTTCGCACGCGTCTTCGCCGGACTGCGTGTCGATTCGGGCGACAATCTTGAGCAGCTCGACAAGATATGCACGAAATACCGCAGCCTCGGGCTTGACCCCTCAACCAAGCAGGTCGTCTTCTCCAATGCCCTCTCTGAAGAGACGGCCATAGCCCTACATAAGGCTGTCAGCGGACGTGTGCATGACAGCTATGGCATAGGGACGTCTATATCTGCCGATGGCAAGCCCTGGGGGATAGAGCCAAGCAATATTGTCATCAAGCTCGTCGGAGTGAAGATGACAGAGAGACGCCTGTGGAACAAGACATGCAAGATGTCTGAGGACAAGGGGAAGGTGACGGGCGACGAGGACGTTATCCGCGTCTTCGGCTACCTCTTGCATAGGGACAGCTGAGAGGCGTGCGTATCCTAAGGTGGGTTCTGTTAATGACCTCCCCTCCGGACCCCACTGGTCAGAGGGACGTGATTAATAGAGCCCCCCCCTTAGGCGTTCCATACGCTTTCTGGTGAATCCATTCGCCGTCGTGTGCTCTGCGTCGCTCTTGTGTTGTGTCCTGACGGTTCATGGTTTCTTTGCATGAATAAATCGGGGCACTCGGCAAATCCTGTGTCAACAGGAAAGACAAAAACCGAAATCAACCCCTTGCGCTTGATGCGAGATGTCTCTTGCGAGCCATCGATGATGTAGCTGTCTGAAAATCCTTGAGCGAGCTCAGATATTTTCATCCAGCCACATCATCACCCTATCGGGTTTCGCATCAATCACAAGGCGATAAACAGAAATAAAAACTATCAACTCGTCAACTTGTTTCCTTGTCAACTAAGAATTGTTTATTGTCTGTTTATCGCCTTGAAGAGGATGGCAGCCTTCTGAAAGAAGGTGGTGGGGGCTTTCGGCTTGGGGCGTTAAGAGCTTGCTCTTATAAGACCAAAGCCGGAAACCCGACACCAGGGGCTCTGCCCCCCCACATACTCTTCAAGGGGTTTATAATGGTTTTTGTCATTTGTAACTGACACAGGGTTTTACTGGTAACCCAATAAATCCTCCAATATGTCATTCCCCATCCGCTCATTATCCGTCCTCAGCCTCCTCCTCATCTCTCTTGCTGCCTCCGCACAGGAGTTCTCCAGGTGTCCGTACCATGCTGACACGACACAGTGTGAGCTCCACCTCTCACATTTTGACGAGAATGGAACGGAGCATGTCGGCGTCATGATATGCAACAAGGCCATTGCAGACGACCTTATTGACATTTTCTCAGAGCTCTACAGGCTGCGCTATCCTATACACAGTATGCGTCCTGCCAGCGAGTACGGAGGAGACGATGAGCGGTCGATGCGGGCAAACAATACCTCGTGTTATAATGTCCGCCGCACAAGAAACGGCGCCATGTCACGCCATGCCCGTGGCATAGCTGTCGATATCAACCCTTTATGGAATCCGTGTGTGCATATCGCCGGACGCGACAAAGGGCTTGTGGAGCCTTCGACAGCAAAGGCATACACACGTAGGGGAGAACGGACAAAGGGAGACAGACGCGACGTGAGGGCACGCCTCATCACGCGTGATGACCCCTGCTACCGCCTCTTCATCGCCCATGGATTCAGATGGGGTGGGGCATGGCGCTCGCTGAAAGACTACCAGCACTTTGAGCGATGACAGTCCCCCCCCCCCCTCCCCCGTGAGAGGACATTGTAACATATTGAGGCATATACCCCTCGCATCATATCATTCATATTACTTGACCGTCCTTTAGAGGCAGAAGTTCTTCGTATTCGTTCGATACTTTTGGCTCTAAGGGACGGTCTTCTTGTTTCTGTTTTCAAGATCCATTCATCCTATTAGCTGTTGGGAGTGTCATCACCGGTGTTCACATGATGATGAATCGTGTGTGTGTGTTCGTCATTAGTCGCAGGATTTCGTCTTGTCGTACAGTTGCGGCCTTATAAGCGACGTTGTTGTTTGGCGTTAATGTTTGATATACAATGTGTTATATATCTTATTGGCTGTCTGCTGGCATGTCTGTAATCGTATTATCAGACAATGGACAATAGCTGTCATCACACTGTGATATATAATATTACACACTAAAACCAAAAAAACGTCATAAAACGCTTGGAGATATATAAAACATTTATTACCTTTGCAAAAGATAGAAGATAGCGAATAAAAGACCATTATGAAATCAAGCGCCACCATCGTGGCGCGTCGTATCATCAGTACAGTTCGTTGAGGCGTGTGTATTTATGCCTATGTGGGTATAACTCATATACATATATATATCGTTATACTCAAGCAGAATGATGGTAAATATTAAGGAGATGTCATTTATAATTATGACAGTAATTTACTTTATGATAACAAATAACGGTTTAAAACAAAACATATTATGAAATCAAAGTTCATTACCCATCGGGCATGGCTGCGTGTCGTGTTTGCCTTTGCCCTTGTCATGGCCTCATGCCGTACGCTGTGGGCCCAGAATGTGGTCGTAAGTCCGACAACAGGAAAATTCGTCGCTGCCTTGACATCAGGCAGTGAGGTGGGTTTCCAGTATGGCTGGAGCTCATTATGGCGTCATGAGCAGCTGCAGCTCTCGCTCAGTGTGTCTGACTATACTACGCTTGATGCTGGAGGCGAGTTTAAAAGACCTGCCGGCAACTTGCTGAGGAAGGACGACAGCTCGTTCTATATTGGTGGAGGCTCGGTGAACAATAGCCAGATTATCCTCTCTCTCCCCAAAGGCTACAGAATCACAAGCTACGAGATTGTGCTGCTGAATGAGAATAACGGCAAGACCATCAGCGAATTGAAGTGTGGCAGTATATCCAAGTCTTTCCGTGAGACAGACAGCAAGTTCAGCCAGACTAAAGCTATCGCGAGGTCTGAAGGCGGCAGAAGTCTGATGGGCGGAAATAATGAGAGCACAGAGTATGTCATCAGGCGCACATCGTCAGTAAAGGGTGATATGGGCGACCACCTGTATTTCCAGATACAGAAAGATAAAGATGCTTATTATGCCCTTACAGTGAAATCGTTCGAGGTGCATTTTGCTGCTGACAATGACTTCACAACAAGCATTGCCCCCTCTGCGACTATCTCTAAAGCCGTGAGCGTATCAAAGGCAGACTTCAATGTCGGCATTGCCGACCTTGGCCCTATCGAGCCTCAGACAAAGAATGGCAAGACGTATTACGCTTACTCATACGAGAATGTCAAGCCCCTTAAAGCTGCATTCACCCTGTTCCAAGAGGATGCGGTGAAGGACGGTGTGGCTACTGAGGGCGTGGCTGGTACAAAGAAGATTACCGCTGTGGGTCTTATCGGCGGATTGTTCAGGCATGATTATTATTACAGCCTCAAATCCGGCACTTATTATATCGAGTCTCCGACATCAATGGTCAGCCAGAACAACATATCGCTGCCTATCGGATATCGCATAACAGGCGCTAAACTCGTTTGCCGTAAGAAATCAGACAACAGCGGCAACTTCACTCTCCGCCTTTACAACGCTGACGGCAAGTCATACACAGACTATCTGGTCACATCAACGTCTGACCAGGCATTTACTGTAAGCGGACTGAACAACGATGCCGTGAAGTTTGAGGTCATAGGCTCAGACGAGGCATTGATTAAATATGACATCACCATGCAGGCTCTCTCTCCATATGTAAAGAATATGGATATCGTCTGCCATGACCAGAATGACTATACCATCACGAACACCTACACTACGGGCAACTTCTCTGTACGTGGTGGGAAGTTCGTGTTCTATGTGCCGGAGGAGAGTAATGGGAAGTGGCGCTTCACATTCGAGAACCTCCGCAGCGACTATGCCGACAACACGTATTATGACAATACAGGTATAGGCAACAGCCGTTACAGCTTCGTCAAGTCGCCTTATTGGGACACAGCACTGAATCTCTACAACTCTGACCCTGACCATACATATACAGACAAGGTGAAGCTTGATGTCGCGGGCGACAAGGCGTTCCGCTTCAACAATGCCGACGAGCTGGACAACAACAGCACATCGACAGAGACACGCTATTGGACAGAATATCCATTCTCTATCGACAGCTATCTCAACAATGGCAATAAGTTCGGAGACTGCTATATCGAGGAAGGCGAGACGGGCGAGGCGTATCTCTTCACCGCCGACGAGACACGCTATAACATCGCGCCGACAACAGCGACAGAGCATCGTTACTATGCCTACTATAAGATGGAGGCTGAGGTGAGGAAGAAGACATACCAGCCTATAGTCGAGCTCAAGAAGATATACGACACGACATGCTATGAGGGTGATGTTGAGTATGCCCAGTATGGAGCCAAGGTGACAACAGAGGCTCTGACTGACGGCACAATGGGCTATCTGACAGCGACACAGATTAAGGATGCCATCACAGACGAGCTTAAGAAGACCAATGCCACGCCAGACCATCTGCTCTATGTCGATGCGAGCGAGCTCCACTCTGTTTATCAGCCTGACGCCTTGCACGCCCTGCAGAATGCCATAGGCAGGAACGCCCTCATCTATCTGCCACGCTTCACAACATTCAACGGCAACAACTGTGCGACAAAGACTCTCGCCGGCTCGTTCATGTCATGTGGCAATATCGTCCTGACGGACAAGCACCCGTTCTTCGCTCCATACGATATCGATGTCAATCCTGCCAATTATGCTCAGTATGACCGCAAGATAACCGTGGTCAACTCTGTTGAGTATGGCAAATCAGTTAATGCCACGATAATGCTGCCATTCACACTGAGGCTTGACGAGTACGGAGTACACCATAACCTTGACTATAACGGCAATCTCGTGAACGATGTGTCGTTCTCGGTGAAGACTCTCCAGACTGAGAACTGTATGGAATATACCGATTCTCCTTACGGCAACCGCATCGACTATTATGAGAACTATGCCCACTTCGTCCCATACACAGGGGAGACGACAGAGCCTAACGCTCCTTACATGGTTCATGTGGAGAAAGCTCCAGCAGAATCTACATGCCTCTTCTCTGCCATACAGTATGGTGCGGAGATAAAGGCCACTAAGGATATGAACACCGACTACACATATAGCGGTGAAGAGGCTAACGGCAATCTGGGTGGAGCGTGCACATTCACACCGCTCGGCACATACGCCGGCAACAAGCTTGACAAGCGAGGCAATTACTTCTATTTTGCCAAGAACTGGTTCCTCTGCTCACAGAACATCGTGTCCTCCGCTTATCTCTATGTCCATCCGTTCCGCGCATACTTCGAGTATGCCGGTACGACAGAGGCACGCCGCTTCGGCATCATCTTCGGAGAGAACACAGGCGGCTCAACATCTATCGATGCTCTCCCACAGCCATCTGCACAAGGCGGTGTTGTGGTAAGCTCGCTCAATGGAGGTCTTGAGCTCTCTGCCTCTGATGCCGCTACAGTGCGTGTCTGCAATGTCTATGGAGAGGCCGTAGCTAATGTATCCCTCAGGGGAGGTGACACAAAGACTGTCACTCTGCCTTCAGGCATCTATGTCGTAGAGGGAAAGAAAGTTGTCGTAAAATAATCGAAAGGGTATCATCATGAAGAAGAAATATATGAAACCAGAGTTTGAGGTGATATACTCTCAGCTCTTACCGACAGTCATGATAGGCTCTAACCTCGACCATGCAGAATCTAAGCGCCGTCAGGAGGAGATAGAGGCTGCAATGGAAGAAGAGGAAGATAGCCCAGAATGGGGAAAGGTCAACTACCGTTTGTGGGATGACCCATCAGATTGACTCTTTTTGTAATCATCATAATAGAAAGTAGTTTTTTTCCGCAGAGGCGTGTGTCGCGATTGACACGGCCTCTGCTTTTGCATTTTTATTAAGGGAGGGGTCTATAAATTGGACTGGGACGATGCGGCGGCTATGGCGCCGCAAGAGACATTTTTGCATCAAGCGCAAGGGGTTGACTTCGTCTTCCTCTGATTCCCGAGCTTCGCTCGCCTACCCGTAGCCTTTCGCGACTCGGCATAATCCAAACTGGTTTGGCTTCTGCTCTCGCTGCTCCATCGGTTGAATTCTGGGGGCACTCGGGAAATCTTGTGTCAACTGTAAAGACAAAAACTTAGAATCAACCCCTTGTGATTGATGCGAGATGTCTCTTTCGAGCCATCGATGATGTAGCTGTCTGAAAATCCTTGAGCAAGCTCAGATATTTTCATCCAGCCACATCATCACCCTCTCGGGTTTCGCATCAATCACAAGGCGATAAACATCCATGGCTGTGCAAATGAGAGCAGAGACACTTATGTTTATCGCCTTGAAGAGGATGGTGGCCTTCTGAAAGAAGGTGGTGTTGGGGCTTTCGGCTTGGGGCGTTAAGAGCTTGCTCTTATAAGACCAAAGCCGAAAGACCCAACATCAGGGGCTCTGCCCCCACATACTCTTCAAGGGGTTTATAATGGTTTTTGTCATTCGTAACTGACACAGGGTTTTACTGGTAACCCATATTGCTTTTGTCATTCAGTGCAAATGGGGTGCTCATTCAGCACAAATGAGCTCCTCATACAGTGCGAATGAGCCGCTCATTCAGTGCCTTTCTAAAAAGGCGGGCTAACCCACTGTAACAAAGCACATTGTATCATGACCTCATACCATCTTATGGGTATATCATTCCAGACAGTAAAAATTCCTCATAAATAAGAATTGCATGTATGGCAGAAAATCATTAACTTTGCAACCAAATATTTTCACACAAGACAGGACAATGAATTATACCGGACTCATCATAGCCATCTCGACATTCATCATCATCGGCATCTTCCACCCCATCGTCATCAAGTCAGAGTATCATTTCGGCACACGCAGCTGCTGGGTCTTCGCCTTCTTCGGCATAGCGTTCATCGCCGCGAGCCTCTTTGTCAGCCATGAGATATGGAGCCCTGTGCTCGGAGTGACGGGATGCTCATGCCTATGGAGCATACTCGAGATACGTGAGCAGAAAGAGAGGGTGAGGAAAGGATGGTTCCCGATGAATCCCCGCCGCAAGGCAGAGTACATAGACGAGAGCGGGAAATAACAGCGACCGGAAGACAGGGAGCGGTAAGGATGTCTGAAGACACAACCCCAACAGCAGGCCGACGGCACAAAGGCGGGCAGAGCCATAAGGCACAGGACACAGCATCACTCCTGTACTCCCCCACCCTAACAGCAAACAAATGAAGGGGTATTCTATAGGTGGCAAGACGACACAAGAGGCCCAAAAGTAAAACCTACGGTGTAATTAACAGAACACACCTATATATATTGGAGTAAGATGACGCTGCGGCTGTCGCGCCGTAGAATGCTGGTTCTCATGAAAGAGCGTAGCGGGCTACGTGACTGGAGGGAACAACCAGAGAGATACAATGCGAGAGGCGTAGGAGCACCCAAGCCAATTATAGAATTATAAAGAAGACTTTGACCTATTTTATAGCACACCCCTAAAATCCCCATGACCCAAACCATGCCGGCAAGACCCAAACTGCGCATAGCCATCATAGACGGCAACACGCTGACAAGCATCGGTCTGCAACATCTCCTGCAGGACATAATCCCCATCGTAGAGATTGATGTCTTCGGCAGCTTCATGATGATGGACAAGGCAGAGCATGACAGCTATGCCCATTACTTCGTCGGCTCACGCTTCTTCTTCGAGCACGCCACATTCTTCCGCATGTCCCCCAACAAGACCATCGTCCTCGTCAACGGCGACATGCGCATATCCGGCGTGCGCACCCTCAACGTATGCCAGAGCGAGGAAGGCCTTGTAAGAGACATCCTCAGACTGCACAGCCACGGACATGGAGGACACGGGAGCCAGGGACATCCACACGACGTGCAGCAGAATGCAGCCCTGCTATCGCCACGCGAGATAGAGGTGGCCGTGCTGCTGTGCAAGGGCATGATAAACAAGGAGGTGGCAGACACACTCGGCATTAGCGTCACAACAGCCATCTCACACCGCAAGAGCATCATGGAGAAGCTACACGCCCGCTCGCTCGCCGATGTGATGATTTACGCCGTCATGAACGGACTGATAAGTGTCTGAGGACACAACTGGAGCCACCATCACCATCCACTCCACCCCAAGAAACAGACTATGTACAGAATCATTATAATATCAACACTCATCACAACATCCCTACTCACAGCCCACGCTGACATAGCCGACACAACACGCGTCTATCAGCTTGAGGATGTCAACGTCGTGTCAACCATCAAAGAGCATGGCGGAATACGCCAGCAGGCAGCGGCGACAACGACCGTCACACGCCAGCAGCTCGAGACAGGACACGTCACATCGCTGAAAGGGGCGACACCTCTCGTGCCCAACCTCTTCATGCCCGACTATGGCAGCCGGCTGACAAGCGCCGTCTATATACGTGGCGTGGGGAGCCGTGTGAATACTCCCGCCGTGGGACTTTATGTCGATAACATTCAGTGTATAGACAAGTCGGCCTACGACTTCAACCTCTATGACATAGAGCGCATCGACATCTTGAGAGGCCCGCAGGCCACACTCTACGGGCGCAACGCCATGGGCGGACTGATAAGGGTTTACACCCGCAACCCCCTGTACTACCAAGGGACAGAGGCGAAGCTGTCTTATGCTACTGGCGACAACCACCGCAGCGTCTCGCTGACCCACTATCACCGTCCGTCAGACAAGTTCGCGTTCTCGGCAGGAGGATACTACGAGGGCAGCGACGGATTCTTCCGCAACGACCGCACTGGGAAGAAAGTCGATGGCATGGACGGCGGAGGAGGACGGATGCGTGGGATATTCATGCCCAACAGCCGCCTGACGTTCGACCTCACCCTCTCATACGACTATAACCACGAGGGGGCATATCCTTATTACTACACAGGCTCGCTGACAGGCAGCGAGGAGTATGCCGACGCCATCGGGCGCATAACGAACAACCGCGAGAACAACTACCGCCGCTCGCTCTTCAACGCCGGACTGAACATAGGCTACACCGCCACGGCATGGCAGCTGAACGCCGTCATAGGCTACCAGCACCTCTCTGACCGCATGTACCTCGACCAGGACTTCATATATCCCGACATCTACTCGCTCGAACAGCGCCAGCGCATAAACACACTCACGGCCGAGGTGACAGCCAAAAGCCGTCGCGAGGGCGTGTGGCAGTGGGTCAGCGGCCTGAACCTCATGCGCCAGTGGCTGCATACCGACGGCCCCGTGGAGTTCTACAGCGACGGAATGAGATGGCTCGAAGACGGGATAAACTCAAACATGCCCGACCTCTCCACTGTCCCCATGATGGCGAAGATGGGCTTCGGCCCGATGAGCATAACATCCAACGACGAGACACTGCCCATGGACGGCAGCTATGAGACACCGACATACGGACTGGCACTATTCCACCAATCGACATTCAACATCACAGAGCGGCTGAGCCTCAGCGCCGGACTGCGCATAGACTATGAGAAAGAGAGCCTCGAGTATAACACTCCCGTCTCTCTCTCATACGCCTTCAACATGCCGAACAAGCTTAACCCCGCCATGTCTATCACACTGCCTGAGCTGCTGACAGACATGCACTATGAGGGCAAACTGTCTGACGACCATCTGCGCATACTGCCGAAGCTCGCCCTGCGCCACAGCTTCGACAATTACAACAACGTATATCTCTCGGCCGCCATGGGACAACGCTCCGGAGGATATAACCTTCAGATGTTCAGCGACTTGATGCAGGGATATATGCGCATAGACATGATGGACAAGGTGAAGGGCGGCATAATGGGCTATCTCGACGGTCTCGCTCAACGCATCCCACAGATAGCGGCGATAAAGCCTATGGTGGAGAAGACACTCGACGAGAACATGCCACGGTATGAGGCTCCGCAGACGGCACAGGTGACATACAAGCCAGAATACTCGCTCAACTATGAGCTGGGATGCCACCTCTCGCTCCTCGACCACCGCCTCCAGGCCGATGCCGCCGCATTCCTCATGTATGTCTATGACCAGCAGATAGCACGCTTCGCCCCGACAGGACTCGGCCGCATGATGGTCAATGCCGGACGCAGCCGCAGCTATGGCGTGGAGGCGTCGCTACGTTATGCGGCGACACCGCGCCTGACACTCGCCGCCAACTATGGCTTCACCCACTCCACATTCAGCGATTATGCCGTGTCTGACGATACTGACTACTCTGGCAATTATGTGCCTTTCGTGCCTCTCCACACTCTGTCAGCCGATGTCGCATACAGCATACCGCTACACAGCCCATGGGCGAAGAGCCTCACACTGTCGGCAAACACCTCAGCGGCAGGAAAGATATACTGGACAGAGGCGAACAATGTCTGCCAGCCGTTCTATGCCACGCTCGGCGCGGCCGCCACGCTCGAGACACGACACCTGACCCTCCGGCTGTGGGGAAAGAACCTGACCGACACCAAGTATAACACCTTCTACTTCGAGAGCGCGCAACGCGGATATGAGCAGCACGCCAAGCCTCTGCAGATAGGCATAGACATCAACCTGCACATATAAGAAGAAACAATGGTGTCCGGCAGAATAACAGTGACTTACCGGACACGAATATATAAACAGCCATAACCTCAGAAAGGAGAGCAGGACATGAACCTGCTCTCCTTTCTGAGGTTATGGCTGTCGCATCATTTAAGCTACCGACAGCTTAGTATAGAGATACGTGGCTGTCCAGTAAATAGGACAAGAGATACCTGACTGTCAGCTAAAACATGTTAACGGACGGGAAAAGAAAAGTCATTAACTTGTTATTTATCCAGGAATATCATACTTTTGCATAGTCCCTTAATTCCGCAGCAAAAAAACTTGCAAGAAATCCAAGTGTCTGAGAAACAA
>JBJEAW010000049.1:0-5122 GCA_051869435.1 Prevotella sp. | reverse complement strand
CCTCCCATGCCCTCACCTGCAACATCATAAGCCGCGAGGCATGGCGTACCGTGATGCGTTTACTGGGTAATTACGATGTAAAGACTGAGTAATTACGATGTAAAGACTTAGCGATTATATTGTAATTACTCAGTCTTTACATTATCATACATGTACTTTGGAATCGTTATGCAGCATCGCGCGGCTGATAATCCCTAATGTCCTCTCTCACGGGGAGTGGTATTGTCACCCACATATAATCATAGTATGGGCATGACATGGGCGGGCATGGCATGGCGGATGAAGACGGGTGGGCGTGGCGCTGGCAGAGAGACGAGGCACAGACGAGAGGGTACGGGAGAGGGTGAGCGGACAGAATAGGCAATGACAGACGGAGCTTTGATGCGCATGGGGCAGGTGGCCGATGCCGCAATCTGACGTGAGCGGCGGACGTGGGCGGCGGCGGGATATTATATGGCCTGCGGGAAAGAGGAGCTTACCGCATGGCGTGAAATGTGGTAGCGAAATCTGTTCCTTCAGGAGCGATATGCCCCTGAACTTCCTATCAGGCCGAAGAACATGGCCTCAGGCTGTATCTCTCATGCGGAAATCACAATTCTAAGCGCACAGGGTTAATTTTCTTTAATTAACACCCAAAAAGCAAAGAAAGTTTTCGTTACTCTTCCCCAATTTTATAATTTTGCATCTAAAATATACTTTTATGAGGGTAAGGGATGTTGTGCGCTGGGGAATAGCGTGTTTTTCATGCGTTTCCGTACAGCTTCAATTTACTGCTGGCTTTTCGGGACATCAGCCATGAACACTGCTGCCGGATAAAGGCTGTCAAGGCATTGGCTCACGGAAAGGCGTAAGCATCGTACAGGGGAAATGAAAACAGCGTAGGTGTGTAAGGTTTATGATGCCATGCTGCCTGTCGTGCCGCATGATGACAGACGCAAAGACAAGCGGCTTCATGTCTCCGTCAGAGCAGGGAACTGTCCACGCTGCCAGCTTCCTCCGCATGGTTGTCTCCCTCGTCTCCCTCTAACGATTTAATCATGGAGAAAACAGACAGGCAGCAGAAGGGACCCTCTGTTGCCGATATAATTATAGGCACGAGTCTCGGTTTCGGCTTCTGGCCGTGGGGGCCAGGCACGGCAGGCGCTGTCTTCGGCACTCTTGTGTGGTGGCTCTACGCGTGGCTTCTGCCGTCATATACCTATGTGCTGGCTCTGACCCTCGTCCTCATCGTCGGCGTGACATTGATGAGCATAGCCCCTATCAACCGGCTTGAGCGATACTGGGGGGCCGACCCCTCGCGTGTTGTCATCGACGAGACAGTGGGCGTGTGGGTGACGCTCCTGGCCGTCCCGCCGTCGGGAGAGTGGTATTATGTCCTCGCGGCGTTCCTCCTTTTCCGCATTATGGATATCTGGAAGCCCCTCGGCTGCCGCCATATCGACCGCCATATGAGGGGAGGGTGGGGCGTGATGCTCGACGATGTCCTCGCCGGTGTGTATGGCGCCATTGTGCTGATGGCTGTCAGATGGATAGCCGGCGGCCATCTCGCGGTGTCCGTGACGTTAAGCCAGGCAGGGTCGCAGGCTCCTTTCCGTGGCGTTGTGTCTAACATAATATCATCTGTCGCAGCATGAGCAAGAGCGGAGTAAAGGAATTCAGCGAGGCTCAGATGTCGTCGCTCATATCGACAGCGGCCGACTTCTCCATCACGGCCCTTGTCTTCGAGATGACACGACATGTCGTGGCGAGCACGGTGACAGGCGCCGTATGTGGAGGCATGGCCAACTGCCTCATTAACTATAACTGGACATTCCGTGGCACGACACGCTCCAAGCGCGGGGTCATCTGGCGGTACGCCCTCGTATGGACAGGCAGCGTCCTGCTCAACACCACAGGGACGGAATGGGGCGTGAAAGGCATAAAGAGCCTCTCTGAGCTGTGGCACCACGATGTCCAGACAGGACTCACGATGGTGCTTGTGGTTAAGGCTGTCATAGCCGTCCTCGTCGCTGTGGGATGGAACTACACGATGCAGAAATACTTCGTTTACAGGAAAGCCCCCCACGAGACAGCCTGAAAAGACTACCCCGTAGTCGCCCTAACGACGTATAAAAGCCGCCCCCTGTGAGCATGGCAGACAGGGAGAGAGGCGCGAGGCTTGTCCTCTGGCCTCACCGACCTGTATCACACGGATTATCACGGACGGTCACGGAGGTTCCTATTGTCACGAGACTTGTCCTCTGGACCCACTGACCAGCGGGAAGTAATTTGCGAATTATTCGTGTCACACGGATGTCCACGGACAGTCACGGAGGCTTTTTTGTCATGAGACTTGTCCCCCCCCCAGCGTGACAAAATTCGATAATTCGCTAATTCGGGAAATAAATTATCGTGACAGACTTGTCCTCTGAACCCACTGGCCAACGGGAAGTATTGGGAGGAAGCTGAAAGCCAACCTTAAAGGTTAACATTGTAATAATTGGATTAATGTCATTCTACTCAACATTACGTGAAGGCATACAACACTTTGTATATAGGGTCATCGACCCTGGTGTGCGTGCCGCAGTCAAGATAGGCATCACGCCTAACGTTGTCACCACGATAGGTATGCTGGGCAATGCTGCCGGAGCAGGCATCCTTGTCTATGCCGCCATGAAGGGCGAGGCCGGCGACTATACATATCTCGGATGGGCCGGCATCATCATCATCCTGTCGTCAATAATGGATATGGTAGATGGGTATATGGCCCGCACGGCAAACATGTGCTCGACATTCGGGGCATTCTATGACTCTGTCCTCGACCGCTATTGTGAGCTGCTGACCCTCTCGGGCCTCGCGTTCTATCTCATGCAGACCGACAAGCCGGGCAGCGCCGTCATCACTTTCCTCTCGCTCATAGGCAGCATCATGGTCAGCTATGTCCGCGCGCGTGCCGAGGGGCTTGATATAGAGTGTAAGGTGGGGCTGATGCAACGCCCTGAGCGTGTTGTGGTGACAATCGTCGGGATGATACTCGCGGGCTTCATGCAGCCTCTCGTGTCGTTCGACGCCTTGTGGTTTGTCATCGTCACGCAGAGCATCATCGCTGTCCTTGCCAACTGGACAGCATTCCAGCGTATAGCCCATGTAAAGCGCCAGATGAGATGAATGCAAACACTATGCTTAGAGCCATGATGAGGTATATCGTCGTGCTGATACCCATAGGGCTGTTCGGGGCGACATACTTCCTCCTTGGCGAGTGGCCCAACTATCTTTTCAACGACATCGATACCGAGGGCGTCTATCGTCTGGAGCAGCAGCTCTTCGGCATCAAGGTTGCCGACGGTATTGTGCTCACGCCATGCGAGTTTTTCCGCATAAACCATACCGCTGTCCTCGATATCCTCTCGGGGCTGCTGTATCTCTGCTGGGTGCCGCTGCCTGTGGCGTATGCCCTTGTCCTGCAATGGCAGGGGCATGGCGGTCTGGCCATACGCCTGACATCGGCGTTCCTGATAGTCAATCTCGTCGGCTTCGCCGGATATTATATCCATCCCGCCTCGCCGCCATGGTATGTCATAGAGTATGGCTTCACGCCAGTCGTCAACACTCCTGGCAATGTGGCAGGCTTCGAGCATTTCGACCGCCTGCTCCATACTGACATCTTCCACTCTATCTATGGGAAGAACGCCAATGTCTTCGCGGCCATCCCCTCGCTCCATGCGGCCTATAACCCCATAGCTTTCTTCTATGCGCTGAAGGTCAGGGACAACCGCCCGTGGCAGATAGTCTTGGCTCTTGTGTCGGTAGGCATATGGTTCTCGGCCGTCTATAGCTGCCACCATTATATAATAGATGTCACGCTGGGCGTCATGACCACCATCATCGGCGTGGTGCTGTTCGAGACGGTACTGCTGCGTGTCCCCCCTGTGCGGAAGGCATACGGCAATGTCGCGGCATGGTTGGACCGATAAGCCAGAAAGGAAAAGACACCAGATATATAGGGGCGCAACATGCTCGAAGCCCTGTCTCCCCATTATAACCATGAGTGGGGATAACTGAAAAAACTCTCTCACTATTCATTAATTAACAACCAATCTATGGCACAATCGAATGTTAAGCCAGCTTCAGGCAAGCTTGGTGTACTCGTTGTCGGCAATGGTGCTGTTGCCACAACATTCATGACAGGTGTGCTCATGGCCCGCAAGGGGCTTGCCAAGCCTGTCGGCTCTATGACCCAATACGACAAGATACGTATTGGCAAGGGTGAAGAAAAGAAGTATCTCCACTATAACGAGATAGTCCCTATGGCCGACCTTAATGACATCGTCTTCGGCACATGGGATGTCTATCCAGCCAACGCCTTCGAGGCTGCTGTCAACGCCGACGTGCTCAAGGCGAAGGACATCATCCCTGTGGAAGACGAGCTGAAGGCCATCGTCCCTATGAAGGCGGCGTTCGACAAGAACTTCGCAAAGCGTCTTGACGGCACACACGTGAAGGACTGCAAGGACCGCTGGGACATGACAGAGCAGATACGTGAGGACATACGCACGTTCAAGGCCGCCAATGGCTGTGAGCGCATCGTCGTCCTGTGGGCAGCCTCTACAGAGGTCTATGTGCCTGTCAACATGGCTGTGCACGACACTCTCGAGCATCTCGAGGCGGCTATGAAGGCCAATGATGTCGAGAACATCGCACCGTCTATGTGCTACGCCTACGCCGCTCTCGCCGAGGGTGCGCCGTTCATCATGGGCGCACCAAACACCACTGTCGATATCCCAGCCATGTGGGAGATGGCCGAGAAGACACAGCTGCCTATCTGCGGCAAGGACTTCAAGACAGGCCAGACACTCGTCAAGTCAGGCTTCGCGCCGATCATCGGCACACGATGCCTCGGCCTGAACGGATGGTTCTCGACAAACATCCTCGGCAACCGTGACGGCCTCGTGCTCGACGAGCCTGCCAATTTCCGCACTAAGGAGGTGTCAAAACTCTCAACCCTCGAGTCGATCCTTGTGGCAGACAACCAGCCAGACCTCTATACCGACTACTATCACAAGGTGCGCATCAACTACTATCCTCCACGCAACGACAACAAGGAGTCGTGGGACAACATCGACATCTTCGGCTGGATGGGCTA
>JBJEAW010000048.1:0-5124 GCA_051869435.1 Prevotella sp. | reverse complement strand
AATAGAATATCAAACTTGGGTTAACTTCGTTGAATATCGGCTGCACTCGGCATAGCCAAGCTTGCTTGGCTATGCTCTCGCTTGCACGATATTTCGGCATAGCCAAAGCAAGCTTTGCCTCTGCTCTCGTTTGCACAGCCTTTCATGTTTATTGCCTTGTGATTGATGCTAAACCCGATAGGGTGATGATGTAGATGGATGAAAATATCTGAGCTCGCTCAAGGATTTTCAGACAGCTACATCATCGATGGCTCGCAAGAGACATTTTTGCATCAAGCACAAGGGGTTGATTTTAAGTTTTTGTCTTTCCAGTTGACACAGGATTTCCCGAGTGCCCCGGAAACCGTGCCAAGTTTTTCTTATCATCGCTTTCACTGCCGTTCCTGACATTAACCTGCGCCATTCACTTCCCCCCATTCCCCGTTATCGAGTTCTACGGGCTGTTTATCCCCGCATATAAAAACGCCTTTTCCCGCCAAGCCAAAGGGCAAACTCGCTTTGGCTTGGCGGGAAAAGGCGCATGAGTATCAATATCCTCAAAGCCTGTCCGGCTTATTCAACGTAGATAGTGTTCCCCCTCAGGCTGATTTCCACCTCTGATGTCTCACGTATCAGGCTGATTACGTGCTCAAGGCTGTCAGTCGTGTGGAACATATAGTGGTAATGTTTGTTCAGGAGCGACTCTTCCGTGCAGACCACATTGACACCATACCAGTTGCCTATCTGCTGAAGGATATCCTGGAGCGACGCGTTGTCATAGTAGAATATGCCTTGCCGCCAGCTCGTGAAGTCTTTCGGGTTGACATCGTTCACCATAAGCTCGTTCCCGTTCAGCCATACATCCTGACAAGGCTTCATGACCACCCTCTTGTCGGCAGCCAGCACTTCCACCCGTCCGCTGACGAGAGTCACATGGGCCTCCTTCCAGTCATAACCTCTCATGTTGAATTCCGTGCCCAGCACTCGGGCCGATATCTTGCCACATTGCACGACGAAGGGGTGTCTGCTGTCAGGCGCAACTTTCAGGTATGCCTCGCCCTTCAGCGTCACTCTGCGCTCTCCTCCAGTGAAGCGCTCGGGATATCTCAGTTCGCTGCGTGCGTTGAGTGTCACCTCTGTTCCGTCGCTGAGGGTTATTGTCCTGATATCCTGTACGCCAGTCTTGAAGACCATCGTCCTTGTCTTCACGTCTTCCGTCTGGCTGAGGCTGTGGTCATTTGTCTTGGCCACAAATTCCTTCTGTGCCGCTTCCACGCTTTCAGCCTCAGCCGTCACAGTGTCCTCTTGCAGTCCACCCCAGAGCATCATGACCACAGCGGCCACAATAGCGGCGGCAGCTGTCAGCCCGGCAATCCACAGGCGGCGGGCATGACGAGGCTTGCGTTCGCGTGCGGCGAACGCCTCCCATGCCTTGTCGGCATCAAAGAGCCCGGCATATTTCGTGTTGCAGGCCACATCGACAGCATGGAGGAACGAGACGCTCTCGTCGTCCCATTTCTCCTCGTCCTGCTGGCTCGCGGTAGTGTCCCCGGCGTCTGGCTGTTCACCGACAAATGCGTCGAGCAGTGCCTCCAGTTTCTTGTCCTCTGTTTCTGCCATTAATATATTTCCCTTAACTATACATGTTTTAAACACGATGGACACCTTGTTAGACACCCCCAATACATGATGATTTATGCTATTTTAACTAAAAGAGGTGTGTATCGGGGGGGGTATGATGTCCAGTGTCCTCGTTGTTTTTCACGATGGCCATAGTCAGTCTTGTCCTTGTGACGCTTCATGCTGATACCCATGGGCGTCCATTGCTTGTCGATGTGTTGTCACACGGATACCATGGGCGGCCATGGAGCGATATTCCATGATTTTTCCCCTCCATACATGCACCGTTGCCGTCGCTTGAAGACTGTCATGTGGGCTCTTCCTTGAATCTGCCGCGCAGGTAGGCCAGTCCCTGCATGACGTGTTTCTTCACGGTGCTCTTGCTTATGCCCATATCCTCGGCCGTCTCGCTGTATTTCTTCCTTTCTATG
The DNA here is from genome assembly GCA_051869435.1 of Prevotella sp. Classification (GTDB taxonomy): domain Bacteria; phylum Bacteroidota; class Bacteroidia; order Bacteroidales; family Bacteroidaceae; genus Prevotella. Next base: position 3,094 of record JBJEAW010000048.1, on the reverse strand, counting down.
AAGCAGGCCATCATCACTTGCCGTGTCTTCGGCGTGAGGTCGTCCATGGCCTCCATTATCGCCTCCACCTTGTCCACCCATTCCTGCATGGTGGCGGTGTCCCACGGGTGGTTAGCGTTTGCGTGGATCATGGCCTGGTAATATTTATCGACAGCGTGCTGTTTGCGCGCGTGGTTGAGACATCTGTTGCGGATGGTGGTGAAGAGGTATCCGGCGTTGCATTTCTGTGTGCCGTCGGTCTTATATACGGCCAGCATCTGCTCGAAGGCGTCAGACACAATATCCCTGCTCGCCTCCTCGTCTCTCACCAGACTGAAGGCAAGACTGCAAGCCTTGATATAGTTGTCTTTGAAGAATGTCTCAAATTCGCTGTTGCCCATCAACGTTCTCTTGCTTTTTCACCTTAAGGCCGGATGCTAACCATGCTATGCATCCCTCACGCCTCTGTCTCGTTTCATGCCTTTTCTTACCACTTCGGTTCATATGCGAGGAAGCATGAAAACTTTGCGATTCCTAACAGGTAAGATAAGAAATGATATTCCTGTAGAAGAAAGATACTGCAAAGATAGTGAATAAAATTGTAACAGACAACGTTTTATAAAAAAATATGACCTATTTCCACCAAATCCCCTCACCCTCACCCTCTTCACTCTTCACTCTCCGCCGCCTCCGGCCCGGCCAGACAAGTAGCCAGCCAGTCCTGACGTGTCAGAACGTAATGAGCAAGGAACAAAAGGCCACTTCAACCGGTGACAATTTGTCAACGGCTGAAGTGGAAAGCTGTGTCACGGGAGATATGGTGTCTGTTCTCATGCCGTACCCATACTTCTCTTTGGCTGTATTGCCTCATGCGAATGATGCTTGTCAGCTCTCTTTATACGGCATATGAAAAGGAGGCTGCCGGCTCATCACGGCGCAGGTGTCACGCCGTCCATGTTAACCACCTGAGGCTTTTATGCTGTCATGGAAAAATTTGTCTGCCTAATTTCTGCTGAGAAATCGTGTCAATATTGGTTAACTTTTGGATTCTTTTTGTCTGAAGTTTTTTGGATTTCAAATATTATTATTATTTTTGCAATGTAATTTGTTGGCTTGGTTATGTTCCGTCGTGCTTCAATCAATGGGTTGGCAGAACACGGTAAAAAATGGGCTTCAGCTCACTGGCCAAAGCACGAACAGTCTAACTGTGAATAAATCTATGACAAAGCATCAAATGCCGAAACTGTTTGAAGATAGAAAGATTCGTACCGCATGGGACGATGAGCAGGAGAAGTGGTACTTCTCTATTGTTGACGTGGTGGGTGTGCTTACAGATAGTGAGAATCCACAAACATATTGGAGGGTATTAAAAAACCGCTTAAGAAAGGAGGGCAATGAAACCGTTACAAATTGTAACGCTTTGAAGCTTCGTGCTGCTGATGGCAAGATGAGACTGACCGATGTGGCTGATACAGAGCAACTCTTCCGTATTATCCAGTCCATTCCTTCTCACAAGGCAGAGCCCATCAAACAATGGTTGGCACATGTGGCTTCAGAACGTATCGACCAACTTCAAGACCCCGAGCTGAGCATCCAGCAAGCCATGATGGACTACAAGCGTCTTGGCTACTCAGACAATTGGATAAACCAACGCCTCAAAAGCATAGAGATACGCAAGGACCTGACCGACCAATGGAAACTCCACAATGTGGAAGAAGACGTTCAGTATGCCACCCTTACCGACATCATCTGTCAGCATTGGGCAGGTAAGACCGCCAAGGAATACAGGCAGTTCAAAGGCTTGAAGAAAGAGAATCTGCGTGACAACATGACCAATGAGGAATTAGTGTTGAACATGCTTGCAGAACTCTCTACTACAAGCATCACCAAATCCAAGAATCCCCAAATGTTGGAGGGCAACATGCAGTGTGCCGCCGATGGTGGTGATGTGGCAAGAGTGGCTCGCGAACAGCTGGAAGCCAAGACTGGCCGCAAAGTGATGTCTCCGCTTTCTGCAAAGAGGTTCTTTGAAGGACAAAAAGACCAAGGCTTCTTGGACAATGATGTCGAACCTTCAAATAACGATTGATATGGAACTTGATTCATCAATGCCCAAATACATCTCTCACGTCAAAAAGAGTGATACGGGAGAGGGATATGTATTCCAAAGCAATGAAGACCATCTTAATGGAGTTGCAAAGCTGGCGGAAAGTTTTGCTAACGAGTTCAGTATGGGAAGTTGGGGAAGAGTGCTTGGACTTCTTCATGACAAAGGGAAGGAGCAAAAGACATTCCAAGAATACATCATGAAGAACAGTGGATTCCGTCCGGAACTGAGAGTCTCAGGAGAACATTATCATGCTTTTGTGGGAGGATTACTTGCAAAAAGCATATATGGTAATGGCTCAGAAAGCCTGCTATGTAATCAGATAATGTCACATCATTCTGGATTGCATGACTATTGCCAGATTGAAGAAGCATTGAGGCAAGAGATACCATCAGACGTTAACAGATGCGTGGAGAAAATACAACTTAACCTTCCACCTTTTTCATTGTCCCCAATTAAAGGATGCAAGGGAATGAGACCGGATGCAAATCATTTGTCGAGGATGTTGTTTTCGTGCCTTGTGGATGCCGATTATCTTGACACGGAATTGTTCATGGATGAAGAGTCTGCCCGTAAGCGTATTAATGACATCAAGTTGGAAGATCTTTTGCCTTTATTGGAGGCTTACATTGATAACCTTCAGAAAGGAAGTGCCAAGTCTGAGGTTAACACAATCAGAAGACAAGTACAGGAGAGGTGCGTAAGCATGTCTGATATGGAAAAAGGATTTTATAGTCTGACGGTTCCTACTGGTGGCGGCAAGACTTTATCTTCTCTCGTTTGGGCATTACGTCATGCTGTACATAACGGTATGAAAAGGATAATCATCGCCATTCCATACACAAGTATTATAGTGCAGACAGCTTCCATACTGAAACAGATATTCGGCGAGGAAGCGGTTTTGGAACATCATAGCAATTTCGACCCGCAGTCTCTCAAAAGCAAGGCTATGCAGCACAAGGCAAAGCTTGCCACAGAGAATTGGGACTACCCTATTGTGGTGACAAC
>JBJEAW010000047.1:0-5148 GCA_051869435.1 Prevotella sp. | reverse complement strand
ATAGTCCTTGCCATTGTCTTCAGCGTTTTCTGGCTCGTCAATTATCTCAGCAGTGCACTGCTCCCCTTCTTCATAGCGTGGCTGTTGGCCTATCTCATCTTCCCTGTCGTTAAGTTTGTCGAGAACCGTATGCACATCCGTGTCCGTGCTCTCGCCATCATCATCTCCATGATAGCTGTCGCCGCAGTGCTGGCTGGCGTGGTATGGGCCATAGTGCCGCCTATGGTTGAGCAGTTTGAGAAGCTCGGCAACATCGTGACCCACTACATACACCTCAAGGCGAATATCACGAGCATCCCCGAGGCCCTGGACAATGTGATGATGGAGAACAGGAAAGAGATTGACGCCTTCTTCCACTCGCGAGACTTCTCGGAGCTGCTGAAGAAGACCGCGCCGGGCGTCGTGACATTCGTCACACAGACCTTCAGCGCCATGTACAGCCTCATAGGGTCGTGTATCACGCTCCTGTATACGTTCTTCATACTCCTCGATTATGAATATCTGACAAAGGGGTGGCTGAAGATATTCCCCGCTGACAACCGGCCTTTCTGGCAGTCGCTGATGGGCGATGTCGAGGTGGCGCTGAACAATTACATACGCGGGCAGGGCATGGTGTCGCTCATCATGGGCATACTCTTCTGCATAGGGTTCACCATAATAGGGTTCCCGATGGCCATAGGTCTCGGCATCATGGTCGGCATTATGAACCTCGTGCCTTACCTGCACACCTTCGCCCTCATACCGACAGCGTTCCTCGCCCTGCTCAAGGCGGCCGACACGGGCGAGAACTTCTGGGTGATATTCCTCTCGGCCTTCGCCGTGTTCTGCATCGTGCAGGTCATCATGGACATGATAGTGACCCCGAAAGTCATGGGAAAAGCTATGGGCATGAATCCCGCCATACTGCTCCTCTCGCTCTCTGTATGGGGCTCGCTGTTGGGTTTCATCGGACTCATTGTAGCCCTCCCATTGACCACAATACTCATGGCCTACTGGAAACGCTATATCACAAAAGAGTAGGGGGCGCGTCTCTGTGAGACGGAAACAATGGCCCGCATACGGCAAGAATGACATAAGCATGATCGTTGCGGCATGTTACAAGCGGAATACAGACATGTGTTTCACGTTTTTGTCAATCAGAGAAAAACCGACATGCATTAATATAAGGTGGATTCTATTAATCAGCTTTAGATAATATCGGCTGCACGCGGAATAATCCAAGCATGCTTGGCGTCTCCTCTCGTTTGCACGATATTTGTTGTATTACGGCATTTATTTTCGAGGTCAAATTACAAGTTGAAGAGGGAGCATAGTGGGCTACGTGACCTATTCGATTTGCGATTTGAACCGAAAAGAATCCGAAAGACTGCAGAACGTCAACCAACGAACGAAGCGAGAGGAGAGCATAACTTGCTCCTGTTATTCCGAGCGAGGAGGAGGAAGACGAAGTCAACCCCAAATGAATGAAAATTCTGACGGTGGGAGACTTGTCCTCCTGATCCTCTGACCGTAGGGAGGTGATTAATAGAACCCACCATAATAACCTAACATACTATGAAATCGAGAATTACAATCTTAATTTTCTTCATCTTCGCCACATGTATCATGGCGCAAGCAAAAGACAGAAAATCCCTCAAACGCATTGTGCGTGGCGAGACGGCAGAGTATTATTCCACACAGGAGGCACGCCGTATAGGAGAACAGGTGCTGCTGTTCCAGCGCGTCACAGGTGGATGGCCGAAGAACACAGATATGGTAAGTACGCTGACAGACGACGAGCGTGAGGCCGTCATGCGTGACAAAAGCCTCACCGACGACTCCACTGTAGATAACGATGCCACGACGACCGAGATGTCATTCCTCGCACGCCTCTATGCTGCAACCCACGATACAAGGTTCCGAGATGCTGTGCGCGATGCTGTCAGATACCTGCTGTCGGGACAGTATGACAACGGCGGCTGGCCACAGTTCTGGCCCGATCCGAAAGGCTATCAGGTACATATAACATATAATGACGGCAATATGGCCAACATACTGAGATTGTTCCGTGACATCACAACCTCTACATGGCCATTTGACGGGGACATTATGGACGATGCAGGGAAGGAGGCTGTTAAAGCCTCTTTCGACAAGGCGATTGACTGCATCCTCAAGACACAGATACGTGTTAAGGGGAAACCGACGGTATGGTGCCAGCAGCATGACCATGAGACATTCGTCCCAGCCCCGGCACGTGCCTTCGAGTTGCCGTCGTTCTGTACGGCAGAGAGTGCGGGACTTGTGGCTGTGCTGATGTCTGTCCCTAACCCTGACAAGCGGATACAGGAGGCGGTAAACGGTGCGATGGCATGGTTCGACAAATACAAGCTGACAGGGCTGCGTGTCGAGCGCACAGGAAGTTTCGACGATATGTATCATCTCGATGCACGCCTTGTGGCAGACAGCGATGCCAAACCTATATGGGCGCGCTTCTATGACCTTGAGCATAACGAGCCTTTCGTGTGCGACCGCGACGGCATACCGCGCCGTGACATGCAGGACATAGGTTTCGAGCGACGCTTAGGATATGGATGGTACACCGACGGCCCTTCCTTCCTCTACAGCCGTTATGAGCGCTGGGCCAAAGAGAACAATGTCAAGAAAAGGGTAAGTATATCCCTGCAGACAAAGGGATGTAACGAGAATGGCACCATAACCCTCAACCGCAAACCTGTCCACAAGCCGGGCGACTATGACGCTGTGGTGAGTCCTGGCGAGAGCATACAGACGGCAATAGAGCGTGCGCCGGAGCATCCCGCAAGGCCATATACCATATTCATACGCAAGGGCTTGTACGAGCAGAAGGTAATTATCGACAAGCCGAACATAGTGCTTGTGGGAGAAGACCGCGATAATACCATCATCAGGCTGGCGGAGACAGACGACACACGGAAAGTGAAGACATACCGTGGGCGGGATGTCCACCACGGCGTGGTGGTGCTGACAGAGGAGGCTGACAGCTGTCTCATAACAGGACTGACAATATACAATAACTATGGGACTGCCGTCAAGCCAGGCGACACACGCCATCAGATGGCTGTCTTCGGACGTGCCGGCCATACCATCATCATCAACTCAAACATTTGGGCCGACGGCAACGATGCCCTCAGTCTGTGGGCCGACGGCAAGAGAGAGGACGCCATGTACTATCATGCCGACCTTGACTTGCGCTGCAAAGGCGTCGATTTCCTATGCCCGAGAGGATGGTGCTACGCCACACGCTGCCGTTTCTATGGCGACGGACATGCTATGATATGGCACGACGGCAGGGGAGACAAGACGAAGAAACTCGTCATAACAAACTCGACGTTCGATGCTGCAACGCCGACAAAACTCGGACGCTGGCACCATGACTCGATGTTCTACCTCATAAACTGCCGTCTCTCGAAGAATGTCCTCGATTCTGATATACAGTATGCCTACTCAGACAAGGTGCTCGACCCATGTCCGTGGGGGCAGAGAGTCTATTATCTCTTCTGCACACGCGAAGGAGGACACTCGGGATGGCTCAACGACAACATACAGGAGAGTGCCGAGCCTGGCACATACCACTCAACGACTGCCACTTGGACATTCCACAACAAATGGGACCCGGAGAAGCATATCCGTGACCTTTGGCCGCTCATAGCATATTGAGAAAGCTATGATACAAGACACACTGCATACTTACGCTGGGTTTGTAAGCGGTCAGCAGTCAGAGGATAACGTTCTCACGTGAATAGTAAAGCATGTTGGTTCCATGCATGGAACCAACATGCTTTTTGTGGCTATCAGCTGTTTTATGCTTATAAGCCCCGACGGGGCGATATACGCCAATTGACTCTCTATATACTATGGACTTATATGCCTTGTGGACGTGTGTCGCCCTTCTGTGGGTATTCCTCCTGGTATATAACTACCCCACCTTACCTCCCTGCGGTCTGTGGATTCAAAATGACAAGCCTCCCGAGCTACGCTCGCCTACCCGTAGCCTTTCACGCCTCAGCCATTGAGTAAACTCATGCCATTCGGCTTGGCATCGGTTCTAACAGTCGCGCCCCATCGGGGCTTGTTTAGCAATTGTTTGTCCGATAAGTTCTACGGCAAAAATATGAGATTGTACCCAAATAGTTTTACCGGACAGTAATGAAAGATTATAAACCGTTGAGAATCTGATGTTTTTCTCAGCCCCGACTATATGAGGTGCCAATCCCAGCCCCCGCATCTGTCATTTCTGCGGATGCCTGGGGCTGGGATTGTTTGTTAGAGTCATTTCATCATCACCTTGCGTGTCGTGCCGTCGCTCATGCGGACGATGTTCACGCCTTTCTGCATCGTCGCGCGGCGCTGTCCGGCGGCAGGTGTGGCGGCGGTGTTTGTCTCTGTGCCTTCGATGGCGGTGGTGGTGCTCACGACGATATCCTCGCAGATGATGTCATTGAGCCCTTTATAGCACATGGCGTGCTTGCTGGAGCTGTAGATTGCGTTCACAGGTGAGGCTATCTTGCAGCCGCTTAGCTTCAGGGATGCGATATCAACTATGGTGCCGGCGTTGCTGAGAGAATCATTGCGGTGAGTGCAACGGTAAGGATGTTGTTCTTGATCTTCATTGCTATATGTTTTTTAAATGGTTATTGATGCGTTGTTCTTTCGTTCGACAGCAACCGGGTGATTCCGTACTATAGCCTTTACCCTCACCATCATGTGTGTCCCGCACATTCATCATGAGCCCTCGGCATCAAGAGGGGCGGAGCTTCGGGTGAAGAAGCATGGTGTACGCGGCCTCTGTCTTTACAGCTGCAAAGTTAAGAATGGCCAAAAGAAAAGTCCTTGCATTATCTTTCAAGATTCTTGCAAAATCTTTCTTTCTCCATTCACAAGACATGCATTTTCTTTCATCAGAGCCCCTATTTTGTCGATGGAATCAGTGTTTTTCGCATTATAAGCCATGCAAGATAATGCAAAATGATTTTTTGTGGCAACATGGTTATTATCGTGAAAAACAAAGCTGGTATAGCCTTACACATCGTGAAGCTGTTGGCTCTTCCATGTAAAAAACATTATGGTTTGTTATGAAACCTTAATTCCGCAGCGTTTTTTCTTGTGAGATAATTTACCGTGCAAAGATGG
>JBJEAW010000046.1:0-5242 GCA_051869435.1 Prevotella sp. | reverse complement strand
TGAAATATGCAACTAATACGTTGATTATTAATCGTTTAATTTATAGAACATCCCTCAACATAACGGCATGCCCAGGCCAGACTCCTCTGGATATGTGGCATGCCGTTATGCTTAGTGGCGTGTACAGCGCTAATGGTCGTGACACCTGAACGTCTATGAGATAAAGACGACACAACACATACCCCACTCTGAGGATATATCTATGGTGGTAATTTTTAGAACCACCCATATATAATATACATTCAGTGGAAAATAGGTCCTTGGCCTTACGGCTTAGAAACCACATGAACACAAAACTATCCAGCAAATGTCGCTACTACCACTTCTTACGTTCATCATCATATATCTCTTTGTCTCCATCGTCATGGGCGATTTTTATAAAGTCCCCATAACGATAGCCTTCCTCGTGTCAGGCATTGTCGGCATACTGACGACAAGGGGCAAGACACTTCAGGAACGTATCAGGATATTCTCAAAGGGCGCCAGCTCAGAGAACATGATGCTCATGATATGGATCTTCATCCTCGCAGGAGCCTTCGCGTCGTCGGCAAAGGCTATGGGAAGCATAGACAATACCGTCTCCCTGGCCCTGTCGCTGCTTCCTCCACAGATGATTATGGCAGGAATCTTTGTCGCGGCCTGCTTCATATCGCTTTCCGTAGGCACAAGTGTTGGCACTGTGGCCGCCCTTGTCCCTATAGCCACAGGGCTGGCCTCGTCAACAGGGATAGGCGTGGAGATGATGACAGGTGTCGTCGTCGGAGGCGCGTTCTTCGGGGATAACCTCTCGTTCATATCCGACACGACGGTCGTGGCCACACAGACACAGGGATGCAAGATGAGCGACAAGTTCAGGGCAAACCTTTATATCGTGGCGCCCGCTGCCATATCCATGTTTGTGCTTTATGTCGTGTTGGGAGCTGGCACAGCGACTGCGCCACATGACGTTGAGGTTGACTACATCAAGGTGTTGCCTTATCTGATAGTGCTCGTGATGGCTGCCGCGGGTGTTAATGTCATGATCGTGCTTACCATCGGCTCTGTGCTGACGGGCATCATAGGCATTGCCGGGGGAGAATATGATTGTTTCGGATGGATGAAGGCGATGGGCGATGGCGTGCTGGGCATGTCTGAGCTTATAATCGTCACCATGTTAGCCGGTGGAATGCTCGAGACCGTAAGGCATAATGGCGGCATAGACATGATTATCAGGCGCATCACAAAGCATGTCAGCGGAACGAAAGGGGGCGAGGCGACAATCGCGCTGCTCATCACTGTGGTGGACTTCTGTACGGCGAACAACACTGTCGCCGTTATCACTGTCGGGCCTATTGCCAGGCAGATAGCCCAACGGTTCAATATCGACCCGAGGCGCTCGGCGTCGATACTTGATACATTCTCATGTTTCGCCCAAGGCATCATTCCGTATGGCGCACAGCTGCTCATAGCGGGAGGATTGGCCGCCATACCACCCGTTTCCATCGTCCCGTATCTCTTCTATCCGTTTGCTATTGGTTGCGCCGCCACGCTCGCTATAATAACAGGCAGGCCAAGGCGGTTCAGACTCGGCCATGAGCAGCTCAGGCAGAACGTATAAGAAATGATAGGCAAACGAGGCATGTCACGGCCTGGACAAATATTGTTAGTTATGGAACGCACTAAGGAAATAATCTTCGATAACCTTTTCTCCACTCTCCGCTCAGAATACTTCGGCGTAGCTGTCGAGAAGACTCCCATGTCAGCATGGAAGTGGCGGCAGGTCGAAACCCTGATGAGACATGTAGAGAATGTTGAGCCATACTCTTCTGCCGCTGTATATCACTTCGTGAACAAGCTTCAAGAGAGGCGCAGACAGAGAATCATTGATGACGAGAGGCATGCCATAGACACTTCTGTGGAGACAATGAACCTCCTCAACATTATAGTATATAATATCAACCATATAGAGCGTCTCGGCATATCCCTGCCAGGCATAATGGCTCTGGGAAGATACATGAGGTCGTTAGGCGACAAGGTCGATTTCGTGAAGCTTGACAGTTGGACGTCGGCTTTGCATATAAGGCGTATGACATCGCTCATGGCCTCAATCCTCGTCCAGACCATGGGCTTTGAGAGGAATGAGCTGCCTTTCCTCTACTCAGAAGTGACCAATGCGCGTGATTTAGTCTGCCAGCAGCTCACATCGACGACACCTGGCGGCACATGGAGCCGCAGCCTCAGCCTATACCGCTTCTCAAAGCTTGGGATGCTGGGATTCTGGCAGCAGAAGATAAAGAATATGCTCGACAATATCGAAGAGTAAACACTACACCCGAAACACCCGCTTACTGTGGTTTTTGTTAACCATCGGGTTTGTTAACATTATTTTAATATTCGTAAATGTCTGATATTTAATATGTTGGAAAAAAGTTACAAAATTAGTGTAAAAAAAATCATAAAAAAGCTTGGTGGGTGTTGAAAAAGTGTGTACCTTTGCAACGTTTTAATAACAATTGATTGTTTTACAGATTTTAAAAGCTTAAGAAAATGAAGAAATTGGTATTTATGTTCGTAGCTGTTGCAGCTATCTCTTTCGCTTCTTGTGGTAACAAGACAGAGCAGGCTCCTGCTCAGGATACAGTTGATACAGTTGCTGTTGATACAGTTGCTGCTGACACAGTTGCTGCTGACACTGCAGTTGCTGAGTAATCCAGAACGAACAGTACGGAAAAACAACCGTTGGCTTCTATGAGGTCAACGGTTTTTTTGTGTTTATAGTTCTTATTGTATGAGGGTATAGGTTGTCATGAGAGGATGAAGAATCCGAAGACTCCGATGGCCCATAATTGGAAAACAGAGACGGAGCGATAGAGGTTGATGTCGTGCGAATCGCGGGATATACTCGCTAAGGTTACAGATTGAAAGGAAAAGGGGCGGTCTTGCTTATGAATTTATTGTGATGTCGTCAATATCGTGGGAAGTGCTGAATGGACCCATAAGATGCACTGGGTGAGGCCGCAAGACAATACGAATGGGAGGCCGAGAGATACTGCTTACAGAATGGAAAAGATGGGGGTGAGGTCAGTGCAGGGAGAAAACAGGGGTAGAATGGATATGAAATGAGAGTGCGGGAGATGGAAGGGTGATGCCGGATGGATAATAGAAAAGCCTGACCTTGATAGGTCAGGCTTGCCAAATAGTTGCGGAGACACGACTCGAACGTGTGACCTCCAGGTTATGAGCCTGGCGAGCTACCAACTGCTCCACTCCGCGATATATCTTCTGATTATGAGTTGTAGGCTCATGTATCAAAAGCGGATGCAAAGGTACGGAGATTTTCTGACATGTGCAAATTTTTCATGTACTTTTTTCTGCAATGGGGCTATTTTTGCTGATTTGCGTAATTTTTTGACGATAAAGTTTGGTCATTTCTGAGAAAATAAGTACTTTTGCACACGATATGCCATGTGTGCAAATAATACGTCATTTATTCTCTTAACTTATGTCAGTATCAAAGACGCGACAGAATTTCGTCGATGTGGCGCGCCAGCTGTTCGCCAAGAACGGGCTTGAGAACACAACGATGAACGACATAGCCAAGGCGTCAGGAAAAGGGCGCCGCACCTTATATACCTACTTCGAGAGCAAGGAGGAGATATATTCTGCCGTGATAGAGTATGAGCTTGAGCGGCTCTCTGACAAGCTCGACGAGGTGGCGGAGATGAGGATGAGGCCTCAGGACAAGATTATCGAGCTGATATACACCCATCTGAGCATGATAAAGGAGACGGTGGTCCGGAACGGTAACCTCAGGGCTGAGTTCTTCAGGAATATCTGGATGGTGGAGAAGGTAAGGAAAAACTTCGACGAGGACGAGATAGAGCTCTTCCGCAGGGTGTATGCGTCAGGCAAGGCCGCCGGAGAGTTCGATATCGACAATGTCGAGCTGGTAGCCGCCATAACCCACTACTGCATAAAGGGGCTTGAGGTGCCGTATATATACGGACGCCTGGGACGTGATGTCACGAACGTGAACACCCGGCCTATGGTGGCGAAGTTTGTCTATGGCGCGCTGGGAAAACAGAGATAGGGCTGATGTGCCTGGGCATAGGACGCCATGAATGTCTCGGGGAATCATAAGCTTGAGGCAGGCAAGACGATATGCCCTTATCAAAGATAACACATTCAAAAAATAAAAACAATAAAACATGGGACTTTTAACAGGAAAGACAGCCCTCATCACAGGTGCTGCACGTGGTATAGGTAAGGCTATAGCACTGAAGTTCGCTCAGGAAGGAGCAAATATCGCATTCACAGACCTCGTCCTCAACGACGATATGGCTGCTGGCCTTGAGGCTACACGTAAGGAGATTGAGGCTGTCGGTGTGACATGCCGCGCTTATGCCGGCAACGCTGCTGACTTTGCAGAGACAGAGAAGGTTGTGAAGCAGATAAAGGATGATTTCGGCTCTATCGATATCCTCGTGAACAACGCCGGTATAACAAAGGACGGACTCATGCTGCGTATGACAGAGCAGCAGTGGGACGCTGTCATCAACGTCAACCTCAAGTCGGCTTTCAACTTCATCCACGCCTGCACTCCTATCATGATGCGCCAGAAGGGTGGCTCAATAATAAACATGGCCTCTGTTGTCGGTGTTCATGGCAATGCCGGACAGTGTAACTACGCCGCATCGAAGGCAGGACTCATAGCCCTCGCAAAGTCTATCGCACAGGAGATGGGCCCCAAGGGCATACGTGCCAACGCTATCGCTCCGGGATTCATAGAGACAGCTATGACAGCAGCACTCTCTGAGGAGGTGCGCAATGAGTGGGCAAAGAAGATACCTCTCCGCCGTGCCGGACAGGTGGAGGATATCGCCAATACAGCCGTATATCTCGCTTCTGACCTCTCAAGCTATGTCAGCGGTCAGGTGATTCAGGTTGATGGCGGCATGAACATGTGATAATGTCCGCAACAACGGAGTAACGTCTCTGTCACTCCCTGTGTGACGGAGTGAATGAGAAAAGGCAGGTTCTATACAAAACATGGAACCTGCCTTGTTTGGCTGAGAGGGAGGAATTTTCCCACAGATTCCACAGATTCTCACGGATTTGTTTGCTCATGCGGAGATGGTTCCCGCAGATTCCACAGATTCTCACGGATTTTCATCATACGAGATTTTTGGAAACCATAAATTTACTTACGGGTGGTTCTATAAATTCGCAAAATCGAGTGGAAGCCATTCCGTTTGACTCAACG
>JBJEAW010000045.1:0-5291 GCA_051869435.1 Prevotella sp. | reverse complement strand
ATTAGCATTCCTTTCAACATAGAAGGTTGCGCACAACATGTAACACTCATGGCGTTCATACTCTAAATCCTGAAAAAGTATACAAGATGAATATGTTACATGCCGTAAAAGGTAGTACAAATATCATGTTACAAACAAATAAGGCAAGTCTGTAAAACTTTTATACCTAAAAGCAAACTTTTCAAAAACAAATATTATAATAACTCTGAGTATCAATGTATTAAAAATAAAAATGTAAAACTTTTGATTTGGTTAAAAACTTTTTTTATTGTAATTTTGCAACAGCTTAACATCAAAAAAATAATCAAAAAATGAAAAGAACATTTCTTATTTTAAGCATGTTGATGACACTAACCCAAGCAACTTTCGCAGAGCAAAGCGATATATTCTTGGAATTTCATAGAAAAAGCGACATTGGTAAAGATACTGAGATTAATAGATCAAAATTCTTTATCCCAATAGATGTATTATACGATTCAGAGACACATACTATTATTGTAATTGGATCTGACTCTTTGAACGCTGAAGTATATGTACATGACTCTACTGGAACACAGGTATTCTACTCAGCATCGCTCAACACCAATTACACATTCTCTACATTTGGCACATACACCATACATATACAAGGAGAAGGATGGTATGCAGAGGGAGAAATCGAAGTAGAACATACAATATAGCAAGGTTTATGTCGACAATAATCCCACAGACCAGACTGCTGAAAGGCGCGGAATCCGAAAGGCGATATGAGTAGGAATAAATCTAAAAAAGAACTATCATGATACCAAAAATTGACATCATCAAAGAGGGGCTTGAGAACGTTCGTGGTGGAATATTCAACTTTACTGTTGCAATAGAAGACAAGAAAGAGGATTGCATCAAGGACTGCCTCGAGGTAAACAGGGACATAATTGGAAGCATCAAAGGAAGAGTCACCGAGGTGACTCCATAATGTAGAACGCTAATGATCTTTAGAGGATGTGCCATGATTTTTTTATTGGTGAGAGGTAAAAACAGTATTGCATGTCACCATATTGGAAACATGGCACATCCTTTTATACATCAAGGCATATGGACATAAAAAAAATTCGGAATACACCGGCATACCATATCAGTTACAATCCCGCTTTCCTTATAATAAGGCAAGGGGATGATTACATGTTTTACAACTCGATTAATCACAAAGCATTCAGACTAAACAATTTGGAGTTTGAATTGCTCAACTTGTTATATACATATGATAACAAGGATTATGTTTTATCCTTATTTGAAGGTAATGTCAGAAAGGAAGTAGAAAGAACAGCAAACACAATTAACGAGCTGGGGATTTTGGATTTAGAATGCGAGCAGATATCAGAGAGTGGGAACACAAATAACAATGATATTCCATCAACATATTACATTCACCTAACAGACGAATGCAATCTTAACTGTTCGTATTGTTACAATAAGGAATGGCGCAAGAATGGAGGTAAAACGCTATCTTATGATGAATGGGAGATGATAATTTCAAAGATTATGCCATTTGCAAGAACGATTGTCTTCACTGGTGGAGAGTTCTTCTTGGTATCATTCGCTCATTTATTATTGAAATACATCAAAGAACGTAATCCTCAAATTATAATAGAAGGACTAAGCAATGGCTGTCTTGATTATTCTAAAGATTACATACAAGAGGCTCTAACCTATATCGACAAGATAACACTAAGCTGTGACTCACTGAATGACTGTGACGAACGTGCAGGCTTCAACAAACGGCAGTTTCTCGATAACGTTTCATTACTAACCAAACATTTCCCGAAAATAAAGATAGCAATAGCAACAACGATGACCGCAAAAAATTACATGTCGGTCGATGAAATCAAGAATCTATGTGACAAATATGGGTTAGAATGGAAGAAAACAGCGGTATGTCCATCATCACCGGAAGACACATCGTTGATGGTGGAACTCGACAAGCAAGTAGAAGACATCAAAGACATGCGTCAGCACATGCCCCAAGCAAACCATTGGATATCAAAACAAATACGCTGTGGAGCTGCTAAAACAGTATGTAGCATTGACGCAAAGGGAAATGTTTATCCGTGCCAAACACTCCATTACGAGCCGTTTTGTATGGGAAACCTGTTGAAGAAAGAAATAAAAGAACTGAAATACATAGCAGACTCGTCGAATGTAATGCCAGGTGTTGACGAGCTGATGCCATGCAAGATATGCAAAGTAAAATACATTTGTGGAGGAGGATGCTTTGCCAACAGATACGCATATAACAAGACAGGACGATATGCAAGCTTGTTTTGTCCGACAAGATACGAGAACTCATTATCAATGTTACTATCCTTAAACAACAGGGTACAACACAAACAATAAAGACAACAAAACCTATGTCAACGAAAGCAAGAACAGCAATATGGCTCATCGGACTTCTCCTTAACGCCATGCCAATATGGGCAGACAGCATCAAGGGAATTGTAGTGTGTGCAGAGGGAGACTTCCCCGTTCATGCCGCAAACATATCAATATTCAATGCTGACAGCATAGTATGCAGCACATCTACCGACCTTGAAGGGAGATTCAGCGTCTCCCTGCCGAGAGGTATCTACCGTGTGAAGGTAGAAAAGGCAAAATACTATACTCTCGAAGACAGCCTAAAGATAGAAGCTGACAACAAGGCACGAGAGGTGAAGCTGACAATGCGCCGTGAGCCAATATTACTGGAAGAGGTTGTGGTGAAGGCCGACCAGACGTATGTGCGTAATCTTGACGACGGCATCATGTACAACCTGTCAAGAGACAAGTACGCGCAAAAGGACAATCTGCTGAACGCGCTTAACCGCGTCCCGCTGATAATGGTGGACAACGACAAGACGATAACCGTTGCAGGCAAGGGCAGTTACGTGATTTACATGAACGGGAAGCCGTATAACATAGCGAACGCCGACCCCGCACAAGTGTTAAGGAGCATACCATCGTCTGAAATAAAGCAAATAGAGGTAATCACCCGCCCAGCCCAAAGATTCGGTGAGAGCGCGCCCGTGATAAACATCATCACCAAAGGCAAGTCGATAGATGGCTACAACATGAACATCAACGGTATGGGAGGCACGACACCTAAGGCACAAGGCGGGGCGTCATTGCTGGGAACGGTCAACAAGGTCCAGTTCTATGGCGGATACACATACGAGCTTTGGGGACAAAGAGACCAGCAATGGAAACATGAATACGACTTCGGGAACGGGAACAGAACATACATCTTATCGGACAAGAACCACAGGGACAGGCATACACATACGGGACGGGCATTGTTCGAATGGGACGTGGACACACTGCGACAGCTGTATGCCGACTTCCATATCAATGGCATCAGGCGTAAAGAGAGACTATACTACGAGCATGGAGACCTGGACGACGGCACAGCGACAAGCTACAAGAGCGTCAGCGACACCTGGGACGCATCGCTGGAGACAAACGTGATATACTCAAGCAGATTCAAGAACAGCAAGGCCAGAAAATGGAAAGCGGGATACAGATTCACTATCAACCCTGACAACCGCGAATATCTGATAGACGACCTGTCGGCAGGCTCGGCCACATCATCCAAAACGAGAGGCCGGCTATACACTCACAATCTGCAGCTCTACAGGAGAGTGAATATCACGAAAAAGCTATTCACATACCTCACCCTTAACGCCAACATAAGGAAAGGCTCGTCAGCATCAGAATATGCCAACCTGCCAGAGATGGACAATGATGATGGCTACCACTACACACAGATACTCGGCTCGCTTAACTGGAGCGTGATATGGTATCTCACAAAGAAGAACGACCTGTGGCTGAATATTGCCAACAAGCTTGAATACGCCGACGACAAATCATCAGAGATTCACGACCACCGGCAGTCGATGTCTTATCTCCCATCCATGAAGCTGACATGGCAGCCTAACTGGGACAACGAGTTATCAGTAGCATTCAACTCGGGCATAACACGCCCGTCGCTGCAGATGCTCAACCCGTTCAAGGGAGGAGAGCTCGGCAACGACGTGTCGCAAGGCTCGCCAGACCTGAAGAACTCACGGGCATACACCCTGACACTGGCATACTCATACTATGGCAAGAAGCTGTCAATACATCCTTCCATCATAGGCTGTTATACACGGAACGCCATCATGAGCGTCTATGACACTGACAAGACACGCTCACAGCTGATTGAGACTTACGACAATATCAGCCGCGTGAAGACACTGTCATGCGAGCTGTTCCTCTCATACCGTCCATGGAAATGGTTGACATTGCGTAACGTATCCTCATTCGGCGTACATAACATATCGTCAGACAGGATGTCGCTGAACCAGTCATATGGATTCTACCGCTCAACAACGGCCGCCACATTCAACCTCCCGGCAAAATGGAGAATCGACACCCACTTCACATTCTACAAGGTTGAGCCTCAGGCATGGCTGACATATAGGCCTGGCGTCTTGTATGACTTCTCTGTGACGAAGACACTGCTGGATGGAAACATGTACGTGAGTGTATTCGCTGACAGTCCGTTTAATAAGCAGGGAAAGAACGACTCCCGAACCATCCTCTCCACTCCTGACATATCATATAACAAACTCTGGAGAACCCGGGTTAGAGCTGTCGGCATAGAGGTCTCCATCAATCTGCAAGGAGGCAAGAAGGTCAGACTCGAACGTGACACCTCGCTGAAAGACACTGACATAAAGACAGGTATCGCTGACTGATTCTGGAAGGAAAATACTGGAATTATCCTTGACCTAATCCAAATGTCCAATGATATTAATAAGACAACGAGATTCAATGCAGTGTGGCATAGCCTGCCTCGCCATGGTTTGTAGATATTATGGGAGGAAATATTCCCTTGATGCTATCTCCCGTTTTTGTTTCGCCACAAACGAGGGGGTATCATTATTAGGAATAAGTCAGGCTGCCGGGTGTCTGGGATTCAGGGCTGTCTGCGGGAGAATTGCCACAGAGCAACTGACAGACACAGCCCTGCCCTGCATTCTGCATTGGAACCAGAACCATTTCGTGGTGTTATACAAGGTTGCACATGATGGCAGGAAGTATTATGTGGCAGACCCTGGAAAAGGAAAGGTAAGATACAGCAAGGAGGAGTTTGAGCGGCACTGGGTCAGTATGC
This sequence comes from Prevotella sp., assembly GCA_051869435.1. GTDB lineage: Bacteria > Bacteroidota > Bacteroidia > Bacteroidales > Bacteroidaceae > Prevotella. The sequence continues at coordinate 127 of JBJEAW010000045.1, read as the reverse complement.
ACTCTGATGGCGAGAACAAGGGTATAGCAATGTTCCTCACACCGACGGATGGCTCATGCGACCATCATGGGGAACATAAGGAGAAGCGGAAGCTCTTCCGCTTTCTTTGGAGCTATGTGATGGAATA
>JBJEAW010000044.1:0-23240 GCA_051869435.1 Prevotella sp. | reverse complement strand
AGATTGTAGAAACTCATTTTGATTTCATCTCTTACCCTTCGGAACTCAGAAAGAACGAAATCCTCTGTTCCCTCGCACTTAGAAGGGTCTTCAAAGCCTATATGCAGCCGATGCCTTACCGCATCGATAAAAGTCGGACAACTTTCGTTTGCTCCGCCACATACGGTAATCACATAGTCCCAAGGCTGATGCAGGAAATTATCCACACTGTGAGGTATATGGGGGGAAAGGTCGATGCCGGCTTCCTGCATCACCTTTACTGCCAGCGGGTGGACTCTCGTTGCGGGGTGTGTGCCAGCGGAACATACCGTAAGGGTTGCGTCGAACGATTGCATGAAACCGTGTGCCATCTGGCTGCGGCAACTGTTTCCTGTGCATAATATCAGTATTCTCATAGTCAATCACAACAATACATTGAACATATATCCGGAGAGGATGATGAAGAGGGTGACGGTGGCGAAGAATATCGAGATGAGACGCCATGTCATAACCTTCTTCAACAGAGTGGCTTCAGGAAGCGAGAGACCCACTACTGCCATCATGAAGGCTATGGCTGTGCCGAGGGGAATGCCTTTTGCCACGAATACCTCGACAACAGGGACAATGCCCGCGGCATTGGCATACATCGGCACGGCAAGGACAACACTCAGAGGAACGGCATACCAGTTGTCGCGCGACATATACTGCTCGAAGAATCCCTCAGGGATGAAGCCGTGCATGAAAGCCCCGATGCCGATGCCTATCAGCACGTATATCAACACGCTGCGGACAATCTGCCAAGCGTCGCTGATGATGGTGGGGAGACGCTGGAAGAATGTGACATTGTCCTGCTCCCATCGCTCCGTCTGTTGTTCCGATTGTGCCTGCACCTGTTTAACCCAATCGCTCAGATAGGGTTCAAGGCGCAGGCGACCCAAGATGATGCCGCCAATGCAACCGAGGAGTATGCCGCTGACGACATAAATCACTGTTGCCTGCACGCCGAACGAGCCGAGGAACATGGCTACCGCCACCTCGTTGACCAAGGGTGATGTGATGAGGAAAGCCAATGTCACTCCCAACGGTATGCCGCCCTTCACAAAGCCGATGAACAGCGGTATGGACGAGCAGGAGCAGAAAGGAGTGATCGCCCCGAAGACCGATGCCAACAGATATTGAAGTCCGTAGAGACGATGACTGACGAGATAATTCCTCAGTCGCTCAATGGGGAAATAGGCGTTGACAATGCCCATGATGCTACTGATGAGAAACAGCAGAATCAGAATCTTGATACTGTCATAGACGAGGAAGTTGACAGCACCGCCCAGCGCGGTAGAGCTGTCCAATCCTATCATTGAATATACAAGCCAATCGGCAAATTGCTGTATCATGTCTTATATACCTAATAATTGCCTTACCTCTGATTCTGAGGGCACTTTCCCCTTCACCACCACCTTGCCGTCGATGACTATAGCCGGCGTTGACATGATGTTATAGCGCATGATTTCTTCGATGTCATCTACTTTGGTCAGCTGCACATCGATTCCGCTGTCTTTAACAACCTTCTCCACCACGGCGAATGCGCTTTTGCATTTGGCACAGCCAGGACCCAATACTTTTATTTCCTTTATGTCACGACCGCTACAATTGGCTGTATCGGCAGATGCTTTGCCTTCGTCCTCGGCAGGAATGGCATACGCATCCCCACATGAACACTTACAGGGTTTTGATGAGAACAGGGAAGCCCAGAAACCTTTCTTTTCTTTCTTTTCCATATTAATAGAATCCACCTAAATATAAAATGTATATGCGTAATATAATCCTACGATGATGAACAGTATCGCTACTGAACGGTTTAGCCACTGCTGGAACACCTGCATCTTCTTGTAGAAGCCTGCGATATTCCCCATGCTATAAGCAATTATCCATGCAACTATCACCACTGGCAGTCCCGTAGCCAGGGCATAGACGGCAGGCAGGGCATAGCCACCGGCAGAGGATGCCGACATCGGAATGAGCATACCGAAATAGAACAGTCCGCTTGTCGGACAAAACGCCATGGCAAACAACAGGCCGAGCAGCAGACTGCCCCATGCCCCACGGAGCCGCTCGCTACGCTGGGATGCACTGAAGCCGAAGCGGGACAATGGCAGACGGTCGCCGAGGAGCATCAGCAAACCCATGACAATGAGTATGGGGCTCAGCAGCAGCTCTCCCCAACGGCTCACCTCAGATTGCAGGTCGAACGTGTCGATACCTCGCCTCAGCATCCAGATGAGCAATGCTCCAAGCAGGGAGTATGCCACAATACGTCCGAGGGTATAGAGCATACCATAGATGAAAGTGCGCCCCCTGCTCTCTATGTCCTTGCTTATAAAGCCGATGGCGGTGATGTTGGTGGCAAGCGGACAGGGACTTACCGCAGTGAGCAGCCCAAGGATGAAGGCTGTCAGCACTGGCACATCACTCCCCTCAATCCATGTTTGAAGTGTTTCCATAGCACAGCCTTATTTCATCATAGCCTTTATCTTACCCCTCACGCCTTTCTTGAACTCCTCTGTATTGTTACGGGCATTCTTGAATGCGAACTTGGTCATGTCGTTCCGTCTCTCCTTGCCGCTCTTCCAGCCGTTGACAAAGAGCGATGACCATGTGACACGATAGTCCTTAGCTGTCTTTCTTCCTTCATCAGTTGAAATGTCAACAACCTTGAAAACCACCTTGCCGCTCTTCTTCTCATTGGCAAATTCCTTTTCCACAACCTCGCGGGCATACCTCTCGATAGCCATGCATGTCGCACACCGCTGCTTGCCGTGGAAGTACATCACTTCCACATGGTCTGTCACTCTTGTCTGGGACATTGCCATCATTGCAAACAGCCCCACGACTACTAATAATAAGCTTCTCTTCATAAATTGTATTAAGTTAAGTATGTAATTCGTAGAATTGCGAACATTTGTGTCATTAATAAAGGGGTAAACGATATACCCCTTGTTCTTTAGCAGCAACCTTCTTTTTTCGGCAGACACTGTCCGAAGAAGCCACCGAAGAGTTCTTGTGCCAGTTGCCAGTTGTCGCGGTTGATGCAGTATCTCACCTTTGGAGCCTCCACTTCTCCCTGTATCAGCCCCGCTTCTTTCAGTTCTTTCAAATGTTGTGAGACCGTGGCCTTAGCTATAGGCAGCTCCTCATGTATATCCCCGAAATAGCAAGTCTCCTGCTTTGCAAGAAACTGTAGGATGGCTATCCGTGCTGGATGCCCCATCGCTTTGGCAAATCTCGCCAGTTGTTCCTGCCTGATGCTGTAATTTTTCATCGCCATATTCATCGTTATATAGTCATATATTATTCGCAGTGTTCGCAAAGTTACGAACATTCTCATGATAAACCAAACACATTTTCCATTTTATCTTTCATATAGGAGGATATTTAACGATTATTCACGTTCTGCGGACTTATTTCATGATATTTCTCATTCAATTATCGCTGCCGGCAGTGTCAGGACATACTGATTAATGGCATAAGATGTATATACATATAAAGACAAAAGCCCGAGGCCTCACACCCCGGACTTTTGTCTGATCCTGAAAATAATCTTTTTTTCTTTGTGATACCTTTTACAAATTATAATTAACTAACTAATCTTCTTATCTTGTTTGCGATGCAAAGTTACGGATAAAACTTTACAGACGGAAGAAAAAATCAGGAAAACATGACTTTTTCTTATGCAATCGATTGCACAATATCGTTAATCATCTTCCTGTCGAGTGTGTTCATCTCTATATGGAAGGCATGTATTCCGAGCTCTTTCGCGGCCAAGATGTTAGTCTGCGTGTCGTCTATGAATACTGTCTCGTGAGCCTCTGAGCCTGTCTCCCTCAATACTGTCTCGTATATAGCTCTGTCGGGCTTTGCCATATGCATCTCATATGACAGGAAAACATTATTGAAACAGTCGGCGGGTGAGAATCCTGCTGCTGACATCTTCCTGACGACTATATCCCATGCTCTCCTGTATATATTTGTCAGCAGACAGACATTGAACCGCTCTTTCATCTCGGATATCATCTTCAGGCGTTCCGTAGGTATGTCGGCAAGATGCTCGTCCATAGCCTGAAGTATGTCCTCGTCAGTTTTGTCCGACGTACAATAAGGGCGTATCGTGTTGCAGAAATCACTCTCAGATGTCAGTCCGTTGAGATAGTCAAGTAGTATAGGCCGCAACCTGTCATGATGCATACAGCCATGAAAGTTTGGCAGGCCGATGGCGTTCAAGGCCTCGTCGTCGCGTTCCAGGTCGATGTTCACCACGACCCCGACAAGGTCAAGTATTATTGTCTTGAGCTTATTGTTATGCATAATATTCTGTTTTTTTTCTGTGTCTATACGGTCTCCTTTCTGCTCCTGGCTGTTCATAACTGTCCTCTGGGGCTGTCTGCGCTGAGCTGTTACAATAGTCTGTCATCAATGTCATTCAAGAAGAAACAGCCCCCATCTCACGATGAGAGCTGTCAACAACACAAACACAAAATAAACCTTTGCTATGTAAAGCATAAGGTCTGTTTCCTTATTTCTATTGCTATTGCCTTTAGTGTCACTCTATACCGAAGAGAGCCTTCAGACCTCCATCTACTCCTGAGAATCCCATGAAGGCGAGTGCGAGGAGGGAGGCTGTCACGAGAGTTATGCTGACTCCTCTCATGCCCTTGGGGACATTGGCGAGAGCGAGCTGCTCTCTCAGTCCGGCGAAGAGGACGAGCGCAAGGCCGAATCCGATGGCCGACGCTATGGCATAGTCAAGAGACATCAATAGTGAATAGTCTTTCTGTACCACTGTGATGGCCACGCCGAGCACAGCGCAGTTAGTCGTGATGAGTGGCAGGAAGACACCGAGAGCCTGGTAGAGTGGGGGAGAGACCTTCTTCAGGATTATCTCTACCATCTGCACGAGTGCGGCGATGACGAGGATGAACGAGAGGGTCTGCAGGTAGCCCAGATTGAGCGGTATGAGGATAAGGTTCTGTATGAGCCATGTCACCAGTGTTGCGAGGAGCATGACAAAGGCGACAGCGGCAGACATACCCAGCGAGGTGTTGACCTTCTGGCTCACACCGAGGAACGGGCAGATGCCCAGGAACTGTGACAGGACGATATTGTTGACGAATATCGCCGCGATGAATATCAATAAATACTCCATAGTGGGTTATGCCTTTTTGAAACGGTTAATAATAGCGATGATATATCCAAGTGTCAGGAAGGCTCCTGGAGGCAGGATGAATATCAACAGGTTATAGTCTGCTGGCAGCAGTGCCGCCCCGAATATCGTGCCGGCTCCGAGCAGCTCACGGCATATGCCGAGGAGTGTCAGCCCTATGGTGAAGCCGAGACCTATGCCTATGCCGTCAAGGGCTGAGTCCAGGACATTGTTCTTGCATGCGAATGACTCTGCACGGCCGAGGATGATACAGTTGACGACAATGAGCGGGATGAAGAGGCCGAGCGATTTGTTCACATCAGGCAGATAAGCCGCAAGAAGGAACTGCACTATCGTCACGAGAGTGGCGATGACAACGATATAGACCGGTATGTGTACCATGTCAGGTGTTATCTTCTTTATGAGCGATATCACGATGTTGGAACAGATGAGTACGGCCATAGTGGCAAGACCCATCATGAGGCCGTTCATGGCGCTTGTCGTCGTGGCAAGCGTAGGACACATGCCAAGCATCAGGACGAATGTCGGGTTCTCCTTTATGATGCCGTTAAGTATGATTCCGATTTTACTCATGATCTGTGGCGTGGCCATATTGTACCACGCTGTTTTATGGTTAATGATTACGGGTGTGGATTACGGTGTGGTCTCCTCCTCCCTTGTATCCCATTCCCTCCAGCCTCCCATTCATCTACAGCCATCTGACGGTGTTGATGTATGGTCAGGCATGGGGGTATGACTCAGGTGATGGAGTCTCCTTTGTCTCACAGTCTTGCCGGATAGTATCTCCTGCCAGGCTGTCAGGCATGAGCCTTTCGGTCGCGTCACTGGCTGTCTGTGAGGTTCTGGCCGTCTGTCCGTTCCCGTCCTGTTTGTTCTATTTTGCTTGCTCTGTGGCTCCCGTTGTGCTGTCAGCACCGTTTTTGGCATATATGTCGTATGCCTGCTGTACAGCTCTTAGGAATGAGCGTGATGTTATCGTTGAGGCTGTTATGGCGTCGATGTCGCCGCCGTCCTTTGATACTGTCAGGTTGACATCCTTAGGGTTCAGCCCTACGATGCATCCCGGCTGTCCTTTCTGGAACCATTCTGGCGCTTTGGCTCCGAGACCTGGTGTCTCGGCGTGTTGCAGCACAGTGTAGCCCTTTATTGTCCCCTCGGCGTCGAATCCGACAAGCACTGTGAGGTTTCCACCGAATCCGTTAGGGTCGGTCGAGCGCACTGCTGTGCCCTGGTCTGTGACATATACGACAAAGTCAAGGTCTTTGCCGTCGATGTTCTCTGTCAGCTCCTTGGTCTCTTTGACGTTGACATTGTCAGCGTCGAGGACAGCCTTTATGCCGTCAGCGAGAGCCTTCTCGGCCTGTGCCTTTATTGATGGCTCTGTCATCTGGTTAACGTATGCGAGGAGGCCGCCGCAGATGAGTGCCACGCCCACCAGGACGAGCACCATATTCTGTAGATTTGATTTAAGCTTTTCCATAGTTATTTCTTTACGACCTCGCCAAAACGTTTTGGCTTGATATACATGTTGATGAGTGGTGTGAATGCGTTCATGATGAGTATGGCGAACGACATTCCCTCAGGATAAGCGCCCCAGTTACGTATGACGATGGTGAGGAAGCCTATCGAGACACCATATATTATCTGTCCTTTCGCACACATTGGAGATGTCACATAGTCTGTCGCCATGAATATCGCTCCAAGCATGAGGCCGCCGGAGAATATCACTGTGAGAGGGTCAGCGTATGTTGTGCTGTCGCAGAGCCACAGCAGGGCGGCGATGACGAACACTGTCGAAATGATGCTGACAGGTATATGCCATGTTATGATTCTCTTCCAGAGCATGTATGCGAGGCCGATGAGGAGTGCCAGCGCACATACCTCGCCGATTGTTCCTGCCGCCATCTCCCCTGCATTGCCGAGGAGCATGTCGAGGGCTGAGGGCAGTTTGTCGAGAGCCTCCGTGTCACCCTTTATCGCCATCTTCATGAGTGCGAGCGGTGTGGCTGCTGTTGTCGCGTCGGCGTATGCTGTCATCTGTCCGGCCACAGGCCATGATGTCATGGCTGTAGGACAGCTGACAAGGAGGAAACAGCGGCCCACGAGGGCAGGGTTGAAGGGGTTCTGGCCTAAGCCGCCGAATGTCATCTTACCGACACCGATGGCTACAAGCGCTCCGATGACAATCATCCATATGGGGAGATTGCTCGGGAGGTTCATGCCGAGCAGCAGACCTGTGACAGCTGCCGAGCCGTCAAGGATGGTCAGACGCTGCTGGCCGAGTATATAACGTGTTATGGCCCACTCGAAGAAGAGGCAGGAGATAACACTTGTGGCACACACGATGGCCGAGCCTATGCCGAAGAAGTAGAAGCTGACAAGCAGTGCTGGCAGCAGGGCGATGATGACGCCATACATATTCTTCTCTACAGAGTCAGTGCCATGGGCGTGTGGTGATAGAGATACTACAAGTTTTCCCATTTTAATTTATAAATAGGTGGGTTCATGTCTGCATGAGCCTTCCTGTGGCCGTGTCATGGCCTTGAGGTGACGGCCTCTGCTGCACATGAGGATTATTATTTCTTTGCGTTGCGGGCACGTATGATGCCCATTACTGTCTGTTTGCCGAGACGTATGTTGTCGAGTATTGGCCTGTGTGACGGGCATGTGAACTGGCACGAGCCGCATTCTATACAGCTTGTGATATCCTCTGCCTCCACCTTGTCCCACATATGCTTTGCCGAGCATGTGGCGAGGAGGAACGGCTCGAGGCCCATAGGGCATGCGCTGACACACTTGGCACATCTGATGCATGGGTCGGCGGGTTTGCGGTGGGCGTCGCTGTCGGTCAGCACGGTTATTGAGTTCTGGCCTTTTCCTACTGGGACATCGAGCGAGTTGACCGCCTTGCCCATCATCGGGCCGCCGGCAAGAATCTTGTTGTCGCCCTCGGGGAGACCTCCACAGAGGTCGATGAGCTCGCCGAATGTTGTGCCCATCCTCACGAGGAAGTTGCCGGGCTTGGCTATCTTCTTGCCTGTCACTGTGGTGTAACGCTCGAAGAGAGGCTTGTTCTTCATGACAGCCTCATAGACAGCCACTGCTGTTCCGGCGTTCTGCACTATCGCGCCCACGTTGACAGGGATGGCTGGCGGTGCCGGCACCTGGCGTCCTATGACAGCGTCCACGAGCTGTTTCTCTCCGCCTTGTGGGTATTTCTTTGCGAGAGGGACCACCTCTATCTGGTCGTTGTCGGCGAGTTTCTCTGTGAGCAGCTTTATCGCGGCGGGCTTGTTGTCCTCTATGCCGATGTATCCGCGCTCCACTTTCGCTCCCCTCATGAGTATTTTCACGCCTTCTATGAGCTCGTCGGCCTTCTCCATCATGAGGCGGTAGTCTGATGTTATGTATGGCTCACACTCCACGCCGTTGATGATGACACACTCTGCCTTTGCTCCCGGGGGAGGGCATAGCTTTATGAATGTCGGGAAGCAGGCGCCGCCCATGCCGACAACGCCGGCCTTCTTTATTCTCTCTACAATCTCCTCTGGGGTCAGCTCTGGGTGGTCAGCAAGGCGCTCGAGCTTTGTCGAGCGGTCGATTGTCTCTTCCCATTCGTCTCCCTCGACGGTGACGATGACAGCGGGGCGCATGTATCCTGATGCGTCTATGGCGTTGTCAACCTTGGCTACTGTGCCTGAGACTGATGAGAATATCGGGGCGCTGACGAATCCTCCTGCCTCGGCTATCATTGTTCCTACCTTCACCTTGTCGCCTCTCTTGACAACAGGCTTGGCGGGAGCGCCGATGTGCTGGCTCATAGGGAATATGGCCTGTTTAGGCAGTGGGGCAGGCTGTGTGGCGATCTCGTGGCTGAGTTTGTTCTCCTCAGGGTGTATGCCGCCTATCTTGAATGTGCGTACTTTCATTGCTTGCCTCCTTCCGTTTGGTTGTTGTTAGGTGTGTTCTCTGCCTGTGTCTTTGCTGCTGGGGCAGGTTTCTCGGCGGCAGCCTTTGGTGTTGTGTCGGCGGCAGCCTTTGGCTTGATGACAGGTAATGGCCATGTGGTCGTTATGGCGCCTGTAGGACACTCCCGTGCGCACAGTCCGCATGCCTTACACTTCACAGGGTCGATGTAAGCCACGTTGCCCTCTACGGTTATGGCGTCGAACTTGCAGACTTTCTGACACTTGCCACATCCGATGCAAGCAGCCTGACAGTTCTTCTTCGCCACGGCACCCTTGTCCTTGTTCACGCAAGCCACATAGACTCTGTGTGGCACCTCTTTGATGACACGTCCCTTAGGCCGTATCTCGATGATGTGTCGTGGACATGCCTTGGCGCACGCTCCACATGATGTACACAGTGTCTCGTCAACTTCTGGCAGTCCTGTGGTTGGGTTGATTGTTATCGCTCCGAAAGAGCATGCAGCGACACAGTCTCCGCAACCGAGACATCCGAATCCGCAGCCTGTCTCGCCCGATCCTGTGGCGTTCACCGCGGTGCATGTGCGTAGTCCGTCATACTCTATTGTTCGCGGACGCTTCTCGAGACATCCTGCACAGCGTACGACAGCCACCTTCGGCTCTGAGGCTGCAACAGCCATACCGAGGAGGTCTGCTACTTTTGCCATGCAGTCTTGTCCGCCGACAGGGCAGAGCAGTCCGTCAATAGAACCGGCATTGGCACCCTTGATGAGGGCATCGGCCATACCAGAGCATCCAGGATAGCCACAGCCGCCACAGTTGGCGCCAGGGAGAGCCTCAAGGACTGCCGGGAGACGGGGATCTTCTTTGACAGCAAACTTCTTCGAGCAGAGATAGAGCACCACAGAGGCGAGGAGCGCTATAACGCCAAGAAAGATTACTGCTGTTAGAATGACATTCATAATTCTTTATAGTTTAGTTAATTGTAAGGTTAACAATGTGTTTGCCTGTATTTTGTGTTTTGTCTTTTATTCCATGGTCTTATCTGTCCATACGTGGCAGGCCATAAGGACGTGGCGTGACATTCTGGCTCTTTGTGAGGGCTTTGCCATATGGCGTGATAAGATGGTGGGGTGGGGCGGCACGTGCGTGTCGTGTCCTCAGATGTCTGCATCCTATGTCTGTGCCTTGGGGCTTATGCTGAACATGAAACGCTGCCTCAGCTTCTTACGGATGCTGAACAGTATGGCGAAATATGGGATGAGGGATGCTATACCAGCAAGCGCTGCCGCCATCTCGCTGTATGGGGCGGCCAATGGCCATGGGCCTCCGGGCGATGTCAGGCATAGGACAGCCACGATGACAGCCACGATAATCAATGTGGGATAGACAAATGACAGGAGTACGGCTCCGCGTGCCATGCCCGTCGTCAGCGACACGTTGACCTCTTGCCCGACAGCATAACGCGAGGCGTCAGCGGTCCATACGTCTATCACCTTCACTTTGCTTTCAGAGGCTGTACACTGTTTGGAGATGCTGCATGAGGCGCATGCGGCTTTCTGGACGATACGCACGCTGATGTGCTTGCCGTCAATACGCTCTATGATTCCCCCATGAATGATTCCTTGTTCCATGTGTTGTATGGTATGCCTTCTCTCCTTTTCATCTCGAAGGTCATAACTGTAATAGTATAAGGTGATGCAAATTTAATATAATTTTTTGAATTGAGCGAAATGTTTTAACTTATTTTTAATGAAACATACCTGTTATTTGCCATAACAAGTTGTTTTCAATGGCGATGCCGGCCGTATGTGCCGTTGTCAGAAGCGTTGCAGCTCGTCATATATTCTCTGTACGGGTAGGCCCATGACATTGTAGTATGAGCCTTCCAGGCGTGTCACTCCGACATACCCTATCCACTCTTGCACACCGTATGCCCCGGCCTTGTCGAGAGGGTGGAAATTATCGACATAATAGTCTATCTGGCTGTCAGTAAGTGTGGCGAAGGTGACATCTGTGACAACGCTGAAGTGGCGTTGCTTGGCGCGTGATGTCAGGCATACCCCTGTCACAACCTGATGGGTGCGCCCCGACAGCTTGCCGAGCATGGCGCGCGCCTCACGCTCGTCGGCCGGCTTGCCGAGCAGCTCGCCGTCGAGTATGACAGTCGTGTCGGCAGTCATAACAATGTCGTCCTCGCCCACTTTGTCTATGTTCTCCTCGGTGAAGTATGGCTCGGCCTTCTTTTTGGCTATATACTCTGAGACATCCATGGCCGGGAGCGATGCGGGGTAGGTCTCGTCGATATCGGGTATGACCCACACGCGGTGGTCAAGACGCAGGCCGCTGATGAGTTCGCGGCGGCGGGGTGAGTTGCTTGCTAAGATTATCATGTCTGTGATTCTTTTGTCTTTGGTGTTGCTTGTGGGGGGCGTTGGTATTGCTTATGCAGCCATATATACGGGCAGGCTGTTGCTGGCCATGTCTGCTTCGGCGGACTGCTGTGTGCCACAGGTTTTCGTCCGGCATGATTGCACACTACGGCCTCAAGCCTCTGAGAATCGCGAAAAAATCATGACGCTGCTGTAAGTGCCCTGATTTCGTCAAGATTCATTCTGTTTGTAATTATCTGTAAATTAGCTTATTGTCTGTTTTGATCTGGCCTGTGCTTCATCTGCTGGGCGGCAAGAAGTATTGGATGAGGCGGCAAGAGGTACTGAATGGGCTCGTAACAGGGTGTCTCTTTCATGCCTGAAGCTATTGTCTTATGCCGTAGCAAAGACGTGTTTTGCTGTTTGCGCACACTCATCCGTAGCTTTTGTGGGCGGCCTTGGCGTCTCTTGACATCTTGGGATGGTGTGGCGGCCCGTGTCTGAAAGCGGAAAACCATCATTGCACACTGTCAAAAATCAGTCACAAACCTTCGGCCTCTCACTCTGTGTTGTCAGAATCTGCCTATGTGTACGTTTTCCCATTTCAGCTTCTCCTCGTCCTGAGGCTTTCTCACATCGGCCGGATAACCTATGCCGACGACACAGAGCACCTTCTGCTCCTCAGGGAGACCTAACACTCCGGCGATGACCTCGTTGGCTGTCGTGCCGTCTGTCAGTCCGCGTTTGTCCATCTGTGCCCAGCACGAGCCCAGTCCGAGTTCCTCAGCCTGATATTGCATCGAGATGGCGGCGATGGCGGCATCCTCTATCCAGCAGTCGTTCTCGGCAGGGTTTCCTGTCACGACGATGGCCAATGGCGCACTTTTCAGGAACTGGCTCCCGAGGTCTTTGGCGTCGGCTATCTTCTCTATGTCGGTCTTGTCCTCTACGACGATGAAGTGCCATGCGCGGCACGATTTGCTTGTCGGTGACATGAGGGCGGCACGCAGTATGAGGTGTACGTCATCTCCGTCGATTTCTTTCGCGGTAAACTTGCGGTGTGAGCGGCGCGTCTGCACCAGAGTCTTGAAGTCTGTCATTTTCTGTCTTTTGGGTATATGGTGGTTATGTATGGTAGAGTTGTCCCTGTCCTATCAGTCAGGCTGAAGTCTGCACCTGATAGCTATAAAATTAATGCAAAGTTATAAAATAATATGAATAAAAGCCTATGTTTCACTATTTTTTATTACCTTTGCAGAGTTTTTCTGAACCAAGGTTATTTATATTAAGGTAAAAATAAGGGATAATGAAAAAGCAAAATCATGGCGGCAGACTGTTTACCGCGCTCGTTCTTTGCCTTGTGGCGATAGGTGCCATCGCGGCCTATTGTCTCTTCATGCCGATGTCAAAGACAGGCGACACGGAGTATGTGTATATCGACACGGACGATGATATCGACTCAGTGATGGTGAAGATAGAGAGTGTCAGCCGCGGCACATCGGTTGCTGTCTTCCGCTTCCTTGCGGACTATACAGACTATGGCAGTCATATACGCACAGGACGTTATGCTGTTGACACGAAGACGGGGGTCTTCCAGACATTCCGCCATTTCAGGAACGGACAGCAGGCATCGGTCATGTTGACAGTGCCGTCGGTAAGGACTAAGGAGCGTCTGGCAGAGGAGCTGGCGGGGCGTCTGATGATGTCATCCGATGAGCTCTCGGCACTACTTACTGACGAGACGGTCTGTGAGAAGTATGGGCTTGACACGCTCACGATACAGACACTCTTCATACCGAACACTTATGATATCTACTGGAACATCTCGCCGGAGAATCTCCTTGAGCGTATGAAGAAGGAGAGCGACCGCTTCTGGACACCAGAGCGCAAGGGAAAGGCCGCTACGGCAGGCATGTCGCCCGTGGAGGTGATAACCCTGGCGAGCATCATCGACGAGGAGACGGCCAACGACGCGGAGAAGCCCATGGTGGCCGGCATGTACATCAACAGGCTCAAAGCCAGCATGCCGCTACAGGCCGACCCTACGATAAAGTATGCATGGCGCCGTTTTGACCTCAGACGCATATATAACAAGCTCCTCTTCATAGATTCCCCGTACAACACATACCGTAACACGGGGCTGCCCCCGGGCCCTATCCGCATACCCTCTGTGGCAGGCATTGACGCTGTCCTGAACCATATCCACCACAACTACATGTATATGTGTGCCAAGGAAGACTTCTCGGGGACACATAACTTCGCCGTGACATACGAGGAGCATCTGAAGAATGCGGCAAAATACTCAGAGGCACTCAACAGGCGGGGGATAAAGTGATAGCGGGGCGTTTATGGCCCCTACCGATACCACATCATGCCGCACAGGCGGCATGACAAAAGAGGAAACAAACCGACCATACAAGAATAATGATATCAATAGAGAACCTACATGTAGAATTCAGCGCGCGCCCGTTGTACGACCATGTATCGTTTGTCATCAACGACCGTGACCGCATCGCTCTCGTCGGGAAGAACGGAGCGGGGAAGTCAACCCTGCTGAAAATCATCAGCGGCCGGCAACAGCCGACAAGCGGACTTGTCTCAATACCCAACGAGACAAAGGTGGGCTATCTGCCACAGGTCATGAAGCTGCAGGACAACACCACCGTACGCGAGGAGACACGCAAGGCGTTCGCTGACACCATAAAGATGGGCGAGAGGCTTGAGGCCATGCAGCGCGAGATGGCCGACCGTACCGACTATGAGACGGCAGACTACATGCAGCTTGTAGAGCGCTTCACATCGCTCCACGACAGATACCTCATGATGGGAGGAGAGCAGTATGAGGCTGAGATGGAACGCACGCTCCAGGGCCTTGGCTTCAGCCGTGACGACCTTGAGCGCCCTACCTCAGAATTCTCCGGAGGCTGGCGCATGCGTATCGAGCTGGCCAAGATACTGCTTGAGAAGCCAGAGGTGCTGCTCCTCGACGAGCCCACCAACCACCTCGACATAGAGTCCATACAATGGCTGGAGCAGTATCTCGCACAGGCATCATGCGCCGTGGTGCTTGTCTCCCACGACAGGGCGTTCATCAACAATGTGACAAACCGCACCATAGAGATTGTCTGCGGACATATTGAGGATTACAGGGTGAAGTATGACGAGTATGTCGTGTTGAGGAAAGAACGCCGCGAGCAGCAGATACGCGCCTATGAGAACCAGCAGAAGGAGATAGCCGACACGAAGGCCTTCATAGAGCGCTTCAGATACCAGGCGACGAAGGCTGTGCAGGTGCAGCAGCGCATAAGGCAGCTCGAGAAGATTGTCCCTATCGAGATAGACGAGATTGACACATCGGCCCTGAGGCTGAAGTTCCCACCCTGTCTCCGCTCTGGCGACTATCCCGTGATATGCGACGAGGTTGAGAAGAGCTATGCCCATCTTGTCTTCGAGCATGTCAACCTCATCATCAAGCGAGGCGAGAAAGTCGCTTTCGTGGGTAAGAACGGTGAGGGAAAATCGACTCTCGTGAAGTGTATCATGAACGAGATACCATACGGCGGCACACTGAAGATAGGACATAACGTGCAGATAGGCTATTTCGCTCAGAACCAGGCACAGATGCTCGACGACGAGCTGACAGTGTTCGAGACTATCGACCGTGTGGCGAAAGGCGAGATACGTCTGCGCATAAACGACATCCTCGGAGCGTTCATGTTCGGCGGTGAGGCATCAGAGAAGAAAGTGAAATTCCTCTCAGGCGGTGAGCGCTCACGCCTCGCCATGATACGCCTGCTCCTCGAGCCTGTCAACCTGCTCATCCTCGACGAGCCGACAAACCATCTCGACATGCAGTCGAAAGACGTGCTGAAAGAGGCTATAAAGGCATTTGACGGCACCGCTATTGTCGTCTCCCACGACCGTGAGTTCCTCGATGGCCTCGTGGAGAAAGTCTATGAGTTTGGCGGAGGAAAGGTCAGGGAGTATCTCGGAGGCATATACGACTGGATAAGAAACCACGAGACGAACAACACCGCACAGACTCTGGCACAGCCAAAGAAGAGCGGCGAGCAGCCTGCTGAGACGCACAAGGCCGACATCCCGAAAACCGACATGAAAGCCGACGAGCCGTCACAGACAGAGGTCATGACCTACGCACAGCGTAAGGAAAGGCAGAGGATGGTGTCGCGCATACAGAAGAAGATAAACGAGGCCGAGAAGAGGATAGAGACGCTCGAGACACGTCTCTCTGAGCTTGACACTCTCTTGTGCGACCCAAAGAACGCGTCGGACATGAGCCTCGTCAACGAATACACCGACACACAGCAGACACTCGACAAGGAGATGGCCGAATGGGAGAAACTCTCCGAGCAGCTGGAGACTGTCTGAAAAGTACAAAGCTGGTAATACAGAACCCCAAAAATATTTAAGGAACAAACAATGAACATCAAAGATTTGACAATGATTGCAGCAATAGCGGCAATGCCCCTCTCTGCCTCTGCACAGCAGAAACTGGGACCGGGTATCAAGACCGAGAACATGAATCTCGCCGTGAAGCCCGGACAGGACTTCTACGAGTATGCCTGTGGCGGATGGATGAAGAATAATCCCCTCCCCGCCGCCTACTCGCGTTATGGCAGCTTCGACAAGCTTGCCGAGGATAACAACAAGCAGATAAACAGCATCCTCAACGAGCTGTCGTCAAAGAAATACGCCACCGGCACCCTCGAGCAGAAGATTGGCGACCTCTACAACCTCGCCATGGACTCTGTGCGCAGAAACCGTGACGGCGTACAGCCGCTCATGCCTTACATACAGGCCATAGAGAAGGCAAAGGGCATGAAGGGGCTCATGGACTTCGTCTATGCACAGGGACCTTACGGGACATCATTCTTCGCACAGTACGGCTTCGGAGTTGACGACAAGGACTCCAAGCATAACATCCTCAATGTCTATCAGGGCGGACTGTCTCTCGGACAGCGTGACTACTACGTCAATACCGACAAGGACACCAAGGAGATAATGGAAGCCTACCGCAAGCACATCGTGAATATGTTCAAGCTTTTCGGCTTCAAGGACAAGGTGGCGGAGAAGAAGATGAGCCGTGTGCTTGACCTTGAGACGCGTCTGGCACAGTTCTCGCTCTCACAGACAGAGCTTCGTGATGTCGAGAAGAACTATAATAAGATGACACTCACACAGTTCCGCAATACATATCCTAACTTCCCCATCGTCAGTCTCCTTGAGGCTGAGGGTGTCAGCAAGGAATACTTCGGAGAGCTTGTTGTCGGCCAGCCACGATTCATGGAGGGTCTGAACAGCCTTCTGGCAAATCTTGACCCTGAGGACCTCCGTGCGAAATTGGAGTGGGACATGATACGCAACGCGGCGGGACAGCTCAGCGACGCTGTCGCCGAGGAGAGCTTCAGCTTCAACGGCGGTGTGCTCTCAGGACGCAAGACAGACTATCCGAAATGGCGCAAGGCCACCAATCTCGTCCAGGCCGTACTCGGCGAGCCTCTCGGAAAGATATATACCGAACGCTACTTCCCCGCATCAAGCAAGGAGCGTATGAAGAATCTTGTGGCAAACCTCCAGCAAGCCCTCGGCGAGAGAATACAGGCACAGGAGTGGATGACCGCCGAGACAAAGCGAAAGGCTCTCGAGAAGCTATCGACATTCTATGTGAAGATAGGCTATCCTGACAAGTGGAAAGACTTCTCTGAATATACCATCGACCCGCAGAAATCTCTCTACGAGAATCTCCGTGAGGCACGCCGTGTGCGTGTGAAGCAGGAGAACGAGGAGACTGTCGGCAAGCCTGTCAACCGTGACAAGTGGTACATGACACCCCAGACCGTCAACGCATACTACAACCCTACTACGAACGAGATATGCTTCCCCGCCGGCATACTCCAGTACCCGTTCTTCGACGCACAGGCTGACGACGCCTTCAACTATGGCGCAATAGGTGTCGTCATAGGCCATGAGATGACCCACGGCTTTGACGACCAAGGCTCACACTACGACAAGGACGGCAATATGTCCAACTGGTGGAAAGAGGAGGACGTGGAGAACTTCAAGAAGCTCGGTGACTTCTTCGCTGATTTCTTCTCAAAGATAGAGCTGCTGCCGGGACTGATGGCCAACGGCCGCATGACACTCGGCGAGAACCTCGCTGACCATGGCGGACTCGAAGTGGCCTACCACGCCTTCAAGAACGCGCAGAAGGCTGAGAAGGAAAGGATTGAGGCCATGGCCGAGGGCGACGAGAAGACAAAGGCCGAGGAGGCACAGGCATATAACAACGGCGAGAAACTCGGACTCACTGCCGACCAGAGATTCTTCGTCGCATATGCAGGCGTATGGGGACAGAACATCACAGAGAAGGAGATAAGGAACAGACAGATGAATGATGTCCACTCGACAGGAGAGTGGCGTGTGAAAGGCGCGCTCCCTCATATCAACGCATGGTATGAGGCATTCAACATCTCGACAGACGACAAACTGTATATCGCACCGGAGAACCGTCTGAGACTCTGGTGATGACAGCTGGACGCTGACAGCACCCCCCTCCGTATATAACCAAATAAATACGACAGAAAACAATTTATCGATGGAAATCAAGAATTCAGAATTTGTGATCAGCTCGCCGACTGTGAACACATGTCCGAAGGATACAAAGAACGAGTATGCCTTCATCGGCCGAAGCAATGTCGGCAAATCATCGCTCATAAATATGCTCTGCCGCCATAAGAATCTGGCAAAGACATCCGCCACACCGGGCAAGACGCTGCTCATCAACCATTTCATTATTAATAAGGAGTGGTATCTCGTCGATCTTCCTGGCTATGGCTTTGCCAAGCGTTCAAAGTCAGTACAGAAGAAGCTCGAGCAGATGATAACAGGCTATCTGCTA
Source organism: Prevotella sp. (assembly GCA_051869435.1). Lineage (GTDB taxonomy): Bacteria > Bacteroidota > Bacteroidia > Bacteroidales > Bacteroidaceae > Prevotella. The sequence continues at coordinate 4,829 of JBJEAW010000044.1, read as the reverse complement.
CAGAGAGAGCAGCTTGTATGTACTTTCGTGCTCATCGATGTGCGTCATGACCCGCAACAGATAGACCGTGAGTTTATCGACTGGATGGGAGAGTCTGGCATCCCCTTCGCCATTGTCTTCACCAAGGCCGACAAGCTGGGAGAGATGAAGGCGAGGAAAGCCGCTAAGGAGTGGATGGAGAAGATGCGTGACAGATGGGAGGAGCTGCCACCGTATTTCGTCACATCGGCAGAGAAAGCCATCGGCCGTGACGAGCTCCTCGGATATATCGAGAGCATAAACAAGCAGCTCGCCGAGGAAACAGCCGGCTGAATAGCCATCTTGGGAGAGAACCGTAAAAGGGGAATGCGGCTTCCTCCCGCTCTCCTTTTACTCCCACCCCATGGCTCACAGATAACTCTATCCACCCTCCAGTGGCATCGGCGGGACAATTACAAAAAACGGATGTAACCTGTTCAAATACACATCATGCCCACACCAATTCTTGACGTACAGAACCTTACCAAATCATTCGGCGAGAGAGTGCTGTTCCGTGACATCAGCTTCTCTATCGCCGAGGGACAGCATGTGGGACTCATAGCCCAGAATGGTACCGGAAAATCGACACTCCTGTCGATACTTACAGGCATAGAGAACTGTGACTCAGGCTCTATCATCTACCGTAATGATGTCAAGAGAGGGTTCTTATGCCAGACACCCGCGTTCGACCCTTCCAAGTCGGTCATAGAGACATGCACAGAGCACCAGACCGAGCATGAGCATCATCTTAACGCCCGGCAGATACTGACCCAGCTGAAGATCTACGACCTCGACCAGCCTATGGGACAGCTCTCCGGCGGACAGCAGAAGCGTGTCGCACTCGCCGCTGTGCTCATGACCGAGCCAGACTTCATCATTCTCGACGAGCCTACCAACCATCTTGACCTCGAGATGATAGAATGGCTTGAGGGATTCCTCGCACGGGGAAGGAAAACTATCCTCATGGTCACACATGACCGTTTCTTCCTCGACAGGATATGCAGCGTCATCCTTGAGCTTGACGGGCAGACGCTCTACACCTACCGTGGCAATTACAGTTACTATCTCGAGAAACGGCAGGAACGCATAGACAACCAGCGAGCCGTCATACAGACAGCCAACAACCTTTACCGTAGGGAACTGGAGTGGATGCGCCGCCAGCCACAGGCACGCGGACACAAGGCACGTTACAGGGAAGAGGCTTTCTACGAGCTTGAGGCTGTGGCCAAGAGACGCATAGAGGAGCGGCAGATACGCCTCAAGGCTTCTACAGTATATATCGGGTCGAAGATTTTCGAATGCCAGTATGTGTCGAAGGCGTGGCAGCGTCCTGACGGCTCACAACTTGTCATTCTAAATAATTTCTACTATAATTTCGCCCGTTTCGAGAAGATGGGCATCGTTGGGAGCAATGGTGCGGGAAAGACAACGTTCATAAAGCTGCTCCTCGGGCAGGAACAGCCTGACTCAGGACGCTTTGATATCGGGGAGACCGTGAGGTTCGGATATTTCTCGCAGGAGGGAATGAAGATACGTGACGACCAGAAAGTCATAGATGTCATACGTGAGATAGCCGACTATATCGACCTCGGGAACGGGAAGTCGCTCTCTGCGTCACAGTTCCTGCAGCATTTCCTCTTCACCCCAGACCAGCAGCATAACTATGTCTATAAGCTGTCGGGAGGAGAGAAGCGCAAGCTATACCTGTGCACCGTACTCATGCGCAATCCTAACTTCCTCGTCCTCGACGAGCCCACCAACGACCTTGACATCAAGACACTACAGATTCTTGAGGAGTATCTCCAGGATTTCCGCGGGTGTGTCATCGTTGTCTCTCACGACCGTTACTTCACAGACAAGGTGGTTGACCACCTCCTCGTGTTCCATGGCAATGGGGAGATACAAGACTTCCCCGGCAATTACTCACAATACCGTGAGTACATGAGGATGAAGCCGAGGGCTGAGGCGGAGACGAAGAAGCCCAAGGACAAGAAAGACTACCATAACGATACCCGCCGCCGAATGTCGTTTAAGGAGCGACTAGAGTTTAAGCAGGTCGAGGAGGAGATAGAGACCCTCACCGCCGAGAAGAGCACCATAGAGCAGGCCCTGTCGGCGGGGACACTCTCTGTCGAGCAGATTACAGATATGTCTAAACGCCTCTCTGTTGTCAACGACACGCTTGATGAGAAAGAGATGAGATGGCTTGAGCTGAGCGAGCTGGAGGCATGAGGCAGAGCCCACAGACTGGCATGCCCTTGTGCCGGCAGTCGCCACCCTGCCATTCCCTTCCCTAACGTGATGTCCGGAAACACTCGCCCCCCCCATTTGAGCTTCAATCACATGCGCACAGCATCGTGTTGATGGGGCATTTTCACTAAAAAAACATAACATGAATTTCAAAGCAGCATTATTTGACCTTGACGGCACTCTGTTTGATACTGAAGGCCAGTACACGATATTCTGGGAGGCGATGGGACGCAAATACCGTCCAGACATCCCTACCTTGGCACAAGACATCAAGGGTACAACGCTGGTACAGATATTCTCACGCTATTTCCCCGACCCCTCTGTACAGGCAGAGATTACCCGGGGGCTCGACGAGTGGGAGCGTAACATGAGCTACGACTTCATACCAGGAGCCCTCGGCTTCCTGCGCGATATACGCCGCCATGGAGTGAGATGTGCTGTCGTGACATGCTCAAACAGACAGAAGATGAGAGCTGTGGCAGATAAGATGCCAGAGTTCCACACGCTCTTCGACCGTATCCTCACGAGCGAGGATTTCGCCGCGTCAAAGCCAGCGCCTGACTGTTACATAAAAGGTGCCGAAGTGTTAGGATGCCGAAGGGATAACTGTGTCGTCTTTGAGGATGCATTCACCGGATTGCAGGCAGGCATGTCGGCCGGCATCTTCACCATAGGGCTTGCGACATACAACCCCCGTGAGGCCATACAACAGAGATGTGACTATGTGATAGACAATTTCACACAGCTGTCATACGATAGGGTCGAGACGATGCTGCTTGATAACCCACATAAATGTGGGCTATAATAATTAAGCTTTATATGGAACAACAAATAACAGAGAACACGACCGTCATGGTTGACGCACAGCCGTCCGTGCAAGAGAAGAAACCTGCGCGCAAGCCACGTCAGACAAGAAAGAAGACCGTAGCGAAAGAGAACGAGACACAGCAGAACGAGCATCAGGCCACATCTGTAGCTCCAGAAGGAGATGTGGCCCCAAAAAGCGAGCCGAAGCCGAAGAAGGCAGCACGCAGTACAAAGCGCGCGACACAGAAACCACGCAAGAGCCAGCCTGCAGAGACAGATGTGGAGAATGTCGTGGACAATGGGACATCCGCCAACGCTGACACCGTGGCGACAGCAACTGATGTCATAGACAGCGGGACAGAGCAAATGACAGCCCCCGCCATCACTACAGCCGGCAACGGCCTCCAGGCAGAGCGTCATGACAGCGCCGCTCCGGCATCACCCGCCGCCGGCATCACCTCTCCCAGCCAGACAGAGGCCGCCCAGGCCGATGATACCTTACCGCATGATACGGTTGGCGCCAGCGTCACAGGCGAGGCTACCTCCAATGTCGCCTCAGAGAAGAGCGCGGAGACTGCCCCCCCGTCAGGAAATAATGGCGGCATGGCAGAGAAAGCCGCCACACATCCCACCCCAGATGATGCCCGTGGCACGGACATAGACGACACCGTCATGCAGCCGGCAGACAAAGAGGGAAACCAGCGGCAGCAGCGTACGGCTAACACCAGACAGCAGGCCACGCCACAGCAGGCGAAGCCCATACTCCCATGTCCGACACTCGTCATACACGACATCGTCGAGCTTGTCAATGCGCCGTCGCGCCAGCTCCTGCTTACCGACCAGCAGATACAGCAGCTCCCCGCCGACGAGGCCGCCCGCCGTTTCCGCTGGATAGAGGGCACGCTCGCCCTTGTCCTCGATTACGATGTTGTCATCAGTGACACGAATATATGGCTCGAGCTGCTTACAGACCATACCTCCAGCCATTCAGATCCCCGCTTCAACTGCCGTCTGCAGTTTGAGCGGCAGCTGGAGTTCATATCCAAGCTGACACGACATCGCGGAGGGCGCTTCATGATGATGTCCGAGACATACGAGGAGATAGACCGCTTCGCCTCGCAGATGGAGCCACAGAGCCATTCTGACTCAGACTTCTCTGACGATGATGTGTGTCGTAATATCGCCGCACGCCTCGCCAAGCGCCTTATACTCTCCCAGCAGCGTGAGAACCGCCTACGCATAGAGGGCATAGGCGCGGAGAGCCACCACAGCGCCTTTGCCGACCCCGCCATCATACGCCGCTGTGTAGAGCTCTTCGCACAGGGCCGCCGTGTGCTGCTCATCACTAACGACGCCTCTGTCGCCATACGCTCCCTCGGCATGTGTGACGACCTCCAGCGCACCAATGGCATCGACGACGAGACATGGGATACCGTCTATGCCCCTCTGCGTCCCATGGTCATGACCATGGACGACCTCAAGGCCATCGACGCCTATACACGACAGTACCATTTCCTACAGATGGCTGCGGGCAAACAGTGGATGGAGGATGTGCCGAGACAGATGGCTAAACACACAGTAGAGCCCCTCGCGCTATGGATGGAGGGGTTCCGTGCCGGAGACAGACACACAGAGCGTAAACAGCCTGTGCAGCAACGTAGGCAAAACTCACAGTCCCAGCCCAAGACTAAGCAGGAGCAGAAGCAACAGCAGCCTAAGCAGGAGCAAAAACAGTCTCAGCCTAAGCAGGAGCA
>JBJEAW010000043.1:0-23393 GCA_051869435.1 Prevotella sp. | reverse complement strand
TGAGTCAAACGGAATGGCTTCCACTCGATTTTGCGAATTTATAGAACCACCCTGAAATACAAGATAAAAGCGGGCAACTTCTACATTGACAACGAGATAGGCTCAGAATACAGACACCTCGACATGGAAATGTCTGAGCCGGCCAACAAGGCGACATACCAGCAAGCCACTGTGTTCTGGACACCAGCAGCAAACATAGTCATACGGAGCCACCGCATCATATTGTCCGCCCCTGTGAAGTGGGGCAGGCAGACATACAGGTCGTCACATCTCACAACGCTGTGGTGTGAGCCGCAGATGAGCTACACATGGACAGTATCTCCGTTCTCGACAATCAACGCATACGCCGGCATAAAGCAGAAGCCGCTTGAGGGAACGCTCATGGCCGACATGCCTTTCTTCACTGATTACAGGACACAACGCACAGGCAACGGTAAGCTCGCCATGCAGCACACACAGAGCGTCACGTTAGGATACAAGTTCTCACAACCTGTATGGGGACTGTTCTTCAATGTACGCCCATTCTTCACCCGCACAACGGGCAATATGCTCTACCATTACAGCCTGAACGACGACATATACACCATGACAGCCTCTGACACCACCACTGTGACAAGGAATTACGGCGTATCTGGAAGCCTTACAAAGGCTTTCGGATGGGCAAAGACTTTCATCGGCCTCTCAGCACGCTACGACAGGGGCGAGCAGCAGCAACTCATGGGTAGAACGCTCGGCGACGCCAAGATGACCAGGACATCGGTATCAGTTGACTACTCTATGGGACCCGCACGGTGGATATCGTTTGAAGGCAACACGACAGTGAGGTTTACCGGCCTGAAGAGGCAAACGGGAGAGACGTGGGCCGACGTATCGACACGGTATTGGATTCACAGTCTCGACATATACTTCTACCCGTTGAAATCTGTCATGCTGGGTATAAAGAACTCTCTCCACGACTCAAACCAGCACGAATTAGGCACAAACTATTTCTGTGACATGTCTGTCAGCTACAAGACCTCACGGTCAGAATGGTCGCTGGAGCTAAACAACCTTATAGGCACAAAACAATATGAGCGGATAAATATAAGCACAACGACACAGTCATACCAGCTGACACGCCTGCGTCCGCGAGAGGTTATGCTGAAATACAGCTTCGACCTCTGACAACGGCCGTCCGCTTATGAGCACCCACAAGGAGCTGGCGGTGAGACGTAACCGTAACCGAAAGTCAGCCCATTCATATAAAATCCGCGCGTCAGTTCTCGCAAGAAGCAGCCAGCAAGGATATGCAGACATCCCCATCCATTACGACTCCACATTGTAGGATTCAGGAAATGGATGGGGATTGCTGTATATATTCCCTTGCATGGCTATCTCTCTGACGAAGAGCGATACGGCAGATTATGATGTGAGAAAAGTTGTATTATTATATAATGACTGAGCAATCAAATAGTAAAGACTGAGTAATTATAATGTAATTACTCGGTAATTATCATATAAAGACTGAGTAATTAGAATGTATTTTCTAAGTAATCATACATTAAACATGAGTTTTTAATGATGTAAGGGATTATGTATTGTATTATAGGGTGTAGCCAATAAATGCGGAGGTCATGCCATTTTGTTTCCTCCTGCTTACAGGTTGGAGGCGAGGCGGGCTTCTCATCGCCCACCTGGTTTGACGTAACTACTCAGTCTTTTCCTTCCATTAATATGCTAACATTGTATGTCAGCCTTACCTAAATTGTGAAGGTGGGATAATTGATATTGACCAGCCTGTAAGGCTGTACTAAGCGAAGCGTTCGTAACCCGGGACGAGGTCCCGGGTTACGAACGCTTCGCAGATGACTGTCTGGAAGACAGTACCTTGCCATAACAGATGTCTTAGTTGTGTTTTCAAAGTGCTGTCTTCCAGACAGTTGTGTTTGCCGACACTTATCCGTGGGTTTCCCCCACGGTTACGAACGCTTCGCTTAGTACAGCCTTACAGACTGGTCAACATAATATAGTCTGATGTTTATCACACTATTTCAAAAAGACTTCTATATAACTTGTATCTGTTATTTCTCGTTTTGCTCAGGGAAAGGCCCCAGTGGTGAACTGAATAGTTACGGTTTGACAAAACAAATGTTATATATTTCAAACAGAATTTTGATTTTCACAGTCTCTTTTGGCCGTTTGGATAGTTTTTCATATCTTTGCAGTCGTCAATCTCTCACATACCCATCATAAAGCAAGATGAGCAGAGCCAGGCTCACATGAACGGCAAGACCGTATCGGAAGCAGCACGGCCCTGTGATGAACGAAAAAGAAAAACCTACCTATTATGCCTTTCTCACGTAAACTGATGCTGCGCGACACCGACTTCATGTCGATGATGCAACGCCGCATATTCAATGTTCTCCTCGTGGCAAACCCTTACGACGCCTTCATGCTTGAGGACGACGGACGCATCGACGAGAAGCTTTTTGAGGAATATACTAAGTTGGGACTGAGATACCCGCCGAGATTCTTCCGTGCCGCATCGCGCGAGGAGGCTGTCACGCTTGTCGCACAGCATCCTTTCGACCTTATTATATGTATGCCATCGACAGAGTCGAACGATGTCTTTGACATTGCGCGTGGCATAAAGGCACAGTTCCAGAATATACCAATCGTGGTGCTCACACCGTTCTCCCACGGCGTGTCGGTGCGTATGCAGCATGAGGACCTCTCTGCCTTCGAGTATGTCTTCTGCTGGCTCGGCAACACTGAGCTGCTGCTCTCTATCATCAAGCTCATAGAGGACAAGATGAATCTTGACGCCGACGTGAAGGCCGGAGTGCAGATGATCATGCTTGTCGAGGACAGCGTGAGGTTCTACTCCTCGTTCCTCCCCATGCTCTACCGCTTTGTCCTGCAGCAGTCGCTTAACTTCGCCACAGAGGCCCTGAACAACACCCTGGAGACCCTGCGCATGAGAGGACGCCCGAAGATTGTGCTCGCCCGAAACTATGCCGAGGCATGGGAGCTGTACCAGAAATACTCTGACAACACGCTCGGTGTCATCTCCGACTGCCGTTTCCCGATGGCCGAAGGGACATCGGCCCAGTCAGACGCCGGCGTCATGCTGCTCAAAGCCATCAGGGAGCATGACCCTTTCGTGCCGCTCATCCTCGACTCGTCAGAAGACCAGAACGAGCGGTATGTGTCAGAGTTTGATGCGATGTTCATCAACAAGAACTCCAAATCGCTCGATCATGACCTCCGTAAGTGCATACTGCACAAGTTCGGATTCGGCGACTTCATATTCCGCAACTCTGAGACGAAGGAGCCTCTCATACGCATACACAACCTCAAGGAGCTGCAAGACAACATATTCACCCTGCCGCGAGAGGCCCTGCTCTACCATATCACCCATAACAACGTGTCGCGCTGGCTCTGCTCGCGCGCCCTGTTCCCGATATCCGAGTTCCTGAAGCGAATAACATGGCAGTCTCTCCAGGATGTCGATAAGCACCGTGAGATAATATACAACGCCATCGTCGCCTACCGCCGCATGAAGAATCAGGGCGTGGTGGCTGTCTTCCACCGTGAGCGTTTCGACTCGTTCAGCAACTTCGCACGCATAGGCGAGGGGTCGCTGGGCGGGAAAGGCCGCGGCCTCGCTTTCCTCGACAATATCATAAAGCGCCACCAGGACCTCAACGCCTTTGAGACGATGCCCGTGAGGATACCGAAGACCGTGGTCTTGTGTACCGACATCTTCGACGAGTTCATGGAGCATAACCATCTCTACGGCATAGCCCTCTCTGATGTGCCTGACGAGGAGATTCTGCACGCATTCCTCAACGCCCATCTGCCCAAGAGGCTGGCCGATGACTGCCGTGTCATGCTCAGCGTCGTGCCCGGGCCGCTCGCCATACGCTCGTCGTCGCTGCTCGAAGACTCACACTACCAGCCTTTTGCAGGCATATACTCCACATACATGATACCTCCACAGGAGGACACTGACGCACGCCTTGAGATGCTTGGCGACGCCATAAAATCGGTCTATGCGTCAGTCTATTACAAAGACTCCAAGGCTTATATGACCGCGACGAGCAATGTCATAGACCAGGAGAAGATGGCGGTAATCATACAGGAGGTGGTCGGGCAGGCACACGACACAAGGTTCTATCCGCACGTGTCGGGCGTGGCACGCTCCATAAACTACTACCCGATAGACGACCAGAAGGCTGAGGACGGCATCGTGAACATGGCCCTCGGACTGGGAAAATACATCGTCGATGGCGGGCAGACACTGCGTGTGGACCCCTACCAGCCACACAAGATAATGCAGATGAGCGAGATGGAGATGGCGCTGAGAGAGACACAGACACGTTTCCTCGCTCTCGACCTCAGCCAGACAAGCCTCGACTTCAAGACCGACGACGGCTTTAACCTCCTGAATCTGCCTGTCCGTCAGGCCGATAAGGACAGGGTGCTGCAATGGCTGTCATCAACATACGACGCGCATGACCAGGTCATACGCGACGGATACTACGAGGGGCCGTCACGCAAGATCATCTCTTTCGCCGGCATACTGCAACACGGAGTGCTCCCCATGCCAGAGATTCTGCAGAGCGTCCTGCACTATGGGGCGGCCGAGATGAAACGCCCTGTGGAGATAGAGTTTGCCGCAAACGTCAACGACGACCGCACCGGTGAGTTCTATCTGCTACAGATAAGGCCGATGGTTGACAACAAGATGATGCTCGACGAAGACCTCAACGACATACCTGACGAGAAGGTCATACTGCGCTCAGAGAACGCCATAGGACACGGCATCATGCCCGACATCTCAGACATAGTGTATGTGAAGACCGACGGATACACAGCATCGTCCAACCCTGTCATAGCCGAGGAGGTGGAGAGGCTCAACAGGCTGATGCTCGATGAGGGACGGGAGTATGTGCTTGTCGGCCCGGGACGATGGGGCTCAAGCGACTCCTGGCTTGGCATACCTGTAAAATGGCCGGCAATATCCGGAGCACGCGTGATAGTCGAATGCGGACTGACGAACTACCGCATAGACCCGTCGCAGGGCACACACTTCTTCCAGAACATGACATCGCTGGGCGTGGCATACTTCACGATAAACCCATACAAGGGCGACGGCGCCTTCAACCAGAAGATGCTTGACGATATGCCGGCTGTCAACGAGACAGACCATCTGAGGCATGTCAGGTTCGAGAAGCCTTGCACGGCAAAGGTTGACGGGACAAAGAAGCTGGGCGTTGTCGTGACCGGAGAATAGCCTTGCCCGTTCACGGGAAGCATCGAGAGTTGGCGAAAAGAACGGATTATACCCCGAATCAGAGAGCCAGATGATGCCATATACATGGCAAACCGGATAACAATCTCACATCCAGCAATTCAAGTAAGAACGACCGTATTGGTCGGGAAATACCCGGTGGCGATCTCTTTGAGCCCAACTAAAAGTCATAGAATTCATTCCACGTGCTTATGATTACACTCCTTATCCTCTCAATCCTGACGAAAGCCCCCGTCACGAACCCTACAGACAGCATAACGGTCAATGTCGCCGAGGCCGGCACGAACACTCCTTTGAGAGACGTCACCTTGTCGGCCAACAACACATTCGTCACACATACCACGTGGGACGGCAAGGCATGCGTGCCACGAAAGACAGGACGACTGACCGTAGCCAAACCGGGATATATGACGCTGACCATAAAGACAGGAGAGATGGCAGACACAATACATCTGTTACGGGATGTCTATCGCCTCGACGAGGTCATCGTATGGGGCAATAGGAAATCGAAAAGCTTCATCGCTCCTATTGACCACACGACAGCGGGACTTATCAGCAACGCCCCCAAAGCAAAAAACCCAAGCCTCGACATACTGGGCGCAGCGGTATGGCTCGTGGGAAAACTGCTGCCTGACAGGCACAAGGAAAGCAAGAAGGCGAAAAGGAAAAGAATCATAAGCCAATACTAATAGCGGGGTTAACAACCAACCCGGAAGAAAACAGAAGACACACACCCGACAGGCTCTCACATAAGGCTGGGAGCCTGTCGTGTGCTATACATGGCAAGCACCCATTGAGAGACACATCATATCCGTGGAGGCAGGGAGCATCATGCACACGACACAGACATAGCAAGACATTATGGGCTGAAAAACATTGTAAGTTTGTCAGTTATAGCTCTAAATAACTGTCCGATACAATCTTTTTACACTTAAAATTTGCATATCAAGGAAAATTATTGTAATTTTGTGCGCTAAATGTGGGGTTGTGCCCTATTATAAGATGTGTACCATGCAGGATGGCCTGCCGCGAAAGACAATGCCATCGCCCCAAAGCATGATATTCCTCCGCACAGAAAAACAATAAAAAAATAATAAAAAACTAAAACAAACAAATGGCAGCAATAGGAAAAATTCGAAGCTGGGGTACCGTTCTCGTTTGTGTGATCGGTCTCGCCCTTTTCGCATTCATTGCAGAAGAACTTGTACGTTCTACCGACTCTATGCGCAATGACAGCCGTCAGCAGGTCGGAGAGGTACTCGGAAAGAGAATCAGCGTCCAGGAGTTCCAGGCTCTTATGGACGAGTATCAGCAGGTTATCAAGATGACACAAGGACGTGAGAACCTCTCTGAGGAGGAGCTCAATCAGGTGAAGGACATGGTCTGGAACTCATACGTCCAGAACGCTATCATCGGGAAAGAGGCTGAAGAGCTTGGCCTCACCGTTACTGACCAGGAGCTTCAGAACATCCTCAAGGAAGGCACAAACCCTCTCCTCGCACAGACTCCGTTCGTCAACCAGCAGACAGGACGCTTCGACGCCAACATGCTGAAGAAGTTCCTCGCTGACTACAAGCAGCTGAAGAACACCAACCCACAGGTTGTGGAGCAGTATGATATCATGTACAAGTACTGGACATTCATCGAGAAGACTCTCCGCCAGCAGACCCTCAGCCAGAAGTATCAGGCTCTCTTCGCCGGCTGTCTCCTCTCTAACCCTGTAGAGGCAAAGATGGCATTCAAGGACGAGAACGAGGAGGCATCTGTCACGCTGGCCGCTTTCCCATACTCATCAGTAAAGGAGAACGAGGCAAAGGTAGAGGACGCAGACATCAAGGCCAAGTATGAGGAGCTGAAAGAGATGTTCGCACAGATAGAGGAGACACGCGACATCAAGTTCGTGTCACAGCAGGTGACAGCAAGCACAGCTGATCGCGCCGCTATCAACAAGCAGGTGAAAGAGTTTGCCGACCAGCTCGCAACAGCCGACGACCCAACAGAGATTGTACGCAAGAGCATGTCGCAGGTGACATACCTCGGCCTCCCACAGTCAAAGGACGCATTCCCACAGGATATCGCACAGCGTCTTGACTCTATCGCCGTAGGCTCTGTCACCACACCAGCAGAGAACAAGGCAGACAACACAATAAACGTCGTACGCCTCTACTCAAAGCAGCAGATGCCTGACTCAATACAGTTCCGCGTCATACAGGTGGGCGCTGAGACTGCCGAGGCCGCACAGACAAAGGCAGACAGCATCTACAACGCTCTTAACGGTGGAGCCGACTTCGAGGCTCTCGCAAAGAAATATGGACAGACAGGCGAGAAGGCATGGCTCACAGGCGCACAGTATGAGCACTCTGCAACAATCGACAAGGACTCAAAGACATACCTCTCAACCGTAACAACACTCGGTGTCGGACAGACAGCCAACGTCAAGATGACATCAGGAAATGTTATCGTACAGGTGCTCGACCGCAAGGCCATGAAGGACAAGTATGTCGCCGCTGTCATCAAGCGCACTATCGACTTCACAAAGGACACATACTCACAGGCATACAACAAGTTCAGCCAGTTTGTCAGCGAGTCGCAGAATGAGGAGCAGCTGGAGAAGAACGCTAAGAAGTATGGATACGAGGTGCGTCCGCTCAGCGACATATCAACAGCCCAGCACAACATCGCCGGACTGCGTGCCACACGCGACGCGCTCAAGTGGGTCTTCGAGGCTGAGGAAGGCAAGATATCACCTCTCTACGAGTGTGGCAACAACGACAACCTCCTTGTCGCTGTCCTCACAAAGGTACACAAGAAGGGCTACCGCACTCTCGACGATCCTAACGTTAAGGAGTTCTGCAAGAACGAGGCTCTGCGCGACAAGCAGGCCCAGTTCCTCATGACAAAGCTCGAGAAGGTTAAGACAATAGCAGCAGCAAAGTCTCAGGGCGGACAGATAGCTCCTGTCAACCAGATAACATTCGCCGCTCCAGTGTTCGTCTCTGCAACAGGAGCAGCCGAGCCTGCACTCTCTGGCGCTATAGCAGCGACAAAGGCTGGCGCTTTCGCAAGCCATCCTGTTAAGGGTCTCGCTGGTGTTTACCTCTTCCAGGTGAACAAGAAGCAGAACCGTCCACTGAAGTATGACGCAAAGACCATTGAGGCTACTCAGCGTCAGCGTCACCTCCAGTACGCTTCTAACTTCATGCAGGAGCTCTACCAGAATGCCAACGTGAAGGACAACCGCTACCTCTTCTTCTAATAGAGAGAACAGAAATACCATAATTATTATACAAGGACTCCGGCCGATGATACAATCATCACGCCGGAGTCCTCGCTTTATACACCTCATGAAGAGGGAAACGACAGCAGACATATCATATCCTCATATTTATACCAAGCAGCCATTCCCTGCATATATAATATAAGGTATAAAGACCCATAGCAGGAAAGCTGGAGCATGGCTGTAAAGAAAAGCGGAGAACAGATACAGTCAACAGGAGGAGTCCAACACGTTATGCAATACCAGAACACGACAGACATTGCCACAGAAAGATGACAAAAGAGTGACATCGGTATAAAAAAGGTTGTTAAATGTAAGTAAAGATTTTGATTGTTAGAAAGTTTTTATTAATTTTGCATCGTATTGTAAACACAATGTGACATGACAATTATTCTCGCCATACTTATGGTTATGGCCTTCGCGCTCATAGCCGCATCACCTCTCACGTCGGTAAACAAATCGGCCGTGGCAATGTTTGCCGGCACGTTGGGATGGGTTTTATATGTCTGTTTCGGGTCAGACTTCGTCATGTCACAGCACTCTTCTGAATACATAGACTTCCTCTCTGGCACCACAGCCAACAGCGTGTCTGTAAAAGAATACATATCACAGAACATATTCATAAAATATGTCGGACGCGCGGCAGAGATTGTCCTCTTCCTTATCTCGACCATGACAATAGTGGACATTCTGGACACTAACGGGTGTTTTGACTTCATCCCACAGTGGATAAAGACGAGGCACAGCCGCCGGCTGCTATGGTCTGTCGCTGTGCTGACATTCATCATAAGCGCAAACCTCGACAACCTCACGACAACTATCATGATGCTTGCGCTTGTACACAAGACACTGCCAAACCGCAGGCAGAGGGCCGTGTTCGCATCAGTAATAGTGCTCAGCGCGAATATCGGAGGAGCACTGACTGTCATCGGCGACCCTAACGGACTGCTGTTATGGCATCTCGGAGCTGTCACTCCAAGCCATTTCTCCGCATGGATGGCTCTGCCGTGTCTCGTAGCATGGGCCGTACCGACATATCTCATATCACGGGCCCTGCCTGAAAGGATAGACCTTGAGAGCTATGCCCTGCCCTACCGGGGAGACGACACAAACCTCTCAACATGGCAGAGAGTGGTGATGTTCTTCTTCGCCATCGGCGGGCTGTGGTTTATACCAACATTCCATAACATCACGCGTCTGTCACCTTTTGTCGGCGCATTATGTGTGCTCTCCCTACTCTGGATTGTCAACGAGGCATTCAACTGTAAGCTTGTGCGCGAGAGACAGATAACTCAACGCCGGAGCAACCTCTCCATACAGTATGGAATGTTACAGATGATGCTCTTCGTCATGGGCATCATGCTCGTCATGGGTATCTTGATAGAGACAGGCGCAGGACTGTGGTTAGGAGCACAGTGTGTCGCCGCCATGGGCGATGTATGGACAATAGCTGTCGGCCCATTCATCGCTGGTATCGTAAGCCTTGTGCTCGATCCATTCGCGACAGCAGCCGCTTTCTTCTCATTATATAATATAAGCGGGACGGCAGAGCTGGCCCAGAATGGCGAATACTGGATATCAATAGCCTATGCCACAGCTGTCGGAAGCACAATCTTCGGCATAGGGTCACTCGCCGGACTGGCTATGTTCTCAATGAAGAGTACCACAATGGGATGGTACGCACGCCATTTCACGCCGAAAGTGGTTATCGGGGCTCTGCTCGGACTGGCTGTACTCATTGCAGAGGCTTTGTATTTCTAACAGGTACAGGCAGCAGGAACAACTGCCGTCGGCGTGACCATACGAGCTGTATGGTCACGCCGACGGCGGGCAAATGTCAAGCAAAGATTACTATAAGGCGGGGATATTATCAACTTTCCTTCGGTTCAGCAGGCTCGTAGGGGAGTGACAGATAGCCCCCACCAGAAGTAAAGATAACGAAGATTAATATCAGCAAAAATCTACATCTACAGGAACCATAAAACAAATCACACTATGGCAAAGATTAAGACAATAGGTGTTTTGACATCAGGCGGTGACGCTCCAGGAATGAATGCCGCCATACGTGCCGTCACAAGAGCAGGCATATCACAGGGTTTCAACGTGAAAGGCATCTACCGTGGATATGAGGGACTCATGAACGGAGAGATAAAGACATTCACGACAGAGAATGTCTCCGGTATCATAGGTATGGGCGGCACGATATTAAAAACGGCACGCTCAAAAGACTTCATGACCGACGAGGGAAAGCAAAAGGCTTATGAGAATCTCGTGAAGGAAGGCATCGACGCACTCGTTATCATCGGTGGCAACGGCTCGCTGACAGGCGCGATGAAGTTCGCACAGCAGTTTGACGTATGCTGCATCGGCCTACCAGGAACAATAGACAATGACCTCTACGGCACAGACAACACTATAGGATATGACACGACGATGAACACAATCATGGAATGTGTCGATCGTATAAGGGACACAGCACAGTCACATGAGCGAATATTCTTCGTCGAGGTGATGGGACGCGACGCCGGATTCCTCGCACAGAACTCTGCCATAGCATGTGGAGCAGAGGCCGCCATAATACCTGAGGAGTCAACAGATGTTGACCAGTTGGCTGAGTTCATGAAACGAGGCATACGCAAGTCAAAGAAATCATGTATAGTCATTGTGTCTGAATCGCCTAAATGCGGCGCCCTATATTATGCTGACCGTGTCAAGAACGAGTTCCCAGACTACGATGTGCGTGTATCTATCCTCGGACATCTGCAGCGCGGCGGAACCCCTACTGCACGTGACCGCATACTCGCCTCACGCACCGGAGTGGGCGCCATCGAGGCCATCATACAGGGACAGAGAAACATCATGGTGGGTGTAAGAAACAACGAGGTGGTCTATGTCCCTCTCTCTGAGGCGATACGCTCAGACAAACCATTCGACAAGAAACTCATAAAAGTGCTTGAGGAACTGTCAATATAATACAGCGTCCACACTCCACTTGGCCCACTTACCTGAGAGACGTGCAGTGTACCTTACGACACGTGACAGGAAATAGATGATGGCAGAGTGGCGCGACACATTATCATGAAAATCAGGGGACACACTACAGACATTAATCTGTTATGTGTCCCCTGATATTTGTATCAATGTGTCTTGACGCAAAGAGATATCATCCTTCATACTCTGTAGGGTCGTCAATGCCTGCATCGCGCAAGGCCTCCTTACGCTCTACACATGTGCCGCAACGCCCACAATGCATGTCACCCCCCTTATAGCATGACCATGTCTCAGCATAATCAATGCCCAACATTGCGCCACGACGTGCTATGTCTGTCTTCGAGATGCCTGTGTAAGGAGCCTCAATTGTGATGTGCTCATATGTGCCACGCTCCATGGCCTCAGACATAGATGACACGAAATCAGCACGGCAGTCAGGATAGATGGCATGGTCGCCAAAATGGTTTGCCATCATGACTCTATGCAGGCCACGGCTCTCAGCAAGGCCACAAGCTATGGAGAGCATTATGCCATTACGGAACGGCACGACTGTCGATTTCATATTATCATCAGCATAATGCCCCTCTGGAATAGCATCACCTCCCTCCAAGAGCGAGCTCTTGAAATAGTCGTGGATAAAGCCCAAGGGAATTACAATATGCTCTATACCAAGGCGTTCACAATGGAGACGGGCATAAGGAATCTCTTTCCGTGCGTGATTGCTGCCATAATCGAATGTCAAAGCGAGAGCTATCCTGTCCTTATAATCATAAAGAAGTGTCACAGAGTCCATGCCTCCCGACACAATAATCAACGAGTCTTTCATATGAGCCTTTTATTCGTTTGTTCTAAATACATATCTGGAAGTAACCAAAATACAGGATGCAAAGTTAATAATAAATAGCGAGACACACAACTGTTACACATCTGAAAATATTCTGACACAAAGGATTCAAGCCGCCTGAGAGGAAATGGGGAAGCATTGGACATTGCAGACTACAAAATAACGAAGCCCTGACGGAGGTAGGAACAGGACGGTGACGAGAGCCATTAACCATCAGCTTCTCAACCCCTTACCATAATTATGGCTATCGTAAAGATGGCAAACAGTAGCTTTTTGGGGAAAATATTTGCTCGTTTCGGAATTTTATAGTAATTTTGCACGGTAATTTGTAAATATCTCTGAAACAATGAATATATCTTATAAATGGCTTAAAGAATACGTTGATTTCGACCTCTCACCAGAAGAGGTGTGTGCGGCTCTGACATCAACAGGTCTTGAAGTCGATGCCCTTGAGGAGGTGCAGACGATTAAGGGCGGTCTCAAAGGGCTTTATGTAGGCAAAGTGCTGACATGCGAGCAGCACCCTAACTCTGACCATCTCCATATCACAACAGTTGACCTCGGCAAGGGTGAGCCACAACAGATAGTGTGTGGCGCGCCTAACGTAGCAGCAGGACAGAAAGTCATTGTCGCTGACCTTGGATGTGTTCTATATGATGGCGACAAGGAGTTTGTCATCAAGAAATCAAAACTGCGCGGCGTAGAGTCAAACGGCATGATATGTGCCGAGGACGAGATAGGCGTCGGAACAAGCCATGACGGCATCATCGTGCTGCCTGAGGACGCACCAGTAGGACAGCCAGCGGCAGAATATTATAATCTTGAGAGCGACTGGCTGATAGAGGTGGACATAACAGCCAACCGTGCAGACGCCCTGTCACACTATGGAGTGGCACGCGACCTCAACGCATGGCTTGTACGTAACGGCAAGCCATCAACACTGCACCGTCCTGACTGCAACGCTTTCCACGTTGACGACAACTCCCTACCTATCGATGTCACGATAGAGAACACAGAGGCTTGCAAGCGCTACGCATGTGTCTCGCTGACAGGAGTGGAGGTAAAGGAGTCGCCCGAATGGCTTAAAGACAAGCTTAACATCATCGGCCTGCGGCCTATAAACAACATAGTCGATATAACGAACTATGTCATGATGGCTTACGGACAGCCTCTCCACTGCTTTGATGCAGACATGGTGACAGGCCACCACATCATCGTGAAAGACAAGAACGAGGGAAAGAAATTCATCACTCTCGACGGTGAGGAACACACACTTGGAGAGCACGATCTCGCTATATGCAATACGGAAGAGCCTATGTGTATCGCCGGAGTATTCGGCGGCAAGGGCTCAGGAACATACGAGACGACAAAGAATGTCGTGCTCGAATCGGCTTATTTCCATCCGACATGGATACGCAAATCGGCTCGGCGCCACGGCCTATCAACAGACGCCTCATTCCGCTTTGAGCGTGGTATAGACCCTGAGGGAACAATATACGCCCTGAAGCAGGCGGCGATACTCTGCCAGCAGCTTGCCGGAGGAAAAGTGTCAATGGAGATACGTGACGAGTATCCTACACCCGTCGCTCCAGCAAAGGTGTCACTGAGCTATGACTACGTGACCTCACTCATAGGCAAAGAGATAGGCAAAGAGAACATCAAGGAGATTGTCACATCGCTCGAGATGACTATTGACAGCGAGACAGAGAATGGGCTTGAACTGACAGTGCCTGCTTATCGTGTGGATGTCCAGCGCCCTTGTGACGTTGTGGAGGATATTCTCCGCATCTACGGCTACAACAATGTTGAGATTCCGACACAGCTGAAGTCATCACTCGTGATAAAGGGTGACGAGGACAAGAAGTACAAGATGCAGAATCTTGTGTCAGAACAGCTTGTCGGTGCAGGATTCCGTGAGATACTCTGCAACTCCCTGACAAAGGCCGCTTACTATGACGGACTGGCATCAATACCAGCCGAGAGCCTTGTAAACATCATCAACCCGCTCTCTTCCGACCTTAATGTCATGCGCGGAACGATGCTGTTCGGCGGTCTCGAGTCCATCGTGCGCAACGCTAACCGCAAATATCCTAACCTGCGATTCTTCGAGGTAGGCAACTGCTACTCATATAACAAGGAGAAACATGAGGACGAGAATCCTATGCGTGCCTATACAGAGGAGAACCATCTTGCCCTCTGGATGACAGGCAAACGCATAGAAGGCTCATGGATTCATGCCGACGAGGCCACATCATTCTACGAGCTACGCGCCAATGTTGAGAATATCTTCACAAGAGTAGGCCTGGCACCACAGATGACAGTGGTAGAGCATTCAGACTCCGACCTTTTCTCTTCTGCACTCAAGGTGATGACACGCGGAGGCAAAGTCATATGTGAGATGGGCATCGTAAGCAGAGCGATACAAAAGCGTTTCGGCATACAGAACGAGGTGTTCTATGCCGATATAAACTGGACACAGCTATGCAAGGCAGTCAAGAAACACGCTGTCCATTACGAGGAGGTGAGCAAATTCCCAGCTGTCAGCCGTGACCTCTCGCTGCTGATAGACAAGAAAACAGAGTTTGCGGAGATAGAGCGCATAGCACGAAACACAGAGAAGAAGCTGTTGAAGAGTGTCGAGCTGTTTGATGTCTATGAGGGCAAGAACCTGCCTGACGGCAAGAAGTCTTATGCTGTGAACTTCATCCTCCAGGATCCGGACAAGACCCTTAACGACAAGGCGATAGACGCTATAATGAACAAACTGATAAACAACATAAAGAAACAGCTCGGTGCAGAGCTGAGATAAACATCAGCAAAGAAGCACATCAACAAGCAATAGAATAACCGAAGAATATCAAAACAAATAGAGAATACCCATGGGAAGAGCATTTGAATACCGCAAGGCCACCAAGATGAAACGCTGGGGCCACATGGCAAAGACATTCACACGTCTGGGCAAACAAATCGCAATAGCAGTTAAGGCAGGAGGTCCAGAACCAGAGAACAACCCTACACTGCGTTCTATCATAGCTGTCTGCAAGCGTGAGAATATGCCGAAAGACAACATCGAGCGTGCGATAAAGAACGCTATGGGCAAGGACCAGAGCGACTACAAGGAAGTGACATACGAGGGATACGGCCCTCATGGCATCGCCGTTTTCGTCGATACACTGACCGACAACACGACACGTACAGTGGCTGACGTGCGCTCTGTCTTCAACAAATTCTCTGGGAACCTCGGCACAACAGGCTCTCTGAGCTTCCTCTTCGACCATAAGTGTGTGTTCACATTCAAGAAGAAGGACGACGTTGATATGGAAGAGTTGATACTCGAGCTCATCGATTATAACGTCGATGATGAGTATGACGAGGAGACCGACGAGGAGACAGGAGAGACAACACTGACCATTTACGGCGACCCAAAATCATACGCACAGATACAGAAGTATCTTGAGGAGCAGGGATTCGAGAATGTCGGTGGTGAGTTCACGTATATACCGAACGACCTCAAGGAGGTTGACGACGAGCAGAGAGCAACAATCGACAAGATGGTTGAGAAGCTCGAGGAGTTTGACGACGTGCAGAACGTTTATACAAACATGAAATAATGACATTCCTTAGGAGGCTAACAACCGGCATGACATGCGGATGTTAGCCTCCTTGTGTCATATATAAATATGTACAAGACAAGATGAAGACACTTTTCTACCCGACTACGGGAACTTGCTCTAAACAGATAAATATCGATGTCGATGACAACGGAGTCATCTCAAATGTTGAGTTTATCGGTGGCTGTCACGGTAATCAGCAGGGGATATCATCACTCGTCAGAGGCATGAAGGCTGAAGATGTGATAAAACGGCTTGAAGGCATACGCTGTGGATACAAATCGACAAGCTGCCCTGACCAGCTGGCACAAGCTCTGAGGAAAATTACAGATGAATAAGGATATGAGAATAGCACAGAACATCATTATAGGCTGTCTGGTATTGGTGTCGTCATCATTAACAGGCTGCCAAGAGTCATTAGAGGAGCGTGCCGAACGTGAGGCAAAAGAATATACCCTAAAGCACTGCCCCACTCCACCGCAGAACGATGTCATCACTGACAGCGTTGTTTTCGACAAGAAGACAAGGACCTGGACCCAGCATCTGACATTTACTGGCATTATTGACAATGAGGAGGGCATCCGCGAGCATAGTGACGAGATAAACAAGTCGCTGCTCGAGTCAATAAGACAGAACACCGAGATGAAACGATATAAAGAGGCCGGATTCACCTTCGCCTACATATGCCGGTCAAAAAAGAATCCGAAGACAATCTTGCTGAGTCTGAAATATTCTCCAAAAGACTACAGATAACTGCCACTGAGGCACAAGAAAAGCGTCCAACAGACAGGCAAAGGCATAAAGAACGTAGAAGCCCACACAGTTAATCAGACCCGTCTGGCAGGTCGGAATACGTCACGACCAGATACTGTAAGATAACAGAACCCGGCATTATTAGAACACAGTCAACAAAGCATGATATTCTATTTTTCTTGCACAGGAAATACCCTTTGGGCTGCAAAACAGATTGCAGAGGCCACGAATGACCGTCTGTTATCAATAACCGATGTCATGAACGCGCCATATACCCTTCACCTGAAAGAAGGCGAGAGGATAGGATTCTGCCTGCCTGTTCATGGCTGGCGTGTGCAGCCCCTTGTAAGAAAATTCATAGAGGACATCAATATCATCCTACCACAGAGTAATGACGGCACACCACGTGAGCGTCTCCTTCAGCGCATATATACATACTTTCTCCTCACATGTGGCGACAGTTGTGGAGAATACGCTGACGAGTTAGAAAGCATCCTCATATCCAAGGGGTTGGAAGTATGTACATGCTGCTCGGTCATCATGCCAGAGTCGTATGTCGGTCTGCCATTCATGGATGTTGACCCGCCACTGCGTGAGGCAGAGAAAAAGCTTCAAGCGCGGGGTACAGTGATGCGTTTTGCAGACATCCTTATAGACCACCGCACTGTCCGTATGCATATTGAGCGAGGTGCCATGCCACGCCTGTACAGCCGTGTCTTCGGCCGTGTATTCTACTCATGGCTCATTACCGACAGTCGCTTCCATGTCTCGACAGACAGATGCATTGGCTGCGGACAATGTGTAAAGCACTGTCCTGTAGGCAATATGTCCATGTCAGATGACACTGGCGGCGAGAAGCGTCGTCTCCCGATATGGCTCCATACGGGGAGGTGTCTGACATGTATGGCTTGTTACCACCATTGTCCAAAACATGCGATAGGCTTCTGGCACTTCACAAAGAACAAGGGACAATACTTCTTTGACCATAACAAGAAAAACGTATGTAAATAACTATGTGGATGTTATGGTAAGCAATACAGCTGCATGACATGCAACTGTATTTTGTGTATTTTAGATAATATATATCAATTTCGCACACAGAAAAAGCTAAAACATATAGCATAAAATCACAAAATTAAGATTTTTTTAATAACTTTGCATCCAGATTTATCATAGGATTAATGGATAATACAAGAATCATACCGGATTATATATTTGAATCAAGCTGGGAAGTCTGTAACAAAGTGGGAGGAATTTACACAGTCCTCTCCACACGTGCCAAGACATTACACGACATGCTTAATGACCGCTTAATCTTCATAGGTCCAGATTGTTGGGGTGAAAAACAGTCACCATATTTCGCCCCTGATAACACTCTCCTTGAATGTTGGGAAAAGAAAGCACATGCAGATGGATTGAGAGTAAAGGTGGGCCGCTGGACTGTTCCAGGCAGCCCTATTGCTGTTTTGGTTGACTTCAACCCATACTTCGAGAAGAAGAATGAGATCTATGCTGACATGTGGGAGAAATATCAGGTTGACTCTCTTCATGCATACGGCGACTATGACGAGGCAAGCATGTTCTCATACGCTGCCGCACTTGTTGTGGAGGACATATACATGTATCTCGGGCTGTCAAGCCAGAAGGTGATATATCATGCCAACGAGTGGATGTGCGGACTTGGTATGCTGCACATAAACAACCGTCTTCCAAAAGTCGGGACAATATTCACAACCCACGCGACAAGCATCGGCCGCTCTATTGCCGGCAACAACAAGCCTCTTTATGACTACCTTTGGGCATACAACGGCGACCAGATGGCATCAGAGCTGAACGTCGAGTCAAAGCATTCCATAGAAAAACAGTCAGCAAAGTATGCCGACTGCTTCACCACAGTGTCAGACATCACAGCCCGTGAGTGTCAGGAACTTCTTGACAAGCCATGTGACGTTGTGCTGCCAAATGGATTTGAGAATGATTTTGTCCCGAAGGCAAGCGCATTCACACGCAAGCGCAAGAATGCCCGTGAGAAGATGCTTCACGTTGCCAACTGCCTCCTCGGCCAGACGTTTTCTGACGACACATTAATAATTGGCACAAGCGGACGCTATGAGTTCCGCAACAAAGGTATTGACGCATTCATAGAGTCAATGATGCGTCTGCTGAGGGACGACCGCTTTACAGGAGAAGCGATAGCATTCGTTGAGGTACCGGGATGGGTAGGCTCAGCACGAGAGGATCTGCAACAGCGGCTGGCCACAGGATTAACATACGACACACCACTTGATTATCCTGTACTGACCCATTGGCTGAACAACATGTCACATGACAATGTCCTTGACTCGCTAAAGTATTATGACATATGGAACCGTAAGGAGGACAAGGTGAAGGTAGTGTTCATACCATGCTACCTGACAGGTGATGACGGCATCTTCAACATGACCTACTACGATGTCATCATTGGCAAAGACCTGTCAGTCTATCCATCATACTACGAGCCATGGGGCTATACCCCGCTTGAGTCAATAGCGTTCAAGGTGCCATGTATCACAACAGACCTTGCCGGATTTGGTGTGTGGGCAAACAATGTGAAAGGCAGTCCGTCTGAGATAGAAGACGGTGTGAAGACCATCCATCGCACAGACTACAACTACTCAGAGGTGTGTGACACCATCAAGGAGACTGTCATAAAGTATTCTCACCTCAGCCCCGCACAAAAGAAAAAAGCCCGCACTGCTGCTGGCAACCTGTCGAAGAAAGCCCTATGGAGCGAGTTTATCAAGTATTATCTTGACGCATACGACTTCGCTCTTCGCAAGGCAGCCGCAAGGACAAAGTAATAGGTATCACCTCAGAGCCCGTCTATCCGTCAGACAGAACCATACGATCTGCTTGACATGGAAGTTATGGGCAAGGACTATCGGTCAGGATTTTAGGTAGGTTCTATTAATCACCTCCCAACGACCAATGGAGTTGTAGGACAAGTCCCGCGCCCCGGCCATTCAAGCGAGCTTGACGGCACCCGGTTTGTCATCGGTTCCAATTGTAAGTCTTATCGGTCACGTAGCACGCTAGACTTCCCCTTCGACTTACAAATCCATCCTTGAAAACAAATGCCAAAATACAACAAAGCTAATAAGTAGGAACCCACCTCGTACAGTATCAATTCGCCGCAGAAAAATATTGCAACAACAAAGAACAATAATAGATAACGACAATGAAAATCAAAGCAAATTATGCCAACTCACCTTCCTGGAAGGAGTTGACTGTTAAGTCAAGCCTCCCAGCAGAGCTTGAATGCCTTGACGAAGTAGCCCACAACCTCTGGTGGGCATGGAACTATGAGGCCCGTGACCTCTGGCGCTCTCTCGACAGAGAGCTCTTTGAGAAATGTGGCGAGAACCCCGTTCTTCTTCTTGAGAAGCTTCCATACGAGCGCAAGGAAGCTGCTGCGAAAGACAAGGAGATCATGAAGAAGGTGAAGAATGTCTATAAGCTCTTCAAGGATTATATGAAGCAGCCAGTAGATACCACCCGTCCTTCTGTAGCATACTTCTGTATGGAGTATGGCATCAGCCAGGTGCTGAAGATATACTCTGGCGGTTTAGGAATGCTTGCCGGCGACTATGTCAAAGAGGCATCAGACTCTAACGTTGACATGTGTGCAATAGGTTTCCTGTATCGTTTCGGCTACTTCAAGCAGTCAATATCAATGCAGGGAGAGCAGATAGCCAACTACGATGCCCAGAACTTCAACTCGCTGCCAGTAGTCCGCACCCTCGACCCAGCAACAGGCGAGCCACTCGTTGTTGATGTTCCTTATATGAACTATATGGTTCACGTTTCTGTGTGGACAGCAAATGTAGGTCGTGTGAAGCTCTATCTCCTCGATACAGACAACGAGATGAACTCAGAGTTCGACCGTCCTATCACCCACGCTCTCTACGGTGGCGACTGGGAGAACCGTCTCAAGCAGGAGATTCTCCTCGGTATCGGTGGTATGCTTACACTGAAGAAGCTCGGTATAAAGAAAGACATATATCACTGTAATGAGGGTCATGCAGCTCTCTGCAACCTCCAGCGTCTTGTTGACTACATCAACGAGGGATTGACATTCAACCAGGCTCTTGAGCTTGTTCGTGCTTCCGGCCTTTACACATGCCACACTCCGGTGCCTGCCGGACACGACTATTTCGACAAAGACCTTTTCGGAAAGTACATGGGTGGCTACCCACAGATGCTTGGTATCTCATGGGATGAGTTTATCGGCATGGGCCGTACAAACCCTGACGACCACAACGAGAAGTTCTCAATGTCAACATTCGCCCTCAACACATGTCAGGAGTCAAACGGTGTCTCACGTCTCCACGGCTGGGTATCACAGAAGATGTTTGCTCCTATCTGGGCAGGCTACTGGCCAGAGGAGAATCACGTCGGCTATGTAACCAACGGTGTCCACTTCCCAACATGGTGTGCTACAGAGATGCGTGCCATCTACGCCAAGTACTTCGACAAGAAATATTTCTCTGACCAGTCGAACGAGTCTTACTGGCATGGCATATACAACTGTCCAGACTCAGAGCTTTGGGAAACACGTATGACGCTTAAGAACAAGCTCGCAAAGTATATCAAGGTGAAGTTCCAGGACGTATGGCTCCGTAATCAGGGAGACCCCGCCCGTGTTGTCGAGCTGCTCAAGCGCATCAATCCTAACGGTCTCACCATTGGTTTCTGCCGCCGCTTCGCTACATACAAGCGTGCCCACCTTCTCTTCACAGACCTTGAGCGTCTCAACAAGATTGTCAACAATCCAGAATATCCTGTGACATTCCTCTTCGCCGGCAAGGCTCACCCTGCTGACGGTGGTGGTCAGGGACTTATCAAGCGCATCTATGAGATCTCACAGCGTCCTGAGTTCCTCGGCAAGATTATCTTCCTTGAGGATTACGACCAGCAGCTTGCACGCCGCCTCGTATCAGGTGTAGATATCTGGATGAACACTCCTACACGTCCGCTTGAGGCTTCAGGTACGTCAGGCGAGAAGGCAGAGATGAACGGTGTCGTAAACCTCTCTGTCCTTGACGGATGGTGGGTTGAGGGCTATCGTGAGGGTGCCGGATGGGCACTCCCAGAGAAGCGCACATATCAGAACCAGGGCTATCAGGACCAGCTTGACGCCGCCACTATCTACAACATGCTTGAGAACGAGATTATCCCTCTCTACTACAACAAGAATGAAGAAGGATACCCAGAGGGATGGTGTCAGGTTATAAAGAACTCTATCGCCACAATCGCGCCTCATTATACAATGAAGCGTCAGCTCGACGATTACTTCGAGAAGTTCTACAACAAAGAGGCAAAGCGTTTCGCCGAGCTTGCAGCAGACGGCTACAAGAAGGCAAAAGAGATTGCCCAGTGGAAAGAGGTTGTAGCAGAGCGTTGGGATGCGATACATGTTGTAGAGTCATCATCAAATGTACAAGAGGGTCTCGCAACAGGCAAGCAGGTTGATATCAAGTTCGTCATCGACGAGCAGGGACTCAATGATGCAGTAGGCCTTGAGCTCGTCGTTCTCCACAATGACAAGAGCGACTCAGACCGTGAGATAAAGGTAGTAGTACCATTTGATATGATCAAGGCAGAGGGTAACCTCTACACATTCGAGGCCCACTACATACCATCAACAGCAGGTGCATTCAAGGCTGCTGTACGTATGTATCCTAAGAACGAGAGCCTTCCACACCGTCAGGACTTCGCCTACGTGAAGTGGATAGGTTAAACCATAATAACCGTATAATGTATAAAGCCGCCATGCAAGAAATAACTTGCATGGCGGCTTTGATTTTGTCTATCATTAAGGAACAAGAGTGTATAACCGTATATCCTAATGGTATTCTCAGGAAATCATATCAGATAAGGAGCAATCCCACCAGACAAAACCCTCATCTCATTCCCATAACATTGTCCTATCCGTACCCAAGGACACAAAGAACAAGCGCGCTATCCGTACCCTCTGTGTGTCTTTATAACTGTATAATGTGCTATTCTGTGCGTTTTACACCAAAACAGCGAGGACAATGCCAGAAAATCCCACAATCAGGAAATAAATATTGGAAGAGTGATAATTTGAAGATAACCTCCTTTTGAAAAAATTAATAAACACACAGCCAGCTAAACTGCCATTATCTGAGATAAATCAAAAAAGTAGAGAGAATTTAGGTTAACTGACGCAAGAATACGTTAACATATGTTACTGTGTGCGCACACAGCGAATCACACACACAAAAACACAGTTAATAAATTTGCATATATCAAAAAAAGCACGTAACTTTGCAATCGTTATCCTGAAAACAATCTTTTTACCTTAAAAACTAATACCTATTGAAGATAAGAGCGGTTGCCTGCGAAGGTCGTCGCTTTTTTCATTTTAAAGAAATTGAAGCATGACAGAATGCGCAAACAATAGCTGACCGACGGTCACAATCCTACGCCCTGACAGGTAAAGACATGATGCCTGTAAGGGCGTTATAAGTTATCTTCCAATCATTGTAATTGCAGGATAAAACATAACTTTGTGTGGTGATAAAAGTACTAACAAACCTTAAATGACATCTTCGTCGT
>JBJEAW010000042.1:0-5403 GCA_051869435.1 Prevotella sp. | reverse complement strand
CTCTTTCTTAAAAAATCATAACAATTCACTATATAATAAGGTGGAGAGAAAACTTTTCTGTACTTTTGCGCCCCGAAACAAATTATTACTATAGAATCATGCAAGAGAACTTAGTCATCGTAGAGAGCCCGGCCAAGGCCAAGACCATCGAGAAATTCCTGGGCAAGGATTACAAGGTGATGTCGTCTTACGGCCATATCCGCGACCTCAAGAAGAAAGAGATAAGCATCGACCTCGACACCCTCGAACCACAATATGAGATACCTGAGGACAAGAAGAAACTTGTCGGCGAACTGAGACAGCAGGCCAAGAAGGCCACAAAGGTGTGGCTCGCATCCGATGAAGACCGCGAGGGAGAGGCTATATCGTGGCATCTCTGTGAGGTGCTCGGTCTCGACGAGGAGAAGACATCCCGCATCGTCTTCCATGAGATAACCAAGCCGGCCATCCTCGCGGCCATCGACAATCCTCGACATCTCGACATGAACCTTGTCGATGCGCAGCAGGCACGCCGTGTCCTCGACCGCCTCGTGGGCTTCAAGATATCCCCTGTGCTGTGGCGCAAGGTGAAGCCCGCCCTCTCCGCCGGCCGCGTACAGTCGGTCGCCGTGCGCCTTATCGTCGAGCGCGAGCGTGAGATACAGAACTTTGTCTCTGAGACATACTACCGCGTCAATGCCATCTTCGTCATCGACGACAACGGCCATCCGACAGAGGTCAAGGCCGAGCTTGACAAGCGTTTCACATCCCACGACGACGCGATGGCATTCCTTGAGACATG
The DNA here is from genome assembly GCA_051869435.1 of Prevotella sp. Classification (GTDB taxonomy): domain Bacteria; phylum Bacteroidota; class Bacteroidia; order Bacteroidales; family Bacteroidaceae; genus Prevotella. The sequence continues at coordinate 4,622 of JBJEAW010000042.1, read as the reverse complement.
CCGCGACTCACACTTCTACGTCTGTGACATACAGCAGAAGCCGCTGCGCCGCTCGCCCGCGCCCCCCTTCACCACCTCGACACTGCAGCAGGAGGCCGCCCGCAAGCTCGGGTTCACCGTCTCACAGACAATGATGGTGGCCCAGCACTTGTACGAGAACGGTCTGATAACATACATGCGTACAGACTCTGTCAATCTCTCCAAGCTCTGCATCTCGGCGACAAGAGACGAGATAGAGCGCCAGTACGGCAAGGAATACAGCCAGCCGCGCAACTTCCAGACAAAGTCGAAGGGAGCGCAGGAGGCCCACGAGGCCATACGCCCCACATCCATGGAGCGTGTGCGCATAGACGGCACGGTACAGGAGAAACGCCTCTACGACCTCATATGGAAACGCACCGTGGCATCACAGATGGCCGAGGCCGAGATAGAGAAGACACAGGTGGGCATCGCCGTCAGCCGTGCCGGAGAGCTCTTCATCGCACAGGGAGAGGTGGTGAAGTTTGACGGATTCCTGAAAGTCTATTCAGAGAGCCGCGACGACAACAGCGGCGAGCGCCAGGCGGACGACGGACGACAGCTGCCACAGATGAGCATAGGCCAGAAGATGACCTACCGCGAGATAACATCGACAGAGCGCTTCACACAGTCGCCCCTCAGATATACCGAGGCGTCACTTGTCCACAAGCTTGAGGAGCTCGGCATAGGGCGCCCGTCAACCTACGCCCCAACAATATCGACCATACAGCAGCGCGAGTATGTGCAGAAAGGCGACAAGAAGGGCGAGGAGCGACAGTATGCCATAAACACCCTGCGCAATGGCGTCATATCACAGCGCACAAAGGCCGAGATGGCCGGCTCAGACAAGGGCAAGCTGCTGCCGACAGACATAGGCATCGTCGTCAACGACTTCCTCATAAAGTTCTTCCCGGATATCATGGACTATAACTTCACGGCACGTGTCGAGGAGAGGTTTGACGAGATAGCCGACGGACATGAGCGCTGGAGAGACATGCTGAAGGATTTCTACAAGGACTTCGAGCCTATGGTCGAGAAGACCATCAACACACGCTCAGAGCACAAGGCTGGCGAGCGCCAGGTGGGCACAGACCCCGACAGCGGCAAACCCGTGTTCGTCAAGATAGGGCGTTACGGCCCTGTCGTGCAGATAGGCACGGCCGAGGACGACGAGAAGCCACGCTTCGCACAGCTGCCCGCAGACAAGTCGATGGAGACAATAACCCTCGACGAGGCCCTCAGCCTCTTCCAGCTGCCACGCACGCTCGGCATGTACGACGGCGAGAAGGTCATCATCGGCACAGGACGCTTCGGCCCCTACATCCTCTACAACAAGAAGTATGTCTCCATACCTAAGACCGACGACCCCCTCACCATCACCCTGCAGCGCGCCGAGGAGCTCATAACCGAGAAGCAGCGCCAGGAGAAACAGCGCCACATCAAGACCTACGGCGACGGCGAGGAGAAGATAGAGATCCTCAACGGCAGGTACGGCCCGTACATCGCATACGCCGGGAAGAACTACCGCATACCGAAAGCCATGCACGAGCGTGTGGCAGAGCTGACCCCCGAAGAGTGTAACGAGATCATCAACACCCCCGTAACAACAAAACGAAAGAAATGACACGCATAATCCTTCTCGGCTACATGGGAGCCGGAAAGACCACCATAGGGAAAGTCCTCGCCAAGGAGCTGGGCCTGATGTTCTACGACCTTGACTGGTATATCGAGTCGCGCATGAGACGCACCGTGGCACAGATTTTCAGCGACGATGGCGAGGAGGGATTCCGCGAGATAGAGCGTAACATGCTTCATGAGGTGGCCGAGTTTGAGGACGTCGTCATATCATGCGGCGGAGGGACACCATGCTTCTTCGACAATATGGACTATATGAACGCCCAGGGCGAGACACTCTACCTCCAGGCATCACCCGACGTGCTCGCCGGACACCTCAGGATGGGAAAGGTCGTGAGACCGCTTATAGCCGGAAAGAGCGACGAGGAGCTGAGACAATTCATCGTTGACAGCCTCAGACAGCGTGAGCCGTACTATTCAAAAGCCCGTCACACACTCAATGTTGACCTCATGGACAACTATGAGAAGATACAGGTGTCTGTGGCCAAGGCGCGCCAGATACTCGGCGTGTAGTCTGGCGCCATGCCTCCCAGCCCGGCAGTGTGAGCCACTGGTCGCGGCGATATGACGGCAAGACGATGATACGGCCGGCAGGCCACAACCATACCACAAACCATCAGGAAGAATGCAGATAACCGTAATAAAAGTGGGCGGTGCTGTCGTCGAGGACGAGGCACAGCTCTCACGCCTCATAGCGTCGTTCGCCAGGATTGAGGGACACAAGGTGCTTGTCCATGGCGGAGGACGGCGCGCCACGAGGGTGGCCGCACAGTTAGGCATAGAGACACAGATGGCCGGAGGGCGCCGCATAACAGACGCCGCGATGCTCGATGTCGTCACAATGGTGTATGGCGGCCTTGTCAACAAGCATCTCGTCGCCATGCTCCAGGCACAAGGCGTGAACGCCGCCGGACTGACAGGTGCCGATATGGACATCATACGCTCACACCGCCGCCCCCTGAAACGCATGACAATCGACGGCGAGGAGAAGATGATCGACTTCGGCTTTGTGGGCGATGTCGATAAGGCCGACGGCCGACGCCTCGCCATGCTCCTCGACAGCGGCATCATACCCGTCGTCGCGCCCCTCACACACGACGGCCATGGCAACATACTCAACACGAACGCCGACACCATGGCGTCAGAGACAGCAAAGGCTCTCGCCGCCGAGGGGCATGACGTCACGCTCATCTTCTCGTTCGAGAAACGCGGCGTCCTGGCCGATCCCGCCGACGACAACAGCGTCATACCCGTCATCACGCCCACACTGTTCGACCGCTACCGCCACGACGGCACGATATCAGGCGGTATGCTCCCGAAGATAGAGAACGCCCTCCAGGCCGTCAAGGCAGGGGTGAGGAGAGTCGTCATAACCCTCGCTGAGAACATCGCACAGCCCGACAGCGGCACACAGATAAGGCTCTGACACCAGCCCCACGACATCCCCGCCAACCCCTCGCAACCCGCCCAATCCACCCTCCCTGCCCGCCATGAATTTCCAGAACGACATACTCCCGCTGAAAGACAAGCTCTTCCGTCTCGCCCTGCGCATCACCATGCAGCGCGAGGAGGCCGAGGATATCGTCCAGGAGACCATGATAAGGCTGTGGAACAACCGTGAGAGGCTCGAAAAGGTCGATTCCATCGAGGCTTATGCCATCACCTCATGCCGTAACATAGCCATCAACCATGTCTCCGCCGCGCGCCATGGCACCGTCTCGCTCGATGACACCCCGGCCCAGTCACCACAGGCGGAGAACCCCTACGAGCGCATCTATGCCAAGGAGAGCATAGCCCAGCTACACGCCATCCTGGCCCGCCTGCCCGAGAAACAGCGCACATGTATGCAGCTGAGAGACTTCGAGGGGCATAATTACCGGGACATAGCCAGCATGACAGGCATGACAGAAGACCAGGTGAAGGTGAGCATCTTCCGCGCGCGGCAGTATGTGAAGAAACACCTCGTCATCAACGACTGACGACATGCCCTTGCCGTCCAGCCTGGATGGTCCAGCCCATACCTCAAGGCGGGAACGTGCATACAGGCATGACGGATGTGGACAACACGCCCGTCATACATACCCCATAACCCTCGTACCCCTAAGCGACACCATAGACAGACCTCCCGCCAGAGAGCCACATAGCTGACATCCAGTTGTCAGTGATGTGGCTCTCTGGCGGGAGGTCTTTATGCATGTCCTGTTGATAGGAGATGAGAGTGTCCTGGCAGTCTTGCCTCTCTGCTATGCGTTCTGGCTCTTTGCCTTGGTTTGTGTCATAGTTGGTGATGCCAGCCATTTGCTCCCTTTGGCTTGGTGTCCCGTATCTGTGCCCCGGTGTCTTGCCCCTCCTTTCATGCTCATGCAGATGGCACACCGATGCTTTTCCTGCAAATGCCGATTATTATTTCACTTTGCGGGATGATTGTCCTTTCATTGGGCTTTGCGTCAGGAAAATATTCTTATTTTCAAGAAAACCTTGGATAAAATCATTATTATGTGTACCTTTGCAATGAAAAATGTGTGGCTTCTGCTTCAGAAACCACACATGGAGATTGTCTCATGGGCATGGGCAGGCTCAAGACGTGAGGAACAGCCATGAGCGTAATGGCCACATGAGGGGCCATGTAACAACAAACACTTTGGTCAGGCCAGTCTTTAAGGTGGGTTCTGTTGATGCCCACCGTCAAAATAATCATTAATCAGGAGTTGACATTTTGCTGTCTTTCGAATTCTTTTCCGGGCCAAACGATGCCATGCTTGGCATCTCCTCTCGCTGCCCCATCGGATGCCCTTGAGGGTAAATGCCGAAATCCAGCAAAGCGAGACTTGTCCTCCGGACCCGCTGGCCAAAGGGAAGTAATTGGTGGAATCCACCTAAAGGGAAATATAGACTATGGAAATCAAGACAAAAGCGATAGACACCCCGTTCCAGAAAAAGGACGCCTATGGAGCGTTGGCTATGCCTGT
>JBJEAW010000041.1:0-5428 GCA_051869435.1 Prevotella sp. | reverse complement strand
GGAGTGTGTAGTTGCCGCGCAGTGTCAGCGAGCCGCCCTCCTTGACTGTCACAAGTCCGTTGAGGTATGCCTGCAGGTCGTCGCCACTTTCTCCACCGTTGCCGTCAACGTCAATCTCTACATGGGTTCCCTCTGGTATCTCGACATCGTCAAGTTCTGTGCCGTCAGCGACAGAAACCTTGGCAGGGTCGTCCGGGGTCGTCTCGTTGTTCTGGGCTAAACTGTTGAGATAATCTTGAAGGTCATCTGTATTGGTGAACGTCTTCTTGTGGGAGGCAAGGATAGTGTCGAGGTCGGATTGGAGAGAGGCGATTTCTTCTTTAATTGCAAACAACCCATTTTCTAGGGCTGTAATTAAAGATTCCAATTCCCGAATTTCTTCATAAATATAGTTGCTATTTTTATCAACCGACTTAAAATATTCTTCAGTGTCAGAAAGAGAAGCCCTAAAAGTCTTTATATGACGACAAAGCACATCATAATGCATACTAAGCTCTGCATACTCCTCTGAAGTCAAATTACCCGAGCTATAATTCTCCGATATTTTTTTATCCAAAGTGGCCGAGTCTTCTTCACATACAACAAGATGTTCAGCCAAGGCCGATAATTTAGTCGCAAATAACATCCATGCAGCTTCTACTTGTTGCCTGTCACACTCAACAATAAGAATGCCCTTATGGTATTTACCTTCTTCGTCTTTGAGACGATCTATTGTTGCTGTATGATCGTCTAACAATGAGAATTTAATAATATGGTCGTAACCAAGGAAATAGATGTAAGCCTTACCAAGAGTATAATCATTATTTTTGAAAGAAGCTATGAGGTTCTTAGCGTCTGTTACATTTGTCGTGAATGTCACCAAGGAATTCTTGCCGAGCACAAGGTTAGTGAGGTTGCTGATGATATCACCCCTCATGCTTACCGTTCCCTCTGCGGTGAATGTTCCAGAGAAGAAGATCTTGCCTGTGATATTGGTCGTAGAGCCTTCCTCTGCTGTCGGGTTGAGAACATCTCCGTCTGAGTAAATATTGATTGTGCCACCTGTAGAATTGTAGAATGTGGTCTTTGTTATCTTAGAGTAACAGTCGATGGTTCCGCCGTTCTCTGTATAAAGCAGAGTGTTGGGATAAACCATGATGCTCTCCCCATACTGGTTAATCTGTATCTTAGAGCTGCCGCCTCCTGCCACGAATGCATACTTAGGGTATGTAGAGGCAGAGAATCCAGGGATGGTAATGTCAAGCTGTGCGTCGCCCTCAGTGCGGAAGATATAGTCGCCCGTGAAGTTAGAAGCGAGCGTGACATTCTTTGTTCCCGTCATCTTTATCTTCTTGCCTGTCGGGATAAGGATGCCAGTGGTCAGCTCGCCATAGTTGTCGAGGTTGATTGTCGTCTCGGTGTTGTCAGCAGCGTTGTTGATGGCTGATTGGATGTCCTTGACTTTCTTGCGCAGAACAATGCTATCACCCTCAAGACGTTTCTCGTAGTCAGAAATTGTTAACGGTGAAGAAGACGGTAGCAATATTCCAAGTTTATCTACATCTGATGATGTCAACTGATAATCATCTGCCCCATGCATCAATGCCACTCCGTCTCCTAAAACATTAAACTGATCATAGATTCTATATTTCTTGATTGGACTTTTAGTAGATACCCTTGAATTGTTATACTCTGGTGTATATTGTTTGAAATCCACTGTTTCACCATCAAATATTACATCAGAAGATGAAGAATGGAGTAGGACAGTCAATGAGCAAGAACTAAATCTAATGGGATTCTGTCCATAATAACGTATACTACCATCAATAGTTCCGCCTACCACCTCCAATTTTGACAATGACGAAGACGCGTAGATACAATAAGAATACGAATTCTCTGTACCCCATTGTGTATTCCCAATCCAAGCAGCAGTTCTAAGCGACGCATCTTGCAATTCCACCGCAGAACCATTTGTTGTCAAGTTCTCACCCGATATGATCACTGTCTCATCAAATTCGACGACCGTACCGTTGGATATTCTTATCATTGGAGAACCCTTAGCCAATCCCGTTCCTCTCTTCAGCGTACCGTTAGTAAACTTCAGTGATAAGCCGTTGCTCACTTCGAGCGTTGTCTCACGTGTCGTTGCACTAAACGTGCTGAGGTCAATGACAACAGTTGATTCTCCCGCACGTGTCTTGGCGAGATTGTTAAGGAAATACTGGAGGTCGTCCTCCTCAGCTGTGGCTGTCGCGGCCTTTCTCTTTGCCGCCGCAACCTCCTCTGCCGATTTCTCGGGCACCTCAATTGTCTTAGGCACATGAATCTCTGTGCCGTCGGGCTGTTTCTGCAGCTCCACCACCTGCACCTCCCGCTGGGCCTGTGCCGTCAGTGAGAGCATAGGCAGGGCGGTGATGGCCATGATGACAGCCGCCACTTTAAGGTAAAGTCTTTTTCCCATAAGAATTACGTATGATTCATTGTCCGGATGACATGGCTCCAGATGTCATCCTGCTGTTGCAAAGTGATGAGTTCTCTACAATACAGACAAAAAGAGCGTGGAGCCAAGTCTGCCACTCGTTCCACGCTATTAAGGCCTTCGCATTGCCCTTGTCTATCGGAACGAGCAACGCCGAAAGCCCCACGCTGATGCTGATATATAATGTGCCACAAGGTCACAGGCTTCGGGATGGAAGCCTGCAACCCCTGAGGTAAGTATATAATACACCCCATGAGACGTTCCCGTTGCTTGGTTTCGGATAGACGTAAGGAGAATGTGCGAAGTTCTAATAGCGTCAAAACACCAAGCGTACAGTTACGCCCTTTTTATGTATCGATGAGAATCATTTGTCTGACGGCGAATTGAATCTCTCTGGCCCTGTAGAGGCGTGCTATGCCACCCGGCAGGAAACCAGCATATCGAAAGTTTTTGTCGTTACATCCCTACCCTCCCGTGAGGGGCTACGGCGTCAAGAGAATGATTCTCCTTGCAAAGGTAATAAAAATATATTAATACGACAAAAGAAATCGCATTGTTTTTTTATTATTTTTTTTATTACGAGGGTATTCAGCGAATATGGCAAGCGGCACGCGCTGAGATTTGTTGAGCAAAGTGGGGGCGCCAGAGACTCTGCCCCAACATACTCTTCAAGGGGTTTATAATGGTTTTTGTGATGCGTAACTGACACAGGGGGTACTGGTAACCCGCAAAGTGGGAACCTCTGACTGACAAGGAATAAACCACAAAGGCCGCTTAATATATTCACTGCATACAAAGTGTAAGCAATACAAATGGGGAGACGAAAGGCACTGAATGAGCGTGTCATTCAGTGCCTTTAACGGGGTCATTCAGTACCTATTGGGATATTGAAGAATGGGCAAGAAAAATGTAAGCAGAATGGCATGCCCAGCTTACAGTCTGTAATTCATGTTTCGCAAGTTATGTTTCTACGCCCTGAAAGGGCATAGAGCGCATAGCCCAGGGCAAAATGAAGCGTAGCGAAATGACACCCTGGGAATATTGAGCCATTGATGTACGCCCTGCAAGGGCAGAAGCGTTAATATAACAAGTGTACGCTTTTGCCTTTTCAAGGCGACCATTGCTGTCACGTATTTACCCAGGGTGTCATTCAGCTACGCTTCATTTTGCCCTGGGCTACGAGCAGGCTGCCCTTTCAGGGCGCACCTAAAGCATTGTTGAATAATAATTGTTTACTTGAATCTTGAATCTGTAACTTTGGGGTAGAGAGATGACATCGGGGGTGGGAGAGAGGCTATTGGGGCGGAGGGGAGAGATGGACGGGGCAGAGGGGAGAGACAGACGGGAGAGGAAGGAGAGACGCATCGGGGGCAGGGGGAGCAGGGCGGGGAGGTCAGCGTACTCTGACTCTCTGACGGAGAGGATACCACGAGACGCTGTCGAGAACCCACCCCTCCTTGCCGTCTATCTGGGTCTTGTACCAGTATTGGTACAGATCGCCATGGACGACAGTATAGCCGACACACGGATAGACATCGCTCCGCCCCGTCTTTGCCGGCATGATGGTGGCCACGACGCGGCTGCAGGTGTCGGGACGCTCATGGACAGGGAGGGGCTCTTCTAAGTAGGGGGGCGTGAGGAGCCACCCCTCGCCGTCCTCGGCCTTCGCCATCTTCAGCTGGCATTGCTGTTTCGGTATGGCCTTCACGGTCTGGCTCTCAACGATATAGTGTGTCTCGCTCTCGCCACGGTAGATATGCTTCTGGTGGGTCTGCTTGTCGATGACCATCTTGGCCTCATCGCCTATATCTGTACAGCAGAACTCATCGGCGGAGTAGATGCACATGTCCTGCTCCGGACGGAAAGCCTCCTTGTGCCACTCTACTGTCCCGTCGTCAATCAACGCTACCATATACCTCGTCTCATTATAATTGCATACAGCATGGTGTATCTCCGCCCTGCCGTCCCTAACGACGAATGGCGCGGCGGTGAAGAGGGTGTCGTGCATGCAGAGGGCTGTGGGGGTCTCGCTCTTTATGCGCAGCGTGAAGTCATCAATCTGATGGTTGGCCCATTGTATGGCCGGTGTGAGGCTGTAGGGTATGGTGTATGTGGCATAGACGTTGGCGCTCATGTGGTAGGTATATGTATGGCGCACGATGTTCAGGCCGGGCTGGAAATGGGCTGTGAAGTAGTAGGCGTAGGAGAATGTGGAGAAGCTGTCGGCCTCGGCATTATAGACCGCGTCAGGCTCGGGGAGTATGCTGTCGGGCACCTCGCCGTAGCCCCGCCACACGTTACGGTCGGCGAACGAGAAGTCAACCTCATATTTGTCGCCGTTGTATCTGTCGAGTACGATGCCGTTCTTCCATGCGAGTAGCTGGCTGTTCATCTCGGCCTTGAAATCGTAGATGTAGGGGTGGCGGCAGTCTGCCGGTATGCCGGCGAAGGCGTTGTATGGCGGATTAGCGAGGAATGCCATGGTGACGGTCTTCGGCTGTGGGCCGTTCATCAGCTCATAATAGACATCGACATGGGCGAGGGAGTCGCGCCCGACAGTGATGGTGAGTATCTCTTTCTTCACAGAGATGTCTGTCTCGGCGACAGGGATAAGCATGCCTCCATTGGCATAGAACACTCCGTCGTTTGCCACAGAGGGCATGGCGGCGCCAAGGATGGCGAGGAGCGTGAGGATAAAGCTTGTCTGTTTCATTGTGAATGGTTTATTGTTTGGTGGCCAGACTATATGTTTATCATATCATTCTGCCCTGACATGCGGGCTTACAGTAACGATGACAAAGGTACACAATATTTTCTTCTCGCAAAAAGAACTGCTCGTATTTGTGTTTTGTTAACAGAAATGGGATGGGGCGGAAACTGTTTAGCGGATGCGTTTTGTACAAGAAAACATTATTTTTTTCAATGTGGTGATAAGTTCCCGAATGCTTGTTTAGGTAGAAATAAATGATT
>JBJEAW010000040.1:0-5470 GCA_051869435.1 Prevotella sp. | reverse complement strand
TGAAGATACGTAGTGGCAGGGTAACAAAGACCTACGATATATCTTTTACAGGAATTAAGAACTAAAAAAAAACACTACGGCAAATATGCGTGACAGTGCTCGTTTGTGTATATTATTGAAGAATGGTCCTGGATTGCCATGATGAATGGAATAAAAAATACATAAGGCATCTGTTAACGTGAAAGATGTTTGTGGCATGGTTTCTGTTTTGGTCGCTGTTTCTTTTTAGAGACAGCGACATTTTTTTCTCCTAAATCTTTCTGATTGTTATCCTTCTATCTATAAATACAATATTGTCCTTGCGTAATCATTTCATAACGGCATTAGAAAAAGGAAAGCGGAAACAACAATACGAACCATGAATCAGAGGGATATTGTATAGTTGTGATCAAGAACGCAGCAGTTAATGAAAGTTAAATACATATACCAAGGGTGTCCGTTTATACTACAATGGTGTTAAGATAGTATAAGTAAGTGAGAAAATTATTTATACCTAATATCAATAATCAACACTATGGAATTTAAAAAGCTTTTGGTAATTGCTGCTTGTTTCCTGTTAGCGCCGGCATGGGGTAACCTTTCTCCTGCCACGGCCCAGCAGAAGACGGGCTCATACGAGAGCGTCATCAGCAACAAGCCATTGACGACTGTGCTCAAACAGTTAGAGGAGAAATTCTCCCAGTCTATCGTTTTCAACTATGAAGAACTAAGTGCTTTCAAGGTTAATGCCAAAGTCAGCGCAAAGTCTCTTGACGACGCTCTGAAACAAGTACTGAAAGGACTTCCCGTGAGCTACGAGGTCAAGGGGAAGACAATCACCGTGAAATCAACACTGAAGACCCGCCGCAACCCGAACAAGGTGAAAGTGGGAGGTGTCGTCTCAGACGAGGACGGCGAGCCGATTCCCGGAGTCACCGTGAAGGTGCCTAACAACCGCAGACTGACCACTGTGACCGATATGAACGGAAAGTTTGAGCTTGAGCTGGACAAGGGTAAGGGCGTAACGCTCGGTTTCTCATTTCTGGGACTGAAGGACGAGAACTACTTTGTGAACTGCCGCAAGGACATTGATGATATCGCCATCACAATGAAAGAAGACGGCAAGGCCATCGACGAGGTGGTTGTCATTGGCTACGGAAGCGTGGCACGCAAGGACCTTACCGGCTCCATATCCAGCCTCGACACGAAAATCATAGAGTCGTCAGCCGCTCCTAACCTGACCACGATGATTCAGGGACAGATACCCGGTGTCAGCGTGATACTCGGCGACGGATCGCCAGGCTCATCGACCAAAATTGAGATACGTGGCGCATCATCGCTCACAGGCGACACATCACCTCTCATTGTCATCGACGACATACCAATGAGCTCTGACTATGACATAAACATGATCAACCCCTCCGACGTGAAGGCTCTCAACGTGCTGAAGGGCGCATCGGCCACAGCCATCTACGGCTCGCGCGCGTCAGGCGGTGTGATAATGATCACGACGAAGATGGGCAGCCGCAACGCGAAGCCTGTCATCAACTATAGCTTCGACTACACCAAACAGTATCTGATGGACGACCTCCGCACGCTTACCACCGATGAGTACAAGACGCTGCTTATCGAGGCCTGCCGCAACGAGGCCAGAGCATTAGGCTACAGCGACTTGTCTGACTATTCTAATTATAAGCAGTTTACCACACCAGGATTCTTTGGTGAGGAGAACACGCCATGGATGGGGCTTCTTATGCAGGATGCCATCATACAGCAGCACCGTCTGTCGATACAAGGCGGCACGACATCCTCTTCATACAACGCCTCATTCAGCTATGTTGACGAGCAAGGAATGATAAAGAGCCTCTATAACAAGCGATACACCTACAACATTGGTTTTAACGTTGACATGAATCCAAAGCTGAGGAGCATCATATCAGTCAATGGCAGCTTTATAGACAACAACAGAAACGCGCGTGCCATGGATGTGGCTGTGGAGGCACGTCCTGACGTGAAAGCCTTCAACGACGACGGCTCATACTATCACCAGACTTATACCTTCGGAAGCAGGACATATACCATGAAGAATCCGCTTGCAGAAATAGAGGGTACAAAAGACAATGACAAACGCAACAACATAAATCTCAGCGGAACACTCGAATGGCGTCCGCTGACAGGCATGACGCTGAGCGCGCGTTATTCATACCAGCGCTACGACAGCGACCAAGACTACTTCGCCTCAAGCGAGACATACGAAGGCACGTATAACTGGAGCGGAGACTTCGAGGGCTACGGCAAACGCACTAACTACCACTCGCAGAAACACGAGCTCGAATTCCGTGGCAGCTACTCACGATTGCTCGCAAAGTACCATTTCATCAACATCACCGCTGCCGGGACATGGAACAAGAACCGCACGGAGAACTACTGGTTCGCCATGCAGAACTACGGTGACGATGATGTGCAGAACGGCATCTGGCAGGGCACGGAGCCTTATTCATTCAGACCCCGCGACGGATACTCACGTGGCAGCATGATGGTGTCTATGGTAGGCCGTCTGGAATATAAATTCAAGAACCGCTATATCTTGAACGCCAGTATGCGCCGCGACGGCTCGTCACGCTTCTCTCCGTCAAGCCGTTGGGGCAATTTCCCATCTATGGCGGCAGCGTGGATCATAAGCGACGAGAAGGCTGTAAAGAAAGCCATACCGTGGCTCACATTCTTAAAGTTGAAAGGCGGCTGGGGCAAAGTCGGCAACGGATGGGTGTCTGAGTACGCATGGCGCACCATGTTCGACAACACACACTACATGAACAGTCCTGCCATCATCCCTTACCAGATAGGTAACGACAACTTGAAATGGGAAGAGACATCGGCATGGGACATAGGCATCGACTTCGGCCTACTCAAGAACCAGCGCATACGAGGCAGCCTCGGCTACTACGCGAAGAAGACCGACGGCCTGCTCTACGACCTTGAGCTGGCACCAAGCCTTGGCATGAGTTCCACACGCGTCAACTATGCCTGCATAGATAACAAGGGCGTGGAGTTTGACCTCATGGCCGATATCATCAAGAGCCGCACATGGAACTGGTCGTGCACGTTCAACATCTCAAAGAACAAGAACAAGGTCACTAACATCAATGGCGACTTTGTCTCCACGCCAGGCTCTGCAATACTCAGCGAGACAGTCATAAAGGAAGGCGAGTCGTTAGGTCTCATATACGGTTTCCAGACCGACGGACTTTTCCAGAGCCAGGAGGAAATTGACTATTACGAATCGCTCAACAAAGACCACAAATACCAGACAGGCACCTCTGGTACAAGGACAATTCCTGGCGACCTGAAATATGTCGACCAGAACGGAGACGGATGGGTGAACATCGCCACCAACGCGAAGGACGACCGCACCGTGCTCGGCTGCTCACGTCCAGACTTTGAGGGAGGCTTCAGCACACGTCTGTCATGGAAAGGCCTTACGCTGAGCGTGCAGACATCGTTCGCTGTAGGCCATGAGAAATATTGGAAGGCAGCAGCCAACCAGTTCCAGTTCAACTCTGCGACACCAAAAAACGTGCTCGACATCACCCTTGAGCGCTGGACGCCCGAGAATCCTGACGCGGCATATCCATGTATGCGTCTGAACAAATACCAGAACGAGGTCGTTGACCGCTACGTCTATGACGCGTCATACTGGAAGATACAGAATGTTGCCCTCAGCTACCGCGTGCCAGACGTGCTCGTGAGGAAATACTCATTCCTGAACAGCCTCGTCCTGTCATTCTCTGTCAACAATGTGGCAATCTTCACATCCTACCCTGGCCCGTCGCCTGAGAGCTTCAGCGCCAATGCAATCAGGGGAGGCTCAATTGACTACTCAACCTATCCACAGTCACGCAACTTCAACTTCAGCCTAAAGGCATCATTATAAACAACAGGAAGTCATGAACACTATATATAAACTTATAACAACAATAGCCGTCTGTCTCGCCCTTTGCTCCTGCAACAGTTGGTTTGACGGAATGCTCGACGACGAGACGCCAAAGAACGACTTGGTTCCAGAGAACGCCATCGTAGATGAGAAGTCGTCAGAAAAAGCTCTGCTTGGCGCATACTCATATCTTGACGACTCACAGTACAACGGAGGCTATCTCAACCTCGACCTCATCGTCCATAGCTATGTACGCCTCAACCTCATAACATCAACAAGCGCAAGCACGTTTGAGAAAGACCAACTGTTCAAGTTTGCTTACGACGAGACGAACTCAAGCTTTGAATATCCTTGGCGCCATGTCTATAAGATGATAAACGCCGCCAACAATGTCATCTACTATACAGAGCAAGCTGACGACGACCGTTATGGTCCCGACCGCAAGAACGAGATTCTCGCGGAGGCACGGTTCCTGCGCGCTTTCTGCAACATGTATCTGCTTGAGAGGTATGGACAATTCTATGACCTCAACAGCGAGTACGGCATAATCCTTAGGACAGAGCCAAGCGCACTCTCATACAACAACCGTGCAAGAGCCAAAGTGGCAGACAGCTACGAATCCATATTTGACGACCTGCGCTTCGCTGCCGAAAACGGGCCGGCATTCACGTCAGCATATCGTGTCTGCAAGACCACGGCCAAAGCATTCCTCGCAAACTACCTTCTTGTGCGAGGAACAGAGGCCGACAGGCAAGAGGCTTTAAGGCTTGTGGAAGAGGTCCTGGCTTCTGGCGACTTCACTCTTGAGAAAAATTATGCGGACATCTTTGAACACAAGCATGAGTCTTCAGAGCTGATGTTCACGCAGCACACCAACGAGCCGAACAGCTACGACGCCAACGTGCGCGGACTGGCGCAGCAACTCGGCAAAGGCCAGTATCGGCCAAAGAAATACGAGGAAGACGATGCCATGTCTGTATATTTCAACATTGTTGAGCCAGATACTACCGAGCGTTACATTGCCACACACGACAGCGTGACATTCCCGAAAGCAAAGACCAAGACCTTCGTCTGGAAGAAATTCCACACCTTAAACAAAGAGGCGATACCTATGTATTATATGCGCCTTGCACAGCTATATCTGCTGAAAGCCGAAATACTCAGCTATCAGGCAGGCGCGACAATATCTGATGTGCTTGGCGTGATGAATGTACTGCGCGAGCGTGCCAACGAGGCTCCGTTCGACAGCAACGCCTTTTTCTCGATGGAAGAGGTGAGGGAAGAAATATTCAGGGAATATATACGCGAACTCGGCGTCGAGAATGCAGACCCATACTTCTATGCAGTAAGGACAATGAGAGAAGGCAAACGGTTGCTTTACAAATACAATGTCAACTTTGTTGATGACAGGACCCTTTGCTATCCTATTCCTGCCAAAGAAATAGAAACGAACAATCTGGCAAAACAGAATCCTTATTAATGAACGACTATCATTCATACAATAATGAAACCCTCATGACAATTTATAAGTCGCCAAAGTAAATGAAAAGTGGTTGC
>JBJEAW010000039.1:16376-24078 GCA_051869435.1 Prevotella sp. | reverse complement strand
AAGTTTTCTCTCCACCTTATTATATAGTGAATTGTTATGATTTTTTAAGAAAGAGTCTTTGAGGCTTGCTGCCCGCTACGGTAACGCATGGCTGTCCGTTGTGCCGTTTCTCCCCTCCCCCAGCGTTGCCCTCATGCATGTCCTTCTGTTCCAGGCATATCGTTTGTTAATACATGCGAAACAGCCATACTTATAATAATAACAAATCATAAATATACATAAGTATGCGTATGAATGTGATGGAAAAATAGTATTTTTGCATTTTGTAAACACCCATGTGGCTTGGTATGCCGGGCATCACCTGCCGCACGGAAGACCTAACAAGAAACAGCAAACCACACATAAGTCATGTCAAGAAAACTATCCCTCACCCTTCCATTAGTCCTCATGCTGCTTTTCGCAGCCATACCGTTGTCACTCTACGCAGCAGACAAAAAGGGCCAGCGTGTCAATCTGTGGGCCGACGCTGCCCCACACGATAACGGCGACCCGAAGGACGAGGCTTACATACAGGTATTCCTGCCAGAGAAAAACCGTGCGACAGGCCGTGCCGTGGTAATCTGTCCGGGCGGAGCTTACTGCTGTGTCGTCATGGACTGTGAGGGCACTGACTGGGCACCGTTCTTCACACAGCAAGGCATTGCGGCCATAGTGTTACACTACCGTCTCCCCCACGGCAATCCCAAAGTGCCTGTGGAGGATGCCGAGCAGGCCATGAGAGTGGTAAGAAAGAACGCAAAACGATGGAATATAAACCCTGAGGATGTCGGGATAATGGGGTCATCAGCCGGGGGACACCTCGCCTCGACCATAGCGACACACGCCAAGGGAGACGCGCTGCCTAACTTCCAGATACTCTTTTACCCCGTCATAACCATGGACCCGGCGTTCACTCACCGTGACACACACGACAATTTCCTTGGCAAAGACGCGAAGAAAAAGACAGAGCAGCTGTACTCGAACGACATGCAGATAACGCGACAGACACCTAAAGCATGGATAGCACTCGCTGACGACGACAACGTCGTGGTGCCGGCAAACGGCTTCAACTACTACTTTGAGTGTTACAGGCATGACGTTCCGGCCTCGCTTCATATCTATCCTTACGGAGGACACTGGGGCGGAATGCGCACCACATTCCCTTTCCACGCAGAGATGCTGATGAACCTGAAGTCGTGGCTCGGCAGCTTCTGACCGCCAGTTTCCTTTCCCAGACTCCGAGAAACAGTCTGCCACACACCCCGCCAGCCCACGCTTCGGCATAAAGCGAGAGAACCTGTCAGAGGCAGGGTAGCAACAACAGAAATAACTACATACGCATATACAGACAAAACGAAACTACCATTATGAAGATAGCCCTTATAGGATACGGAAAGATGGGCCACATGATAGAGCAGATAGCCGTCAGCCGTGGCCATGAGATAGTAAGCATCATAGACATCGACAACCAGCAGGATTTTGAGTCAGAGGCTTTTGCCTCGGCCGATGTCGCCATAGAGTTCACCGCCCCACATGTAGCCTACGGCAATTACCTAAAGGCTTGGAAAGCCGGTGTGAAAGTGGTGTCAGGCTCTACAGGATGGCTGAAAGACCATGGCGACGATGTCCGCAAGGCATGTCAGGAGGAGGGGAAGACACTCTTCTGGGCGTCAAACTTCTCTATCGGCGTGGCAATATTCTCTGCCGTCAACCGTTATCTGGCAAAGATAATGAACTCTTTTCCCCAGTATGATGTTGAGGAGACAGAGACCCACCACATACACAAGCTCGACCATCCTTCAGGGACAGGCATCACTCTTGCCGAGCAAATCTGTGACGCTCTCGACCGTAAGGACGGATGGCAGATGGGAACCCTCACACAGCCCGACGGCACCATAGTGGCCCAGCCGGAGCCTGCTGACAGCCACAAGCTGACCATAAACAGCATCAGAGAGGGCGAAGTGCCTGGCATACACTCCATAGAATACGACTCTGAGGCCGACAAGATAACCATAACACACGATGCCCACTCACGCAAGGGATTTGCCCTCGGAGCGGTACTTGCAGCCGAATACACGGCCAAGAATAACGGTCTGCTGACCATCGACGACATGTTCAGATTCTGACAAGCGACATCTCCACCGCCATACCACACGCACAGCGGGGAGAACAAAGATAAAAACGAAACAAACATCATAACCAATGATAAAGAAAGAAAAGACATCGCCACGCGTCCAGTGGACAAAATTCATTGTTGTCACACTGCTATATCTCCTATTCCTCTACTGGGTAAAGTCATGGTGGGGGCTATTAGTCGTGCCGTTCATCTACGACGCTTACATAACGAAGAAAATCCGCTGGCAGTGGTGGAAAGACGCTGAAGGCCCCACACGTTTCATAATGTCGTGGGTTGACGCCCTTGTCTTCGCCCTCGTGGCAGTATATTTCATCAACCTGTTCTTCTTCCAGAACTATGTCATCCCTTCTTCCTCGCTTGAGAAATCGCTGCTGACAGGCGACTATCTCTGCGTATCAAAAGTGTCATACGGCCCACGCATACCGCAGACACCGCTCACAATGCCGCTGACACAGCATACGTTTCCCGTACTCGGATGCAAGTCGTATATCGAGTGGCCACAGTGGGACTACCGCCGTGTGAAGGGACTCGGCAAGGTTGAACTGAACGATATCGTCGTCTTCAACTATCCGGCAGGAGACACGCTCGTATCAGAAGAGCGTTGGCAGGCTGCCGATTTCTACCAAATGGCATACTCTTTCGGGCAGCAACTGATAGAAACACAAACGCCGATGGACAGCCTTGACCCAATAGGACAGCGCAAACTCTTCGACATATTCTACAATGCAGGAAAGCGTTACATACAGAATAACCCTAACGAGTATGGCGACATCATTACGCGTCCGGTTGACCGCAGGGAGAACTACGTAAAACGTTGTGTCGGACTCCCTGGCCAGACATTGCAGATAAAGAACCGCATAATCTACCTTGACGGCAAACCTAACAAGGAGCCGGAGAATGTCCAGTACACTTATTATGTGAGGCTCAAAGCCCAGATGCCAGAAGAACTGATGCAGGAACTGGGAATATCGAACGAGGACATGACACAGCTGAACAGTGTCGGATGTATGCCGTTGACGAAGAAAGCTGCCAAGACACTCGCCGCACGAAAGGATATCGTAGAGTCAATACGCCTCAACACCGACGCGCCGACAGGCGACCTCTATCCTCTCAACTCAGCGACAGGATGGACACGCGACAACTATGGGCCGGTATGGATTCCTGCTAAGGGAAAGAGCATAAAGCTCGACATGAAGAATATCGCCATCTACGAACGTCCTATACGCACCTATGAGGGCAACGACCTCAAGGTTACTGACGACGGAAAAATCATCATCAACGGCAAGGAGACCGACACCTACACCTTCAAGATGGACTATTACTGGATGATGGGCGACAACAGACATAACTCTGCCGACTCCAGATACTGGGGCTTTGTGCCAGAAGACCATATCGTAGGCAAGCCTCTGTTCATCTGGTGGTCTGCCGACCCTGACCGCAACGGATTCTCTGCCATACGCTGGCACAGACTGTTCTCATGGGTCGATAACATCAAGTGACGGCATTTGACTGTTACTCTTGACAGGCTTCAATCAGCCTTTAGTGGCACAAGCAATGTTCTCTGGGAATGTCTTTACCATTCCCAGAGAACACATCATACAGCATTGAGATAAATTAACGACATTAGTTTTTCAGGATTATGAGAGCGAGAAAACTTCTTCTTTGCGCCATGACAGCCGCCATGACGCTGACAGTCAGCGCACAATCATACGACGTTGACATCAAGTATATCCCATGCAAGAACTATAAGGCATGGAAGAAAGGTCAGCCTGTACATATTGTGAAAGTGTCCCATGAGACAGTATTGCCATCTTCTGAAGACAACAACACATACAATGCGAAGGAAGTTTACTATATCTTCGAGGAAGGCATCAAAACGCCACACCCTGTGCAAGGCAAGTTCGGAGATGTCATGATATGCAACAGCCAAGGTGTACAAACCATGTGGGATGCGGGCATCATCCGCAATGTTCTGCCCATGCTGGGGCGCAAAGGCTATCAGATTCCGCTGCGCCAGGAACTTGACGACGACGCCAAGGATTTCATATATCGCCTTAATGCTGACGGAAGAAAATTCAACGACCCCCTGCTTGAGAGCTACATATACAGCATACTGGCAAAAGTGAAGCCACGCCGACTCATCGACGGACGCACTGTAAACGTCAACATACAGATTGTCAACGACGAGACGGAGAATGCCTTCACCTTCGCCAACGGCACCATAGTCCTCACCACAGGCCTTCTGGCAGCCCTCCATACGGAGGACGAGCTTGCCGCAATACTTGCCAGAGAGACAGCCCACTATGTGCTGGACCACAGCGTCGCAAATGTCAATGCCGCTATAAGCCGGCAGAAACGCGCCGAGTTCTGGACAGCAATGGCGACGACAGCCGTTGCGACGGGCGAGATGATTGCCAGTTCGAAAGACGAAGACTACATACCGGGATTTGCCACAATAGCCACATCCATAATATCAGCTTCCATCGCCGAATCGTACCTGAGAGAGCAAGGCATACGCTATACGAACAAACAGGAGGACGAGGCAGACAACATGGCATTGGTAATTCTGCCAGCTGTGGGATATGACCGCGACGCACTTTCCACCGCACTGTCACGCCTTCACCGCATCTACAAGGAAGAGCGTCGCCCGTCAGCATACTTCCCCACATACAGCGACAGAGATTTTTCCGACCGCATGTCAACACTCGGAACACCATACTCACGTACCGACACACGCTATGAGCAGATGGTATCTTTCGCCGTAAGCAGCGCCGCGATGCGCATGACACAGTTAGGGAAGTTCAGCAAAAGCCTCGACATGGTAGGACAGAACATAAAGAACGGTGTCGCCACAGCCGACGACTATCTCGTGAAAGCCAACTCGCTGCTCGCGCTGAATGCCGACACCGCCTCTGCTGACGAAGCCCTTGACGCGCTACAGATGGCAAAGGTGAAACGCCCGAGCGACATGGACCATTACCGTCCACAGGTAACCGCTCTGCTGCGTTTAGGGCGTACAGGTGACGCTCTCGATGTGCTTGCCGATTACAAGACCGCTTTAGGCGATGCCAAGGAACGGCTCACCACATTGCAGGGAGAGAACAGATGGCAGACGGCATATACTTTCCTGAACGACGAGACACGATGGGCAGAGGATATGACAGCCAAGGTTGGCTCTATGAAATAGCATTCCTGATAGAGGGATTCCAGCCTACCGATACCATCAGTTTGCAGCCCGTTGCTTCATCCCTTAATCAGAAAGCCAGCCTGAAGCCGGCCTCCTGTGACGAGGAACACTGCAAAACGGCCAGCCTGACAATCCTCCGACACATCCCACCACCACCATAATCCAACCCTTATAATGATATTATCGACAACATACTTCGGCCCTGTACAGTGGTATTCAAAGATATGCCGCTGTGCAGGGCATACTGTTTTCATCGAGGCGTGTGAGTCGTTCGTCAAGCAGACCTACCGCAACCGTTGTTACATAGCCACCGCCAATGGCCCGCAAGCGCTCACCATCCCTGTCACACACGCTGCCGCCAGTAGCACAGGGGGCAGCACCGACGACAACATTAAACGGATGGAGAAGAAGCCCGACATATCGTCGTTCCTCATCTCCGACCACGGCAACTGGCGCCATCTCCACTGGCAGGCACTCCAGACAGCCTATGGCGAGTCGGCTTTTTTCGAGTATTATGCCGATGACTTCCGCCCATTCTACATCGACGAGGGACCAGACTCGCCGGTACATCTGCAGCGTCTCCTTGACTTTAACATGGCAGGTATGCGTCTTATAAGCCGCCTTCTCGACCTTGATGTCGAGTTTGTCCCCACATCCGAGTATATTCCGCCTGCTGAGGGAGGTGATTTGAGATATGACATAAGGCCGAAGAACGCGCCGCTCGATGCCGATTTCACGCCACGTCCATACTACCAAGTATATAGGGAGAAAAACGGTTTCCTGCCCAATATGTCCATCCTTGACCTCCTCTTCAACGAGGGGCCGGAGGCTGTAAAATGGCTCATAAGCAAATGAGCAGGACAAGACAGGAAAACACGACTGGCCGGAGAGGGCTGCGACATGGCGCGGCAGCGAGGCTTGAGGGCTGGGAATGTGGCACAGGAACCGACAAGCGAGAGGACGTCCGGCACACATGCCAACAGGCGAGAAACTCCGAATTACGATATTTTAACACATTCCCCCATAGTAAGAAAAGGCAAGCACAGCCATGCGATGAAATACAAGGCCGAGAGGATAGGTATATAACATTATGACGCAAAGGGCGGCACTTTACGGGACAAATGGAATAATGAGACCGTCTGACAGACATGAAGAAAGACTGCCAGCGCTTACATTTTGAAAGCACGCCCATACCAAGAGCCTTTTTATTTACGAGGAATAAGGTATTATAAAAATTACAAAATATGAGGAAGTTGATACTTTTTTGAGCCAATACTCTTGCTGTATAAAAAATTATTTTATATCTTTGCATACGCAACTAACTATACAAATACTAACTCTAACCCCATTCAGCATGAGCGATGTAATATCTGAAATAACCCCGCTGACAGATAAAGACTGCTATCACCTTGTAGAACGCCACAAGAAACAGCACACATATCCATTGCACAGACACCCAGACCTTGAGATAAACTTCGTGGAGAACTGTAGCGGCAACCGCCGCATCGTAGGAGACAGCATCGAGGTCCTGGGCAATTATGACCTGTGCCTGATGGGCAGTGGTCTGGAGCATACATGGGAGCAGTATGAGTGTACATCGAATGATATACGTGAGATAACTATACACTTCACGAACGACCTCTTTCCCGATGTCCTGCTCAACAAGACCTACATGAGCTCTCTCAACGACCTCATGAAGCGGGCTGAGGTGGGCGTAGCGTTCGGCATGAAGACAATACTCCATGTCTATGACCGCATCAATGAGCTGGTAGAGATGGAGCCAGGCTTCACGAGTGTCATGAAGTTCTACGAGCTCATGTACGAGCTGTCAATAAGCACAGACTACCATCTTCTGTCGTCAAGCGCCTTCGCGCACACTGTCGTGAGCACTGACAGCCGCCGTGTGCAGAAGGTGAAAGAGTACATCGACCAGAACTACCGCGACGAGATACGCTTGCAGGACCTTGCTGATATCGCCTCGATGACACCCACCGCATTCTCCCGATTCTTCAAGCTGAGGACAGCGAAGAGCATATCAGAGTATGTCATTGACGTCCGTTTAGGCCATGCCGCGCGCCTCCTCGCCGACAGCACGATGGCCATTGTGGAGATATGCTACCGCTGCGGATTCAATAACATATCCAACTTCAACCGCATATTCAAGAAGCGCAAGGGATGCACACCGACCGAGTTCCGCGAGAATTACCACAAGAAGCACGTGATTGTCTGACACTTTCACGCTGTCTGCAACAGGCAATGAGCCATACACTATATGGTCTCTATGGCCTTAACGATAGCGGTCCAGAACCTGGGATTCTCCCCAGTTCTGGACCGCTATCGTTATATAGCATAATATGTGCAAATGGTTTATCGTTGAGTTGCGTGGCTTGGAGCATTCC
>JBJEAW010000039.1:0-16276 GCA_051869435.1 Prevotella sp. | reverse complement strand
ATAGCATAATATGTGCAAATGGTTTATCGTTGAGTTGCGTGGCTTGGAGCATTCCATCAAAGCGTGGCACTCTCCTCCCGCTATTCCATCATACGCCTGACTTCCTCTTCTGTCAGCCCTGTTGCAAGCGCGATAGTCTCAATCGGTGTATTTGCTGCCTGCAATCTACCTACAGTTTTCCGTTTCTCTTCCTCACGTCCTTTTGCCAGTCCTTTTGCCAGTCCTTTCTCCTCTGCATTGTCAATACAGTTCTTAAGGTCGCGATAAGACTTCAGGCTGTCCTCGTATTCATAACGTTCGGCATCAGTGAATTTAGCTATCTCGGCTACGGTGAACAGGTGGTCGAAGATTTTGTCACGAAGAGAGGCAGGCCGGTCGTTAAGACGAGAAAGGTTCTTCAGTACAAAAAGCCACTTGTCGTACATGGTCATTAGCTCGTCGGCTTCCTTGCTGAACTTTGCCACCTCGACGTAGATGAACTCCAGCTTGTCGTAAAACACACGGTGGGTGGCGGTGTCACAAAGCTTGACACAGTGGTGTATATCCTTTCCATCAAAAGCCGCTTCATGCATGTCGTAGTTCAGTATGGCTACAGTATAGACAGGGCTAAGGTGATAGTCCCAGACCTCAGCCTTTGGCGCCTGCTCACGTATTGGGAATGTGGAATAATACAGCGAACGGTCTTTGAAGTATTTCTGTGAGGCATTCTGCATCTCGACGATGAATTTCTCACCATCCTCACCCTCACAGTACACATCGAAAACAGCCTTACGCTCAGCATATAATTCTCCTATATGCTCAGAGTTCCCATACTTCAAATCCTTAACAACCTTCCTTCCGTCGAAAAGAGTATTAAGGAAATTTATCAGCAGTTCCTTGTTGGGAGCTGTCCCGAAAATGCGCTTGAAACCGAAGTCTGTCAGCAGACTGATATATCTATCCTCACTGTTACTCATACCAATAAGTGTTTTTGATGTGACAAAATTACAAATAAATTCATACACACCCAAACTTTTTACCTCTTTTATTCCATTCTACGAGGCAGTTTATGCAACATCATCAACAGCCAACTGTATTTCATAATATATATAGCCTAATTATATGTAATGTTGACCAAAGTAACTATTCAGCGAATATTGTAAGTAGCACACGTTGAACCAACGGTCGCTGGCCGAAGGGAAAAGCAAAGCGCAAAAGCGTTATGGCCTCACTGCCCATTTACGCTTTTGCGCTTACAGCGCGACAATTACCCACATGAACAATATCCCCAGGGTGTCACTCCGCTACGCTCCATTCTGCCCTGGGCTATGGGCTTCTGCGCTTTCAGCGCGTGCTGGCCGAGACAATATAAATCTATATTTTCTTGTTACAAAACGCATTCGCTGAATAGTTACTGACCAAAAGTACAAAGTTAAAATCAGTTAATATTAAAAATATTCAATGAATATCTCAGCCGTTCTTTGCGCCCAAGACAAAAATATTATGTATCTTTGCATATGTATATGTGGTCTAACCGCATAGTAGGTGGTAACTTCAGGAATACGTGTTCATTCCTGCAGCCCTTTTATGAGGGAAATAGAGACAGAACACATAAGTCAAACAAAACCATCAGGAATTAAGAAACAGACATTTTTTGAAGAAACATTGAACAGTGAGAGGAGTGCATCAGATGTATTCCTGCTTCCTCAAATGAGCGAATGTCCCGCTCTGCCATACAGTATGGCTAAAGGGACAATGGTTTTAACTTGAAGGAAGGAAAACCACTGGTTCGACATACAATATACTTGAGCAGTCGCTCTTGTTCTCTAATCTGAAAACGGCCAAATTGAAGATGCACGAGAATAAGTTAGCGATTGGTTCATGTCCCTGTATAGGGGACGTGACCTTTCGTCCTACTTATTTGTGCATAAGGTGCTTGGCCGTACCTCAGATTAGAATAAGTGATCGGACATTAGGTTACGCCCCTTCTCTTATTCTATTATTTATGAAATTCAAGAATTACTTATGGCTAATTAGCATGGCCGTGTTTGTAGGGCTGAGCCTTACATTTACTGCGTGTGGTGGTGATGATGATGATGACCCTCAATCTTCTTCAACAACAATCAAGGTTTCACCCTCTGTTGAGTTGTTGGGAGCAGTCAACAGCACAACAACTATAACAGTAAATACTTCGCAAGATGCAACTTGGACTATTTCTGGTGCACCTGAATGGTTGAGTTTGAACAAATCGGGCATAGGTTCTTCAACCGTAACGATAACCGCAACTCAAGAAAACTTCTCAGATGGCCCTCGTGAAGCAGAACTCACTTTTACCACAGATGATGGAATGTCTTCTGCAACATGTACAGTAACACAGAAAGGAGTATTGGCGGCAAACTGCAGGGTGTCTATTGGAGATATGACCGTCATGAGCGACGGTTTTGCCGGAGATTTAGCATTCGACGCAAATTGCAAGGGATATAGGGAAGCGTTTTTCTTTGCCTCTGCGTTACCATCTTTGACAGAAAGAGATGTATTCAATGCCCTTATGGAAGAAAGTGAATATAAAGGAAGCCTCGACTTCTTTGCCTCTCCCTATATTAGCCCTCTATATTACCCGGAGAAGGAAATTGTATATTGCATTGCAGCCTACGGTTCGGAAACGAATCCAGACGGCACTCATAAGTATGGTCCTGTCACAATGATAAAAGTTAAGACAAAGGCGGAGACGCCAAACTCTGATATGTTAATGGCATTGAGTTATACAACATCCACATGGAAGGTCGCCACATATAGACAAGGTTCATATGGTCAACGGTGTGACTACTATTACTATTTGGCTGGAGAAGGTAGTGGGGCAGAATTCTTGTATAATACATGGATGTCAACTACAGATGCCTATATGGCACATTTCTACTTCATGCCAGAAATAGAGAAGAATGCAGATTGGAACTTTAAGAACGGACCGCAAACTTTGGTGTTCTCGCGTTCGGCAGACAAATTCTGCTGCATAACTTGGGGAAAACATAATTCGACAAATGAGTTCTCAGCCGAGTTGCAAGGTTGTTGGTATCCATCAGATTTCTCATCTGTTGCAAAAGCTAAAAAGCTCAATACCAACAAGACTGGTAGTATTGCTTTCAATAGGAAGTATTCTTATGTAAAGGAGATGCCAAAGTTTGATGTTTGTGTGGAAAAAAAATAAATTCATTGAGGATTCGGAGCAGAGAAAGACTCTCTGAATCCTCTCTAATAACCTTGAAGAAATGAACAAGTCACTTCTTTTTGGAACTTTTACTTTTTTGTTCCTATTTGCTAGTTCTAATAAAACGGTTGCACAACAGAGGAATCATGAACAAATCGAATCGATTCTGCTCAAGCATAAGCAAAAGAACAAAACATCAACAGACTATTCAATTAAGATTAGATCAACAGAGCTTGTTGATAAATCCATACTGTCTTCTAGGGATGAAGCATTTTATATCTATAAAACTGAAGAATGCGAACAGAACTCGTTTGTGATAGTGTCAGGTGACGAAAGAATGCCTGAAATTCTGGCTTATTCATCCGAAAGTACATTTGATTTGGACAATATTCCTCCAGCTGTTCGTTACTGGTTGAATTGTTATGTTGAAGAATTCAATCAGCTGGACAATTATAAATCTGACATTCCCACCAAACAAAATGTGACATTGTCAAATGAAAGTATCTCGCCCCTCCTCAACCAAGTTCAGTGGGGACAAGCAAAACCGTATAACAACCTGTGTCCTTCTTGTCGTGGAGAAAGGACCTTGACTGGTTGTGTGGCAACTGCCATGGCACAAGTGATGAAATATTATTCGTTTCCAGACAAAGGGTGTGGGTATATCAATTACAATACCAGCACAAATCGCTTGAACGTCAAACATGATTTTTCAAATGACATATTTGATTGGCAAAATATGTTGAACCACTACGTTTCTGATTATTCAGACAAACAGGCAAATGCAGTTGCGGTATTAATGGCGAGCTGCGGAGCTTCTGTTGAAATGGATTATGGTACTGCAAGCCAAGGGGGCAGTGGAGCTTACCAAGCAGATCTTCTTAAAGGATACATTGAAAACTTCGGTTATGACGATGATGCATCGTTAGTAATTCGCAGCTATTGTACTATTGATGATTGGCATAGATTACTTCTAAATGAACTGAATGCAGGAAGACCTGTCAATTACGGAGGTGCCAGTATGCGAGACGGTGGACATTCTTTTGTAATTGACGGGTATCGCATGGGAGACAATCAATATCCAAATTATCACGTAAACTGGGGGTGGGATGGATCTTGTGATGGTTACTATCAATTAGCAAACCTCCATCCACAAGAAGATGGTATTTATGCCACGAACAATCCATTTTCTGAAAGCCAACAAATGACGATAGGTATTAAACCAGAAGATGGTATCAATGATAATTCTATTCTGTTGCTGTCGTCAAGAATCAATTGCAACATGTCAAAAGTCAAGCGTGGTGGTGAACTGTTATGCAAAGTATCATCCCTATATAATTGTTCATACAAAGACTTTAATGGTACAATTTCTGTTGCCCTCAAGAGTGAATCCGGGGATTTCATCATCATTGCAGAGGGATTAAGACGAGGGTTGAAGTACCTTGAAGGAATGGGAAGTGTAAGTTTTGAATGTTCAATACCTAACTATGTCGAAGAAGGCAAGTATAGTATATGCATGGTTCACAAGTTCACTTCATCTGATAAATGGGTCGAAGTTCTATCAGCTTCTTATGCGGCAGTAGATGTTACAAAGAACGAAAATGAAGAAACAGGCACAGAATGCATGTGGGCTGAGATTGGATGTTCAGAATTTGAACTCCTATACGGAGATAAGCAGAATATAATTGCGGCAAATATCTATGAACTAATAAATCTGGACACGGCACCATTCAAGGGATCTCTATCATTTGCTGTTGCCGATGAGAATGGCTCACAAATGTTCTTGTTTGGTACAAGCGGTGACGATATTGAAATTGGCTATAAAGACTACCTAACTGAGCCCGTACATATTTCCGGAACTATCGACAGGGAATTGGCTGATGGACACTATCGTTTATATATATCTGCAAATAGTAGCGGTCAAATGTTCGGGTCTTATGTCGTACAGAATGACTTGTCGTTTTCTGATGCACCTACAAAGGAACTGTATTATCGGATTGAGGTCAGAAATGGTATAGCAAACATCAATGGGAAAGAATACATTATATGCCCCACTGGCATAACTTGTATAAACAAGGATGAACGGCACGACATGCCTTGTTTATCATTGGATGGTAAAAGAATAAAAGACATTCCTAAACAAAGAGGTATATATCTACTGCAAAACGGCAAACAATCGAAAAAAGTATATGTTCCTTAATTAAAAAGCAAGGAAAGGCGGCACACGTTGATAGACTCAAGTAGATGACAGACGGCATCATGAGAGGACGGGTGTCGCCTCTCCTTGATAGAGAGCTATCGTTTACCCACATTCCGTCCGGTTGTCGGATTCGCCTTCTCCCTCACCTTAAATGAGGTTTAATCCTCGCGCTTCTCTCCGGCTCACGGCGTTGTGACTTATAACAGTGGCATACAGGGCCTTGTGGGCCGTCTGTATGCCATTCTTGATGTGTCATTTGCAGAGCTTGCAACCCTCACACTTGGAGAGCTCGCCGCGGAAACGCTTCTCTATGAGGTAGTGGAGGCGGTTGCGTAGAGGCTCTAACGGTATCTTATCGACCACCTCTGTTATGAATGCTGTCTGGAGGAGTAGGCGTGCCTCGCTGAGGGATATGCCTCGCTGCTGCATGTAGAAGAGTGCCTTGTCGTTCAGCTGGCCTATGGTTGAGCCGTGTGAGCATTTCACATCGTCGGCGTAAATCTCGAGCATAGGCTGCGTGAACATGCGTGCTGTCTTTGTCGCCACGAGGTTCTGGTTTGTCTCCTCGCTTGTTGTCTTCTGCGCCCCGTGCCTGACGAGCACCTTTCCGGCGAATGCTCCGACGGCTTTCCCGTCCAGTACATACTTGTATGTCTCATGGCTGTCACAGTGGGACACGGCATGGTCGATGAGCGTATTGTTATCGACGTGCTGCTCCTTGTCGGCAATGACGCCTCCATGCAGATGACACTCAGCCCCCTCACCCTTGAACATGAGGCGTGTTGTCTGTCGTGTGCGGCCGTTATGCAGGGTCATGAGAGTGTGTGAGAACGACGAGGAGCGCTGCTGCTCGATGTATGTATTGGAGACGAGGGTGTTCTTCAGGTGTGTCTCCTCCAGCCCATAGACCTGCAGGCGGGCGTTCTCCTGACAGTAGATCTCCACCACCTGTGTCGTGAGGAAGTCCTGGTTGTCGGCGCTGTGGTCGCAGAAGAGGATGTTGGCCTCGGCGTTACGCCCGGCGATGATGAGGACACGGCGGTTGACCATCATGCCGACATCGGCCCTGAGGATATTCACCACCTGTATTGTCCTGTCCATGCGCACGTTGTCAGGGATGTATATCACGAGCCCGTCCTGTGCGAGCATGGTGTTGAGGGCGGTTATGCTGTCGCCGCTCTGGCTGGCGAGGCGGTCATAATACTCTCCGGCGAGCTGTGGCATCTTCTCCGCCACGTCTCTCAGCGAGCCGACGATGACTCCCTCAGGCAGTGCGGGCTTTGGCATCGCCTTGTGGTAGAACATGTCGTTGACGACAAAATAGAGCTGTGTGGAGAGATTGGGCACGTCGCATTTGAACGCGTCATAAGGGTTCACGGGGATATCGAGGCGGTTGAGGTTCAGTCCGAGGTCTGGCTCGAACCACCGTGCCATGTCCGTGTATTTATATTCCTCACACCTGCGTGTCGGCAGCCCTTTCTCTTTGAAGAGGCTGAAGGCGTCGTCTCGCCGTGCGTTCATGATGTCTGTGCTATGGCTGTCTATCATGCCACGGCATTGTGTGAAGAGGTCAGTATATTGCTTCTCGGGAGATGTCATTTTCGGTCTGTTGTTTGTCCTGGTGTTGCGATGGGGGCTTCTGTCCGGCCGTTGTGTTACCGGTGGCTTGCGCCTGTCATGCCTCTGTTGCCTCAGCCTTTATCCAGTCGTAGCCCCTTTGCTCTATCTCTTTGGCCAGCTCCGGGCCGGCGGTCTTCACTATGCGTCCGTTCCAGAGCACGTGTATGAGGCTTGGGCGTATCATGTCGAGCAGACGCTCATAGTGTGTGATGACAATCGTCGAGGTCTTCTCCGTATGGAGCTTGTTGACGCCCTCGGCCACGATTCTCATGGCATCGACATCAAGGCCGGAGTCTGTCTCGTCGAGAATGCTTAGTGTCGGCTCGAGCATAGCCATCTGGAATATCTCGTTGCGCTTCTTCTCTCCGCCGGAGAATCCCTCGTTCACGGAGCGGTGGGCGAGCTTGTTGTCCAGCTCCACGACCTTTCTCTTCTCGCGCATGAGCTTCATGAAGTCGCTGGCGTTCATAGGGTCGAGACCCTGATACTTGCGTTTCTCGTTTATGGCGGCACGCATGAAGTTGGTCATCGACACTCCCGGAATCTCCACGGGGTACTGGAATGAGAGGAATAGCCCCTCGTGTGCGCGGTCCTCTGGCGACATTTCGAGCAGGTTCTTCCCGTTATACCACGCCTCTCCCTCTGTCACCTCGTAGAGCGGATTGCCGACGAGGACGGCCGACAGTGTTGACTTTCCCGAGCCGTTAGGGCCCATTATGGCGTGCACCTCGCCGTCGCCGATGGTGAGGTTTATACCTTTCAGTATCTCTTTTCCGCCTATCGAGGCGTGCAGGTTCTTGACTTCAAGCATATTGTTCGTTATAAAAAAGTGAGTGTCTCCGTAGCCATGCCGTGTGCCGTCCCCATCTTACGGGATGGCATGGGCATAGCCCTATTTGGCTGCAAAATTACAAAGTTTTTTCCAATTTATTCGTATATATATAATAAATATTGTTTATCCACGCCGAAAAACGGCAGGCTGTTGTTGGCATATCATAGTTTTTTTGTAACTTTGCGCATGTCAACAACTATCCTGCACCATGCTTCTGACCAAAGAACAAACATACAACCATAAATCTAAAGACTAATGACAAGAAAGAATTTTATCATGCTTCTCACGGCGGCGGCCTTGGCTTTGCCGTCGGCATCTGTCGCCCAGGCCCCGTCGAAGACCTGGAACCCCAATGTCAGCGGTGGGAAATACCGCAATCCGGTCATTGACGCTGACTATTCAGACCCTGACGTGTGCCGTGTCGGCAATGACTACTACATGACCGCATCGAGCTTCGCCTGCTTCCCCGGCCTGCAGATACTGCACAGCACAGACCTCGTCAACTGGGAGCTGATAGGTGCGGCATTGACCGACAGTTATCCTGTCCTGCCCGAGTATGAGGGCACGGATCTCGACTGGAAGCGCCGCATCCAGCACGGCAACTATGTCTGGGCGCCATCCATACGCTATCATGACGGATGGTTCTACATATACTGTGGCGACCCCGACCAGGGTCTTTTCATGACCAAGACGCAGGATCCCCGCGGACAGTGGAGCCCTGTTGAGTGGGTGATGAAGGGCAAGGGCCTCATCGACTGCTGCCCGCTGTGGGACGACGACGGCAAGGCATACCTGTCGTTCGGCTGTGCCGGCTCGCGTGCCGGGATAAAGTCTGTCCTCTTCATGGCACCCCTCTCTCCCGACGGCAGCCGTGTGACAGGCCCCGCAAGGATGGTCTATGACGGCCATGAGGACCAGCCCACCATCGAGGGCACCAAGCTCTACAAGCGCAATGGCTACTACTACATCATGTCGCCGGCAGGAGGTGTGAAGTACGGATGGCAGGTAATACTGCGCTCCAAGGATCCCTTCGGCCCCTACGAGGAGTATGTCGGCATGGCACAAGGCAAGACAAAGATAAACGGCCCCCATCAGGGAGCATGGGTTGACACACAGAACGGCGAAGACTGGTTCCTGCATTTCCAGGACAAGCATGCCTACGGCCGCGTTGTCCACCTGCAGCCCGCACGGTGGGTTGACGACTGGCTCGTCATCGGCGACGACAAGGACAAGGACGGCTGTGGCGACCCTGTATCGGTATGGAAGAAGCCTAACCTGCCGTCGAGCGGAGTGTTCCAGCCTCTTGAGGACGACGATTTCTCATCGACGAAGTTAGGTCTGCAATGGCAGTTTGAGGGGCCTTACTCCCATTACTGGTACTTCTGCGACGCCAACAAGTCGCGTCTGCGCCTCTACGGCGTGCAGCAGCCCGAGGGCTACCGCAACCTCAGCGACATGCAGAACACACTCCTGCAGAAATTCCCGACAGAGAACTTCACATGTACGGCCCGCCTGCGCTTCGTCCCCAACCCCGGCAATAAGGCCAAGGGAGAGGAAGCGGGATTCATCATCAAAGGCCAGGACTATGCCGCGCTGAAGCTCGTATCGACAAAAGATGGCTGTGTCATGAGATATGTCGTATGCCGCAACGCATTCAACGGCAAGCCCGAGGAGACCATCATGGAGACCCCGATAGAGCTGAAGGCTATGGAGAAGCCATACACACAGAAATATGCTGTCGATGACATACCCCAGCCAAGAGAGGCCACCGACTATATCCTCGTGCGCGTGAAGGTGAAGAGCAGCGGCACGGGCAACAGCATCAAGGCCCACGCACAGTTTGAGTACAGCCTCGACGGCAAGACATTCAAGAAGGCGGGAGAGCCGTTCCAGGTGAAGGAAGGCCGATGGATTGGCGCGAAAGTGGGATTCTTCAACTGCCGCCCGAACAAGATGAACGACGGCGCGTTTCTCGATATCGACTGGATAAGATTCAACAAATAAAAACTTGTAAAGAATGCCACAGGGATGGAAAAGACATCCCTGTGGCATTCTTTTTTTATGACAGACAGCGATGCGGGCTGCCCATCAGGCCGACAACATCTTGACACCATAAGGACAAAACGGCGAGGATAGTCAGGCTGGACACCATCTCATCGGCGGCGGGAAATGAATACAAGTAGATAAAAACCGAAAAAGATGATTGTCATGCAGTTACAAGACAGTTTCTGATAAACACTGAATGAGGGCGTCATTAGTATTGAATGAGCCGCTAAGAGATACTGAATGAGGGCGCAAGACGTACTGAATGGGAAAAACACTCGACCTGTACGGTTGAAAGCCTTAACAAGCACGGGCTGAAAGCCCAACAGCGCTTAGCCCAGGGTAACACCCTGGGTATTACGGGGATTGACCAATACGCCTTGAAAAGGCAGAAGCGTAAACGTTTCTGAAAATATTTACGCTTCTGCCCCTGTAGGGCGTGTAGCGTCCGCATTACATAACCCCAGGGCGTCGCTCCGCTTTGCCCTGGGCTATGCGCTGTTGGGCTTTCAGCCCGTTTTCAACCGTACAGGTCGAAAACACTCATGACAGACACGAGAACGGACGGCATCTGACAGGCAGGAAAAACACACAAAGCGAATATTACTATCAGGAAGAAAAACGGCCTGTACGGCGAAAGATTTGACAAACACAGGCCGGAAGCCCGGAAGCTCTTAGCCCTGAGAACGCCATGGGTATTATAGTGATTGAGCAATACGCCTTGAAAAGGCAGAAGCGTAAATATCCCTGTATGTATTTACGCTTCTGCCCCTGTAGGGCGTGCAGCGTCTGCGTCACATCACCCCAGGGTGTCGCTTCGCTCTGCCCTGGGCTATGCGCTGCTGGGCTTTCAGCCCGTTTTCGACCGTACAGGCCGAAATATACCGGCCTGTACGGCTGTAACGAGGCCGCAACAACTGGTGACAGCGAGATTTTCAACCTTACAGGCAAAAAAAATGAAAAAAAACCGCATCCCACTGTAACTTTTCGCCCCTCCCGATTGTCTTCATTATAAACAGACAAGAAAAAGACTATCTACCGACACGATAAAACGATGATGGACTACAGATACATAGAACAACTACTCGAGCGATACTGGCAGTGCCAGACGTCTCTTGAGGAAGAGACGATACTCCGCGCCTTCTTCGCGCAGGAGGATGTCCCTATGCACCTGCTGCCCTACCGCCAACTTTTCCTTGCAGAGCATGAGGAGCGCGAGCGTGTCACTCTCGGCGACGACTTCGACCGCCGCATGATGGCTATCATCAGCAACGAGGAGCCTGTCCAGGCCCGGCAGATTACCTTCGCCCAGCGTTTCCGTCCGTTCTTCAGGGCTGCCGCCGTCATCGCCATCATGCTGACACTCGGCACAGCGGCGCAGAAAGCCCTTGAGCATTCTGAGGCGCCATACCCTGGCGAGACAACAGTAAGGCTGAAGACAGAGCAAGGCCCGTCGGTGGCGATAAACGACAGCGTGAGGAAAGACACCACATCTGCCAAGAAAGTCAATGTGATGGTGGGCATAAAATGATGCCATCAGCCCACAAGGCAGACTGTTTCCTGAAAGAATTTTTCTAAGCCTTTTATATATCGATTAAAAAACAATCTATTTCCACACACCCCCTATATCCCTTTGGCCATGCTGTGAAGCACCGCCGTATTTCCAAAATTCATCCATAAACATCTACATGAGACGATTACGGGCTGGCACTCTCCGCAATTCTGGAGCAGAGCCAGTCCGTCTTCCATCTACGACCCCTGCCACACACCCCGCCGACAGCACCACGACGGGCGGCACGCGGCGGCATATGGCGGGGCGCAACGATGGCCATGCCTATGTCCACAGACACAATAAAGCCCTGCCAACCGTAAGACCGCCGGAGGTGTCTTACGGTTGGCAGGGCAATGGTTTCTAAAGACTTACGGGCGGACAGGCAGCGTGGCTCAGGCTCTCATATCGGCGAGCATCGCCAGCGCCTTGTTCTCTGCCGCCTCCATTATCTCCCGCTCGCCGGGACCCTTGTCGTTGATGCCGCAGAGATGTAGAATGCCATGCACAATGACACGGTACAGCTCCTCGTCGTATGACTTGCCGAAAAGCTCGGCGTTTGAGCGCACGGTGTCAAGCGACAACACTATATCGCCGTTCACGGTGTCGCCCTCGTCATAGTCGAATGTTATGATATCCGTGTAATAGTCATGGTTGAGGAACTCACGGTTGACCTCAAGAATCTTCTCATCGTCGCAGAAGAGATAGCCCACCTCTCCTATCTTCCTGCCATATGTGGCGGCGACGGCACGCAGCCAGCGTGTCACCTCACGCTTCCTTATGGCAGGCATCTTTATGTTCTCAGCGTTGTATGTTATCATATTATGGTGTTGGTATTCACGTTTATTACTCAGCCCCCTATTCTCTTCCTGCCGCAACGGGCTGACAGGAATGTCTCTTGCAGACAGCCTCTGGCATTCTCTTCTCACACCTCCCTCTCTCTCGGGAGATACTGAAGGATGGCCTTGGCGTCATATCCCTCAGGGAGGAACTGTGTGACATCATGGTTGAAATAGTACAGCTCTCTGACCATGCTGCTCGACAATGTCTCATACTCGGGGCTCGCGAAGAGTATCAGCGTCTCTATGCCGCCGCTGATGATCCTGTTCACCTGTGCCTGCTCCCACTCATACTCATAATCCTTCACCGTGCGGACGCCGCGTATGACGGCACAGGCTCCCTCGCTGCGGGCGAAATCAACGGTCAGTCCCTCATACGACCTGGCCTCCACGCGGTCGTCATCCTTATAGATATCCTTTATCAGGCATGACCTGAAATAGGCGAGGTTGCCGTCACTCTCCTTGCGGAGATTGAATCCTACGCCTATCACTATGCGGTCGAAGACGTTCAAGGCACGGCGGACGATGTCGTCATGCCCCTTTGTGTATGGGAAGAAAGAGCCTGTGAAGACTGCCGTCCTCAGGTGTGTCGGTTCCTGTTTCATATCTTTCTGCTGTGGGTAAGTGTGGTCGTGGTGGCCGTCAGACCATTATCTCCGGCCGTCAGTATGTGTTATGGGCAGCGGTGGAGGCTCAGTCGAAGAGCGACGGCTGCACGACATTGCTCGTGTACATGTTACGCCCGAGGTGCTTGTATGCCAGCTCTGTCAGCACACGTCCGCGTGGTGTGCGCTTCATGAATCCCTCCATGATGAGGTAAGGCTCATAGACCTCCTCAACGGTTCCGGCATCCTCGCCTATGGCGGTGGCAATGGTCGATATGCCTACGGGGCCGCCCTGGAACTTGTCTATTATCGTCAGCAGTATCTTGTTGTCTATCTCGTCGAGGCCGTACGAGTCGATGTTCAGCGCTGTCAGCGCCATCTGGGCTATCGCGGTGTCGATAGAGCCGTTGCCTTTCACCTGTGCGAAGTCCCTCACACGGCGCAGGAGGGCGTTGGCGATACGCGGCGTGCCACGCGAGCGGCGTGCTATCTCCATCGCGGCACGGTCAGAGATAGGCACACGGAGAATGCCGGCCGAGCGGCGTATGATGCGCATGAGCGTCTCAGGGTCATAATACTCAAGGTGGAGGTTTATGCCGAAACGGGCGCGGAGCGGAGCCGTCAGCAGTCCCGAGCGTGTCGTCGCGCCGACAAGGGTGAAGGGGTTGAGGTCTATCTGTATGGAGCGTGCCGACGGACCCTTGTCTATCATGATGTCTATGCGGTAGTCTTCCATGGCCGAGTAGAGATACTCCTCGACAACAGGGCTGAGGCGGTGTATCTCGTCGATGAACAGCACATCGTTCTTCTCAAGCGATGTCAGTATGCCGGCAAGGTCGCCCGGCTTGTCGAGGACAGGGCCTGATGTCAGCTTGAAGCCTACGCCCAGCTCGTTGGCAATGATGTTTGAGAGCGTCGTCTTGCCGAGACCCGGAGGGCCGTGGAGGAGGGTATGGTCGAGCGGCTCGCCACGATACTTGGCGGCCTCGACAAAGACACGTAGGTTGTCCGTGACCTTCTTCTGCCCCGTGAAGTCGTCAAAATTGAGCGGACGCAGCGCATTCTCGAAGTCTTTCTCCGAGCTGCGCTGGCCTGACTTGTGTATGTCGAAATCTTCTGCCATGGTGATAGTGCGTCTTGTAATTTGCTACAAAGTTACTAATTTATTCTGAAAACTGTCACATGATATCACAAATTATTAATATCTTTGCACTCTCAACGCCACGTGCGGCCTCATGACTGGCATGGCCACACCGGCGAGACGAAACGGAAAAACAACAGGAAGCATGACCCACGACGAACTCATATCCCCCGCCACACGCGCCTTCATCCTCGCCCACAGGGAGGAGGATGTGAGGCTGCTGGCCCTCAGGTACAAGGCCACAGAGGGCATAGACATGGCCATGGCCCTGCAGCAGATAGACGGATGGCAGAGGGCACGGCGCAAGATTCCCACATGGGCGGCCGACGACAGGATATTCTTCCCGCCGCACATCTCCATGGAACAATGCTCGAGCGAGGCCACCGCACTCTACAAGCAGAGGCTGGCAGAGAGGTGGGGATGTGAGAAAATGGCCGATTTGACCGGTGGTTTCGGAGTAGATTTCTCGTTCATGAGCCGCCCGTTCGCCGAGGCTTATTATGTCGAGCGGCAGGAACACCTGTGCCGCATAGCGAGCCATAACTTCCGTGTCATGGGCATGGAGAACGCCATTGTCGTCAACTCGACGGCCGAGGATTTCCTCCTCACTGTGGAGGACAGCGGAGACGCCGCGCCGTTTGATGTCATATACCTCGACCCGGCACGCCGCGACACTAACGGGCGCAAGACGTATGCCATCGCCGACTGCACCCCCGACGTTGTCAGCCTCATGCCCCGTCTCTCGCGTCTCTCACGCCATGTCATCGTCAAGCTGTCGCCCATGCTCGACCATCGTGAGGCTGTGCGCCAGCTCGGGGGTGTCTCTGAGGTGCACATCGTCTCCACTGGCAACGAGTGTAAGGAGACTCTCCTCGTCATAGACCGTGACCATGGCGAGGGCGGCACGACCGTCTTCTGCGCCAACGACGGTACGGTCTTCACCTCTCCGCTCGTCTATCCGTCTCCCGTCCCTGTCCTCGACAGCCTCCCCGAGCCGGGCATGGGGCTGTACGTCCCCAACGCCTCTGTCATGAAGGGTGGCTGTTTCGCCTGGCTCTGCGAGCGTTACGGCGTGGCGGCGGTAGGGCTCAACTCCCACCTCTTCTGTGCAAAAAACGCCCATTTCATCGACAATACACTGCCGCCATTCCCCGGAAGGACATTCACCATTAAGAGCCTTTGCAGCCTTAACCGCAAGGATGTGGCGCGTGGGCTTGCCGGCATCACCCAGGCCAATGTCTCCACACGCAACTTCCCGCTCACGGCCGATGCGCTGCGCAAGAAACTCCGTCTGCGCGATGGCGGCGGCACATACATCTTCGCGACGACAGCGGCGGGGCGACATGTGCTGGTAGTGGCAGAGAAGTGTTAAATAAGGTGTTAAATAGGACGCTGTCGTTTGCCCGTCAGGAGAAAAAGAGCTATCTTTGTACGATAATACACTAACTATCACCATGGCAGAAGAATTGCAGTTCACAGAACCACTTGTTGAATATACCGACGACAACATACGCAAGTTGTCTGATGTCGAGCACATCCGTACACGCCCAGGAATGTACATAGGCCGTCTCGGTGACGGCACACACGCTGAGGACGGAATATATGTCCTGCTGAAGGAGGCGATAGACAACAGCATCGACGAGTTCCGCATGAACGCCGGAAAGCGCATCGAGGTGGATGTCTTCACGCCCGACAGCCCCATCACCTGCCTCCCCGGGAAAGCCGGGGAGACACGCGGAGCCATATCCATACGCGACTACGGGCGCGGCATACCGCAGGGCAAGATGATAGCCGCTGTCTCACAGCTTAACACTGGCGGAAAGTACGATTCGAAGGCATTCAAGAAGTCGGTCGGCATGAACGGCGTCGGCGTGAAGGCCGTCAATTTCCTCTCGACACGCTTTGAGGTGCGCTCATACCGTGACGGTGTCATGAGGAGGGCATACTTCGAGCGCGGCATATTGAAAGAAGACGAGACACTCGACACACAGGAGGAGAACGGCACATTCATATTCTTCGAGCCTGACGAGACGCTGTTCCTGAACTACAGGTTCCAGGATGACATCGTCTGTGAGATGCTGCGCAACTACACCTACCTCAACTCCGGCCTCGTCATCATGCACAACGGGCGCCGCATAGCCTCGCGCAACGGCCTTGAGGACCTGCTGAAGGACACGATGTCGTCACAGCCCCTCTACCCCATCGTCCACATCAAGGGCGAGGACATAGAGATAGCCTTCACCCACGCCAACCAGTATGGCGAGGA
>JBJEAW010000038.1:0-24171 GCA_051869435.1 Prevotella sp. | reverse complement strand
CCATTCGGGATTTTTCGTTTTAAAAATGTGTACTTTTCGTTTTGGCGGTTATAGTCAGCATGTTATGCAGTCCAGATTCTTTAATCTCGCCGGCGCCGCTGTGTGAGGCGTGTCTTGCGGGTGGTGTCATCATGATGCAGACCATGGCATAAAAGTATAGGAGTGTAAGCAATACGTATGACGCTGTCAGAGGTATTGGATGGCTCTGCCATTCAGTGTCTCTTGCAGCCTCATCCTGTGCCTCTTCCAATATTGGCATTGTCGCAAGAAAATTGTAAGCGTATGCCCCTCTTCAGGCTATAAACTGTAAGTGGCGGGATGGCGGGTTGCCGGTACGTCAACGTGGGGAAATGCCTCAGGGAGGTGGGCGCGGTTTCAAAGGCGTGAGAGACGAGCTTGCTGTTCGGCTGTCTTGCCGGTGTCGTCCCGCATGGCTCCAGTTCTGTCACGCCGTTCTCCCTGTGTTGGGGGGCAGGACGGACAGGGACGTGTGAGCCGGGTAAACGAAAAAGCAGGAGGCAAACAGCTATTTGATAGTGTTTGTCTCCTGCTTCATATAGGATTTTTTCTATTTCCTTATCTTCAATACAGGGGCTATGGTGTTCGTCTTTTTCTCGGGAAGACAGACTGTCAGGCCGTTCTTGTCCTGACGCGCCTTGACCTTTCCGTATCCGAGAAGCTCCACACGGCTGATGCTCTTCTTGTGATAAGGTGAGCCTTTCGCGAGTGCCTTGATGGTTATGACGTTGTCCTCTGGCCATCCAAGGGCTATGGCGTATATGTCACGGCCTTTCTGTGTGAAGCGTATCTCCTGGGCTGTGGCCTTGGCATACTCTCCCTCGTTGAATCCCTGCGCGTTGATCTTGATAGCCGATGAGGCTATAGGCCCCTCGCCGAATATCTCCCATGGCCGTGTGTCGTAGATAGCCTCGCTGTTCACTTTCATCCATGCGCCAAACTCGTCGAGTATAGCCTTCTCTTTCTCGTCGTATGTGCCGTCGGCTCTCAGGGGCACGCTGAGCAGCAGATTGCCGTTCTTGCTGACAATGTCGGCGAGCAGGGAGACGACGGTCTTCGCGCTCTTGTATCTGTCACGCTCATAGATGCTCGTGTTATAGTGCCACCCTCCGATGCATGAGCACGACTGCCATGGCTCGGCGACCTTCTCGTTTGGAGCGCCGCGCTCCACGTCCCAGACCATCGCCTTACGCTGTTCCTCGTCGAGAATCTTCCCGAAGAGCACAGCCTCCAGCTTCCCGTTGTGGGTGGCTATGTTATGGTTGTAGAAGTGGGTGGCAATCTTCAGTCCGGCGTCGCTGAGCGGATAGAAAGGCAGGACTGTGACATCAAAGTACAGGAGGTCAGGGTTATAGCGGTTTATAACGTCGAGAGTGCGGTCGTAGAAGTTGTTGACAAACTTCTGGCTTGGTGTCGCCGCGCCGTTCCCCCATCCCCATTGTGAGCCGCATATGTCGTTCGACCAGCTTCCCTTGCTCAGCGGATGGCTCTGCTGGTAGAGGTCCTGGGGGTCATATCCCTCCCACCATTTTCCTTTTCCGTCGGCTTTTGTCATGTGTCCGTCATACGGCTCGCCTATCCTGTCGCCCTTGAGGTCATAGCGGCGTGACGGCTCATACCATGTCCAGGCATGGTCGGCGTGCAGGCTGATGCCGAATTTCAGTCCGTGGCGCCTCGCCGCGTCGGCCCATCCTTGCAGCAGGTCTTTGTGCGGGCCGATATTCTTTGAGTTCCAAGGCTGGTACTTGCTGTCCCACAGGTCGAAGTTGTCGTGGTGGTTGCCGAGGGCGAAGAAGTACTGTGCGCCAATGCTTTTATAGTAAGCCACGAGCTTGTCGGGGTCCCACTTCTCGGCTTTGAACAGTGGCAGGATGTCCTTGAACCCCACTTCTGACTGGTGGCCGTAATGCTCACGGTGGTATTTCCATGCCTTGGAGCCTTCGATATACATCTCACGCGCCATCCAGTCGCCAGAGCCTTCGACACATTGTGGCCCCCAGTGTGCCCAGATGCCGAATTTCGCATTGCGGAACCATTCAGGCGTCTTGTAGCCTTTCAGCGACTCCCATGTGGGGGAGAAGCGTCCCGTCATCATCTTCTCGTGCTCGCCGGAGACAGGAACGGGATATTCTGTCTGTGCTTGCTTCTTCTCATCGTCTCGTGTCGAGGCGTTTGCTGTTGTCTGGGCCACGACAGATGCCATGAGCAGTGTGGCGATGGTTAGTGTCCTCTTGTTCATTGTGTTATGGTTTTGTTATTAGGTTGTTAGGCTTCTTTGTCAGGGCGTTTGTGGTATGCCTGCCATGTTTATGATGCCATTATGCTTCAGGTTGGGTGGATGCCGCCATGGTGTCGCTATAAGCGGGGCATGTCAGGGACGGTGTGTCAGGGACATTCTTGCCGCCACTGTGAGTGTTTATTTTTCTGGCAGAGGCTGTCTGAATGCGCATCCCTCATTCCACCGTGAGCATCCCAGGGCTGTCCGTCCCCTTATGACGGTGCCTTTTCCGCAGACGGGACACGTGTCTCCCTCCTTTACTATGGCGGTTGTCTTCTTCGTTTCCCTTGTCTTCATTGTCGTTGTCTTCTTCTCTGTCTTTGTCCCTTTCTTTCCTTTTGTGGCTGTCTTCTCCTCCCCGGTGGTTATTGTTATGCGGCGGTTTGTATTGTCGGCCATCACTTGTCTCACGATGTCGGCGGCCTGCTGTTTCAGTTCGGCGATGAATTGTGCCGCCTCGTATTTGTGATGTTCTATGTCACGCAGCTTCTTTTCCCATATGCCTGTCAGCTCACACGATTTCAACAGCTCCTCATGTATGATGTCGATGAGTTCCAGACCCGTTGGCGTCGCTATGAGGTTCTTGCGCTCGCGGCGTATGTAGTGGCGCTTGAAAAGGGTCTCTATGATGCCTGCTCTTGACGATGGCCGCCCTATACCGTTCTCCTTCAGCGCCGCTCTCAGCGTCTCGTCGTCAACGAATCGTCCCGCTGTCTCCATTGCCCTCAGCAGTGTCGCCTCGGTGTAGGGCTTCGGTGGCTGGGTCCATTTCTCTGTCAGCGATGGCGTGTGAGGCCCCGCCTCTCCCTTCTTGAAGACAGGGAGTGTGCCCTCGGCCTGTGTCTGCTGCTCGTCGCCAGCTGCCGCTGTCCCCTTCTTGAACACTACGCGCCATCCCTCGTCAGTAATCACTCTGCCTGATGTGCGGAATGTCACGGTGTCCCCCTCACCGGTGTTCACCTCTCCCATTACCGTCGTTGTCTCAAAACGGCAGTCGGGATAGAAGGCGGCGATAAACGCCCTCGCCACAAGGTCGAAGACATTACGCTCCATGTCCGACAGCCCTTGGGGCGGTATGCCGGTGGGGATGATGGCATGGTGGTCGGTCACTTTCGACGAGTCGAAGACCTTCTTGCTCTTCTTCAGAGGCTTTCCGCCGAGAGGCTTTATCAGTTCTGCATACGGCGTGTCGCCGGCGAATGAGGTCTTGAACAGTCCGTTGAGAGTCTGCGGACACTTGGGGTATATGTCGTCTGAAAGGTATGTGGTGTCAACACGCGGATAAGTGGTGAACTTCTTCTCGTACAAAGACTGTATGAGCTTCAGCGTCATGTCGGCAGAATAAGAGAATTTCTTGTTGCAATCCACCTGCAGCGATGTAAGGTCGTATAGTCTTGGTGGGGTCTCCGTGCCTTTCTTCTTTGCCACCTCTGTTATAGTGAGTGGCTTGTCCTTTATCTTCTCCACGGTAGAGAGCCCCTCGTCCTGTTTCTCAAACTCGAGAGTCCGGAATATCGGGCCTTTCGGCTTCACGGTCTTTCCCTCAGCCTGTGCCTTTGCTATCTCGGCCGCCTCCTCTGCCTCGGCGTCCTCGTCGCGCGCTATGGCTGTGAACTTTGTGTCCCTGTATGTCGTTGTCAATACCCACGACTGCTTCGGCACGAAACTCTCTATCTCCCTCTGCCTGTTCACTATGAGTGCCAGTGTGGGTGTCTGCACGCGTCCTATGGACAGTACCTGGCGGTTCTGTCCGTACCTCAGCGTGTAGAGCCTTGTCGCGTTCATGCCGAGGAGCCAGTCGCCGATGGCACGTGACAGCCCTGCCAGATACAGCGACTCATACTCCTGCTGTGGCTTGAGGTTGTTGAAGCCCTCTCTTATGGCATCCTCTGTCAGCGAGCTTATCCACAGTCTCATGACCGGACATCTCGCTCCCGCCTTCTGCATCACCCAGCGTTGTATCAGCTCACCCTCCTGTCCGGCATCACCACAGTTGACAATGGTGTCGGCATTCTTCATCAGACGCTCTATTATCCCGAACTGACGCTTTATTCCCTCGTCCTCGATAAGTTTTATACCGAAGCGTTGTGGCACCATGGGCAATGCCGATAACGACCAGTGTTTCCACTGGTCGGTGTAATCGTTTGGCTCTTTCAGCGTACACAGGTGGCCGAAGGTCCATGTCACCTGGTATCCGTTGCCCTCTATATATCCCTGGCATGTGTGTGTGGCTCCTATCACATGGGCTATCTCGCGCGCCACGGCTGGTTTCTCGGCTATGCAGACTATCATCCTTATTCTTGTTCTGTCTTCGTCTGTTGATAAACGTTTAGGGTTCTTGCTCTGTGTGTATATATCGGTGGGCGGGTATTTAAGCCTGTCAGCTTTCTTGCACCGTCTCCTTCCCGCTGTCGCTTTCAGTGCTTGCCGGCCTGTCGCAAACCTCCTGGCAGAAGCTGTCCCAGTCTTGGAAACCGACAAACAGCGCGAGCCTGTCGAGTGTCTCACGCGACGGTCTCTCTGTCAGACGCTTTTGGAGTTTCTGCTCCACACGTGTCAGAAGCATAGTGATGTTTCTTATGTTCCGCTTGTGTCCAGACTTGTCGTTCGCTGTGTGTGGGACAGCGTTATCCTCTGTGGCATGACCGCTTATTCCCGCCTTGGCGAGAACAGTCTTCATCTTTTTTGTGTCCATATATTCCTTTATGGTGGGTTCCAAAATGTCTGCCCATGTAATAATATACTAACGGTGGAATCTTTAGAACCCGCCTGATGTCTCTCCATGGCTGTTAATGAGCCGTTTAAGAGGCATCATACATTATAATATGTATATTTTGGGTGCAAAGGTATGCTTTTTATCTGACAATATCTAAAAATATCAAACTTTTTTTGTAATTTTGCGCCCAAAAGAACAAAACCATTTCAGACAAAATATAATGAACGAACTACAGCTAAAGTACGGATGCAATCCGAACCAGAAACCATCGCGCATCTTCATGAGCGACGGCAGCGAGCTGCCTATCAAGGTGCTCAATGGCCGCCCGGGATACATTAACT
The DNA here is from genome assembly GCA_051869435.1 of Prevotella sp. Taxonomy (GTDB): domain Bacteria; phylum Bacteroidota; class Bacteroidia; order Bacteroidales; family Bacteroidaceae; genus Prevotella. The sequence continues at coordinate 18,818 of JBJEAW010000038.1, read as the reverse complement.
TCCTCGACGCTTTCAACTCATGGCAGCTCGTCAAGGAGCTCAAGGCCGCTACGGGGTTGCCTGCCGCTGCGAGCTTCAAGCATGTCAGTCCTGCCGGCGCTGCGGTAGGCCTCCCTCTCTCTGACACCCTCAAGAAGGTCTATTTCGTTGATGATATCAAGGTGCCTCTATCGCCCATTGCGTCCGCCTACGCTGCTGCACGCGGTGCTGACCGCATGTCTTCTTATGGTGATTTCATCGCTCTCTCCGACACTTGTGACGAGGCTACGGCGCTCATCATAAAGCGTGAGGTCAGCGATGGCGTTATCGCTCCGGGTTTCACACCTGAGGCTCTCCAGATTCTGCAAGAGAAACGCAAGGGCACGTATAATGTCATACAGATTGACCCTGACTACCGTCCTGCGCCGGTAGAGACGAAACAGTGTTTCGGCATCACATTCGAGCAGGGACGCAATGAGGTGAATCTAGCTGACGATGCCTTGTTCGAGAATATCCCCACACAGGCCAAGACATTCACAGAGGAGGCTAAGCGCGACCTCATCATTGCCCTCATAACACTTAAATACACTCAGTCAAACTCTGTCTGCTATGTTAAGGACGGACAGGCCATCGGTATCGGTGCGGGACAGCAGAGCCGCATACACTGCACACGTCTCGCTGGCAATAAGGCCGATATATGGTGGTTGCGCCAGTGCCCGAAAGTCATGAATCTGCCGTGGAAAGAGGGAATACGCCGTGCCGACCGTGACAATACCATCGATGTGTACATCTCTGACGATTATGATGATGTCCTGCGCGACGGCACATGGCAGATGTTCTTCTCTGAGCGTCCAGAGCCTCTGACACGTGAGGAGAAGAAGGCATGGATAGCAAAGAACACCGGTGTGGCTCTCGGCTCAGACGCTTTCTTCCCCTTCGGCGACAACATCGAGCGTGCACATAAGTCTGGCGTCGAGTATATAGCCCAGGCCGGTGGCTCTGTGCGCGACGACAATGTCATAGAGACATGCGACAAGTATGGCATCACAATGGCGTTCACTGGCGTCAGACTGTTCCACCATTAATAGGACGAGAGCCCTTTAGTCGCTTTCTTTATTGAATTGTTATATTGGATTATCGAGGCTACAAATAAAATATATTTTCTGATCATGAGCGATTTCGACCTTATTCTGGAGAACGGCATAAACTTTGGCCGCGGTGGCGAACGTCCGAAACAGGACGATAAGATCAAGACTAAGGCCAAGAAGAAAAAGTATATCACTGGTGCGCATGGCTCGGGCTCGGCGATGCAGAAGGCTAAGTATCGCAAGCAGAGAGCCAACAGAAAGCACAAGTGATCAGTATGACTCGGGGCTTATACCCCCGCATATATCAAAAGAAGACGCTGGCAGTGGTGGACTTGTTGTCCATCGTTGCCAGCGTCTTCAGTTTATTTATGGGGACACGTTTATTCCCAGTCGAGAATAACTTTGCCACAGAGTCCTGACTCCATCACGTCAAATCCTTTCTGGAATTCGTCTATCGGGAAATGGTGTGTTATGACCGGTGAGAGGTCAAGGCCTGATACGAGCATCTGCTCCATCTTATACCATGTCTCCCACATCTGGCGTCCGTATATTCCCTTTATCGTCAGCGCCTTGAATATTATCTCGCTCCAATCGACAGTTGTTGTCGGAGGCAGTATTCCCAGCTGTGCTATATGCGAGCCGTTATACATGTGTGCCACCATGTCACGGAAAGCGACAGGCGAGCCCGACATCTCGAGCCCGACATCGAATCCTGATATCTTCAACGCTTTCATAGCTCCCTCTATTGTCTCGCCTTTGGCAGCGTTGACGGTGTATGTCGCGCCCATCTTGCGTGCTATGTCGAGGCGGTAGTCGTTGAGGTCGGTCACGATGACATTCTTCGCTCCGGCAAAGCGTGCTATCGCTGTTGCCATCGTGCCTATCAGTCCGGCACCTGTTATCAGCACATCCTCGCCCAGCATGGGGAAGGCGAGAGCCGTATGTGTGGCGTTGCCGAAGGGGTCCATGATGGCAGCCATATCGTCAGAGATCCTGTTGTCGAGCTTCACGACATTCTGTTCAGGTATGCATAGATACTCGGCGAACGCTCCGTCGCGGTTCACGCCTACGCTTATGCTGTTCTCACAGATATGGAGCTTTCCGCGGCGGCAGTTGCGGCAGTGTCCGCAGGCTATATGTCCCTCGCCTGTCACACGGTCGCCCACCTTTATGTTCTGTACGCCAGGCCCCACCTCGGCTACTATTCCAACATACTCGTGGCCTATAGTCATTGGTGTCTTTATTGTCTTCTGGCTCCATTCGTCCCATTTGTATATATGGAGGTCAGTGCCGCATATCGCGGTCTTACGTATCTTTATGAGGACATCGTTCACTCCCACTTCCGGGATAGGGACATCCTCCATCCAGATGCCTTTCTTAGGTTCTTTCTTTACTAATGCTTTCATGGTGGTGGTCATTTGATTACTCCCAGTTCCTTGCCTATCTTTGTGAACGCGCCGATACACTTGTCAAGATGCTCACGCTCGTGGGCTGCTGATATCTGCACTCGTATGCGTGCCTGGCCTTTCGGCACAACAGGATAGAAGAATCCTGTCACGTAGATGCCCTCTTCCTGCAGGCGTGATGCCATCACCTGTGACAGCTTCGCGTCGTAGAGCATCACGGCACAGATGGCAGACTGTGTCGGCTTGATGTCGAATCCGGCTTCCAGCATCTTCTCGCGGAAGTAGTCGGTGTTGGCATGCAGCTTGTCTTGAAGCTCGTTTGTCTCGTTCATCATCTCGAACATCTTGATTCCGGCAGCGACAACCATAGGAGGCAGAGAGTTAGAGAAGAGGTACGGACGTGAGCGCTGGCGCAGCATGTCGATGATTTCTTTCTTGCCTGTCGTGAATCCTCCCACTGCTCCACCGAACGCTTTGCCCAGTGTGCCTGTGATTATCTCTATCTTTCCGCGCAGGTCAAACTGCTCTGTCACGCCTCGTCCGGTCTTTCCGACTACGCCAGCCGAGTGAGACTCATCGACCATAACCATCGCATCATACTTGTTTGCAAGCTCGTATATCTTGTCGAGCGGGCATACATTGCCGTCCATAGAGAACACTCCGTCGGTCACGATGATGCGGAACCTGCATTTCTGGGCTGCCTTCAGCTGTTCCTCAAGGTCGGCCATGTCGGCGTTGGCGTAGCGGAATCGCTGTGCCTTGCAGAGGCGTACGCCGTCGATGATTGACGCATGGTTAAGGGCATCAGATATGATAGCGTCGTCAGGCCCGAGGAGAGGCTCGAACACACCGCCGTTCGCGTCGAAACATGCGGCGTAGAGAATGGTGTCCTCTGTGCCGAAGAAGTCGGCTATCGCTTTCTCCAGGGCTTTGTGCCTGTCCTGTGTGCCGCAGATGAAACGTACGGAAGACATGCCATATCCTCTCTCGTCCATAGCTTTCTTCGCGGCCTCTATCAGCGCAGGATGGTTGGCAAGGCCAAGGTAGTTGTTAGCGCAGAAATTCAGAACAGTCTCTCCGCCGACAGTGATTTCCGCACTCTGTGGTGAGCAGATAAGCCGTTCGCTCTTGTACAGACCGGCCTCCTTTATCGAGGCAAGCTCTTCAGTCAGATGTTTTTGAAAGTTGTTATACATGGTATTTCTCTTATAATAATTGGTTGTATCGAGGATAGTACAGTCGGGTTATGTTTCTGACGGTGGGCATGTATAGACCCCACCTTTAGTCCCACAAGTAAGCTGTCGCGGTATAATGTCGCATGATACGGGGGCATGGTCCTAAAGGTTTGCTGCCCGTGATTGAAATGTCACAACCTCGGATTGTGTCTTGTTGACGACAGCAGGTATATGTTTTTCTATGTAATTCTGCCACAAAGTTAACATTTCTGACAGATATTCCAAAACAAAAAGGGTAAAAAAAGATTAAACACCCACACACGTTCATAACTGTGTGGATATGTGGCGATTAACTATATGTTACCCCATCTGTGTCTTGCCGGATAAAAGTGTAAGTGATATGCCTTTGATGCTTTCCTATGTGGAAGCATAATCCTAAACCTGTGTCCTTGGCGGCATAATGGGGTGATGGTTTCGGCCACTGTCCCTGTCGGGCTCTTCAATGCTCTGTGATGTGCTATAAGAAAATATCATCCCTGGCTGCATGGGGGGCATCGGGCGGCTGGGTGTTTGCTGGGGGGTATGGACTGCATACATTCATCCTGCTGTCCTATTGTCAGTAAAGTTTAAAATAATTATACTTTGCTGTCAAATTATCGTGCCAAGAAGTCGTCAGCGCTCTTCTTCACCACGTTGGCATGAGGGTTGTATCATACCAGGTAGAAACCGAGACCCACACGGGTGGAGGCAGTAACAACAAACATACAACAAACAACGAGGGCGATTCTTCAAGCCACGTCCCTTGACAGGCTCTGGCGGAAGATATCAACCTCATAAAAGGATAGGAGATTTTATTATGTTACCAGTAATGAACAGAACATGGTTCCCAACAGTGTTTGATGACTTCTTTGACAACAGCGACTGGATGCCACGCATCAATGCCACAGCCCCAGCGGTAAACGTGAAGGAGAGTGCAAAGGAATATACGATGGAAATAGCCGCTCCGGGCATCAAGAAAGAGTTCTGCCGCGTCAATCTCGACCATGAGGGCAACCTCGTCGTCGCTATCGAGAATAAGCTCGAGCACAAGGAGGAGGACAAGAAGGAGCGCTATCTGCGCCGTGAGTTCTCTTACACCAACTACCAGCAGGCCTACACTCTGCCAGAGAATGTCGATAAGGAGAAAATCTCAGCCAAGGTTGACAACGGTGTCCTCTCTATCAGCCTGCCGAAACTGACAGAGAAGGAAGAGGCTAAGGCCCAGCGTCAGATAGAGATTAAATAATACTGTCAAGGCATCTCTCTCTGATGATGCCATAGCGTGAAATGATAGAATCCCCAGTTGGACTTAGCTGTCCAACTGGGGATTTTCTTTTACTGCCTTCACCTGTGGATGTTATTCTTTACGCCTGTTGCCGGCGTCTTTCCTCCTGTCTTTGATGTATATCCAGACACCGACAGCCATATAGCAGACTATCTGAATCCACAGCCCTGCCAGTTGTGGCATGATGTCAGGCAGCCGTGCCCCCATTGAGCTCATGGCCACAAAGCCCTTTATGCCGAATGTTGAGGGTATGAGCCAGCTGATGTATTCAAGCATGCGTGGCATATTGCTGGCCGGCCATGAGACACCGGATATGAACAGGAAGAGGACACTCGTGAAGACAACGAATATCAGCACGTCCTCCCTGCGCCGCATGATGCTCATCGTCGATAGCGCGAAGAAGAATACCGACAGCAGGTAGGATAAGCATAAGACCGTCATGTCCCATCCGTGGACAAGGCTCACAAAGCCGAACAGCTTTGGTATGACAAGCAGGATGTATGCGGCGAGGACAGCGTACAGCGTGGCGTAGGCCATTATGCGGCCTGAGATGACGCGCCCGATGCCATAGCGTGAGTAGGCCGGCGGCAGTATATGCCCATATTTCTCGCGTGTCGTGCCGGCCGTCATTCCCATGGCGAGGAGCATGGTCTGCTGTAGTATCAGTATGAGCACTCCAGGCAGTATGAAGTTGCCGTAGCCTCCAGTGGTGTTGAATATCGCCACCTCCTCTACTCTTATTGGCTCTGTCTGCACCTCGTCCTCACGCTCTGTGGTGTTGCCTGCCAGCTGTTTCTGTATCTTTGTGCCCGTCAGTCCGCTGACAGAGACCGCTGTCTGATAGACATTCTTATATACCAGCATCATCGACATGTCGCAGTATATGCCCACTGTGGCCTGCTCCATGCGGTTGAGCCGCAACGAGTAGTCTTCAGGGAAATACACCACTCCGTAGGCTTTCTGGTGGCCAATGATGTCGCGTGCCTCTTCGAGATTGTCGGCATGGTATGCCACACGGACATTGGGCGAGGCGTCATACAGGCGTATGAACTCACGGCTCGCGTTAGTCTTGCTGTTATCGACGACAACCACCGGCACCTCCCTGACCACCTCGTTGGTGTATATCCATGAGTATATCACGGGATAAACCAACGGCAGTACGATGAGGAACAGCAGCAGTCCCTCGTCATGTATGATGTGGCGTATCTCGCTCCACCATATGTCGAGTATGTCCTTGGTGTGGTGTCTTGGCATGTCTGTTCTTGTTCTTGTGTTCCTTGTGTGGTGTCTGTGGTGTCGTCACCGTCTGTTTCCTCCTGTCTGTACCGCCTTTCCCTATTCTATGTATATACTTGTCTTGAGCACTCTCGCCAGTCTTCCTGCCAGCAGCAGCGGCAGGGCGGCGATGACTATGAGTATAGCCACATGTGGCCATGAGTCGGCTATTGAGTAGCCGTTGAACACATTCAGCGAATAAACGAGCCAGTAATGGCGCAGCGGGAAGAGCCATGTGAGCGCCTCAAGTATCGGCCCCATGGCGAAAGCGGGGTAGGCCGCGCCGACCATGGAGAAGCTCAGTACGCCCCATAGCGAGCACACGCTCATCGACATGCGCATAGAAGGGATGAGGGTGAAGATGGTGACGCCGAAGCCCTGGCCCGCAAGGACAGCAAGCAGTCCGGCGGCAATAATCCATCCCAGGCCTCCCGCATGGTCGAAGCCGAGCACAGAGAAGATGTAGAACTCATGGGCGAGCATCAGCGCCACGAACAGAAGTGTCTGTGGCAGAAGCTTCGCCCCGAGAGCCAGGAATATGTTTCCGCCAGCCTTCTCCATAAGTTCCCGCCCGCTGTTGTCTTTCAGCTCTGAGCCTAAGGTGTATGTTGTCAGCAGCATGACAAAGAGCATCATGCAAGCCGGGATGGTCATTGTGGATAGGTATGTGTTATAGTTTGCGCAGGGGTTGTTTATCATGTGCGTGTCGAGTGTCACAGGCTGTAGGAAAGCCATCGCCTGTCTCTCTGTCATCCCCTTTGCCGTCAGCACCGCCTTTCCCACAGCCGCTGTGGCGAGGGTGGTGGCTGTCTTCATGTCGCGGTATAGCAGAGAGCCTGCTGTCAGCGACGTGGCCGAGTAGTAGAACGATATTGTTGGCTGGCGTTGTGACAGCACGGCCTCTGTCATTCCGCGCGGAATGTAAAGGAAGGCGTATATCTCGTTCTTCTGTATGGCGTGTCTTGCCTCTGCCACAGAGGCGTAATGGGCTGTCACGTGTGATGTCTGGTACATGTCGAGCTGGCGTGTGATGGCCCGCGACATGCTTGTGTTGTCATTATCGACAATGGCGACAGGCATCTCCTGTGGCTGTCCCTCGCTCATCATGCCTGTGAAGAAGACGGTGACCAACACGGGGAATGCCACCATAGAGAGCAGGAAGACGGGGTTCTGCCGTATCCTGCCACACTCGCGCAGTATTATGTCATATATCCGTTTCAATGTCTTTCTGCTATATTGCCCGCTGGTGTGTGGCCATGCCACTCAGTCACGGCAGCGCATTTATAATATTGATGTAATGGGTGGATTCCTTCTCCTCCCGGCTATTTCTTCACCAGGGTCATGCCGGGTCTCAGCCCGTCGAAGGGTTTCACAGGTCTTGCCTTCACCTCGAATGTCTTCAGGTCATACTGTCCGTTAGTCTTTGTCGCCTTCCATGCGGCGTAGCTTCCCTGGTCCTTTATGTTATACACTCTCAGCGTGAGGTCTTTGTTGAAAGCGGGGCAGAAAGCCGTGAAGGTGTCGCCGGTCCTCATCCCGTTGAGCATGTCCTCTTTGACATTGAATATCGCATAGACATTTTTCATGAGCGATATTGTCATGATTGGCGCCCCTGTGCCCACCAGCTCGCCCACCTTGGGGAATATCTCGCTGACCTCACCGTCCATCTGTGCTGTCTGCACTGTCTCGTGCAGGTATGCCTTCACCTCCTGCATGGCTCCTCTTGCTCTCTCCACCTGTGCGTTCGCCGCGCGCTTCTCTTCCTGACGCGCTCCGTTCCTTGCCATGTCATACTGGCTTTTGGCTGCTTTCTCCTGAGCCTCCATGGCCTTGTATGTGGCGTAGAGCTCGTCGCGTTTCTGTGCTGTCACGACACCCTCGTCGAAGAGCCGCTGCACACGCTCATAGCTTTTCTTTGCCACCTCGGCAGCCGCTGTGGCCTGCTGCCACACCTCGTATGCGCCTCTTATCTGCTCTTGTCTCGCGCCTTTCTGTGCCATCTCGGCCATGGCAGCCGCTGCGTCCTCAGCGCCTGATGCCTGCATCTTCTTGGCCTCCACCTCAGGGCAGTCGAGTATGGCGAGTGTGTCTCCGGCGTGTACAAAGTCGCCTTCCTGGACACATATCTCAAGTATGCGTCCGGGAACCTTACTCGACACGCGGTATTCCTCAACCTCTATCTCGCCCTGTATCTCCTCCTTGGCGGTCCCTATAGTGAAGTAGCCTATCAGTCCGACAGCTATCACAACCAGTGTGAAAGCTATCACTCCGAATAGTATGCTGCGGTTTTGCTCTTTCTCGTTCATTATGTTTATGTTCTAAGGTGTATGTCTGTATGTGTTATTCTCATCCACCGGACGGCTTGTTCATGACGTTCTTCTTTTCTGCCATGCCTGTTCTTCTTTTCTGCCGGATGCTCCCCTGTGTGCTGTCTTATTGGTTTATGGCGCCGAGAGCCTTCTTCAGTCCGAGATGGCTCATGCGTGATTCCACCTCAGCGTCAATCTTCTGGCTTTGGGCCTCATACCATGCTGTCTGTGCTCCGATGACATCTGTCGAGCTTATGACACCCTCTCTGAATCCGAGGTTTGCACAGCGGAGGTTCTCCTCGGCGCTCCTGATGTTCTTCTCGGCCATGGCGAGCTTGCGGTTTGCCTCTTTCACCTTGAATCTCTGCTGGTTTATCTGTAGTTCCATCTTCTCTTTAGCGTCGGCCAGCTGGTATTCGGCCATTGTCGTGGCGGCCTTTGCCGCGCGTATGCGGTAGGCTCCCTCAAACCAGTTCCAGACAGGGACCCTCACCATGACGCCTACATTCCACATGCCGGCAAAGCTTCTGTGGAAACTGTCATAGACGTTAGGGTTCGTCACGACATACCCTCCTGTCACGATGGCCTGTGGGAGGTTTGTTGCACGTGCCATCTTTGTCGCCGTGCGTGTCATCTCTACCGCGCTCTCCATGATTCTTGTCTCTGCCCTTGTGTCTATGGCCGTCTTGTCGTCGGGCAGAGGCGCGTTCTCGCTGGCCGATGCCGCAATGTCGTCGGTCTGCTCGTCGGCCAGCGTGATGTCGCTGTCGAGGGGCAGCCCACACTGCTGGCAGAGTAGCATCCTGGCAAGTGCGAGTCCGTTCTCGGCCTTTGTCACTGCCATCTCGCTCTCGTTCAGCCTGACGGCCACTTTCAGTCCGTCGGCCTTTGTCGCCACACCCTCACGTATCATCTTCCTCACGTCGCTGTCGAGGCTTGCGACAAGCTTGTTGAGGCTTCTCGCCAGCTTCAGCTTATGGCTCAGCGACACTACGAGCCAGTAGTTCTGGTCAGTATCGTATATAACGTCCTCGGCCATCTTCTCTATGTTGTCCTTGGCTATCTGCTCGCCTATCTCGGCCATGCGGTTGGTGGCTGTCAGCGTGCCTCCCATATAGAGTGGCTGGGTCACTATCACTGAGCCGGCGAATATCTGCCGGGTGTCTGTCTTGAACGCCTCTGTTATGGCCTGGCCGTACTGGTTGCCGGCCTCGGCCATCGTGCCGGCCTGCTGTCCGATGGTCTGCTGCATCTTCATCGCGGCGTCGGGCGTTATGAGGCCTTGCTCGACGAATGATGTCAGACAGTCGGCGATGCTTCCTGACATGCCTGTCACCATCGTTGTGCCTATATTGTTGAGCATGCCTTGCTGTGTGCGGCTTAGGAGTGACACCTCCCTGCTCATCAGCTCATAGCCGCCAATGGCAGTGATGCGGGGCAGATACTTGGTCCTTGCCGCTTTCTTCACGTTCAGCGCTATCTTACTCTGCATCCTTGTCGCCGACAGTTGCCGGTTGTTGCGCATGGCCATGCTGCGGCAGCTGTCGAGCGTCAGGTGCTGGGCTGTCGCTGGCATTGTCATGCACAGGAGTGTGAGTATTGCTGATATTCTTATGGTCATGATTCTATGTGTGCGTGGGGCCTGTGTGACATGCGGCCTGGCCCTTGGCGCTTGTGTCCGTGCCGTGCTGCATGTCATGGTGTGGCCTCTTGTCGTCAGAGAATGTTTTGTATGCTTTCTGTATGGCCGTTGTGCCCCCTGATACCGCGCCGTGACTCGTGTATGGCGTCGTGTGGTGGGGCAGGGGGGATGTGCTTATTTTAGCGAGAAGCTCCGGCTGCCTATCATATTGCCGTCGCAGAAGATGCTGACACGGTATGTTCCGGCTATGAGAGCCTCGCCGACACGGCAGAAGATGCTGACAGGAGTCTCCTCGCCGGTATATTCGACGCTCTTCTTGCCTGAGTATTGTATGCTCTTGTTCTCATAGGCCATGGTGCCGGCAGCGGCTACGGTGGTGTTTGTCGGTGTCTTTATCTGTACATAGACATTCTTGTTGCCGGCGTTGGCTGTGACGTTTCTCGCTATGTTGAATGTCACCTGGAAGTTGCGGCATTTCTTCAGTGTCTTGGCGCTCTTGCCCTTGTCGTTGAGCATGGAGAGGCTGATGTTTGTGGCGTCGAGCTGTGCGGCGATGGCTATCTTCTCTGAGAGCGAAGCCTTCTCGGTGTTCAGTCCGGCTATCTGCCTGTTCGCCTCCTCATATTGTCCGCGTATCTGTGTGTTCTCGGCCCTGAGGTTCTGGTTGAGGCGGTTGAGCGAGTCAATCTCGAGGACATAGCTTCTGATGACGGCACGGCATGTGGCGAGCTCTTTCTTCAGGCGTGTTATCTCGCGTATGTTGCTGCTCTTCACCTGCTGCAGCTCTTTCAGCAGCTCCTGTGTGCGCAGCTGTTCCTTTGTCAGCTGTGCCACGATAGAGTCGTTGTTTATCCGTGTCTTCATCTCTGAGTACTGGTCGGCGAATCGCTGGTACTCGTTCTCCATTTCCTTCTTGTCCAGTTCGGCAAGCTCCTGCATCTCCTTGTTGGCGGCCTTCTGGTCGCGGAGGCTCTCTGTAAGGTAAACCACAACGCCGGCGAGCGCAAGCAGGAGGATGACAAAGATGGGGATGATAACTTTCTTGTTCATTGTATTGTTCTTGTTTTTTCTTTTCGCGAATAGTCTTGGTGAGGCGGTGGCATGTCTTTGCTTATCCTGATAATATATGCTGCCAGATACCTTCGGGATGTCAATCTGCGGCCATGTCCATACGCCTTGTCCTGTGGATATGTAATCGGTTGCAAAATTATTCAAAATTATTTAACCGCCCAAATTATACATATTATATATATAACGTTTTTGTTTATTTTAAGTGCTAAGGTCGTTTCTGGAACACTTTTTGTCTTTTCCGTATCTTTTTCCCTGTGTCTCTCAGGCAGCTTTCCGTCGCTTGTCCTGTGCTGTGCGCTTATGGGCTTTGTTTTCCCTCCCTCAGCCAGCGGCCGTTGGCCTGGCTCGGTTCCTGCCGCACATGACGCGTCTTCCTACCATCAATGTCCTTCCATCAGCCTTCACCGTTATATGTTGGCCTTCCCGTTTGCTGTCATCATCCCACATCCCACTGGCGTATATCAGCCATGCCGTCTCTCTGCCGTTGTCTTATGAGCTGCTGGCAGACGTGTCATCCGTATTGCCTGATACACCTGAATTGTGAGACTTATAATGTAAATACTCAGTGAATATCTTATAAAGACTGAGTAATTATAATATAAATACACAGTAATTATAATGTAAAGACTGAGTAATTACTATATATGTTTACAGTTATTGATTTATTATATTCAGCATTTCGTGTTTTCAGACAGTATCAGTGAGCTGACAGAAGGCTCTGTCATGAATCCTTCTCTCATATGTTTGAGGTTGCTGATAGTGATACACCATTCTGCCGTCAATATTCTGGGATGTGGCTGGCGACAGTGTTTTTTCTCTGTAACTATTCTCGTATGTAGTAAGCGGCACGCGCTGAAAGCGCAGAAGAGCATAGCCCAAGGTAGAGCGAAGCGCCACCTTGGGTGTAAATGGAATATCGGCAATGCGCGCTGTAAGCGCAAAAGCGTTACACGCCACTATCGTTTTCTACGCTTTTGCGCTTACAGCGCGACAATTACCTACACAAACAATAGCCCCAGGGCGTCATTTCGCTACGCTCCATTCTGCCCTGGGCTGTGCTCTTCTGCGCTTTCAGCGCGTGCCAATCAGGAAGTCAGAAGACGATTCTCTCATAACAAAACGCATCCGCTTCTATATAACATGTATCATCCCTGCGTTACAGAGAGCTTTCCGATTTGTTATTTCTCGTTTTGCTCAGGGAAAGGCCCCAGTGGTCAACTGAATATTCGCTTTTTTCTTCGGCTCTGCAAAAAACATGAATAATATTTCGTGTTGTTAAAAAATATTTATTATCTTTGTCGTGTCATTATATTATGAAGGCCATGACGATGTGGTTTCCACTGCGCGTCAGTTCGGTGTCTTCCGCAGTATGCATTATGTAGAGAGAAAGCTGTTGGCGAAATGTGAGGCAAAGCCATACAATATGCGGACGTGCAGCTGCTATGGTGACAACAACATGCGTTTATTAACTATAACCTTAAATATTTATACATCTAAAAACTAAACAATGAACAGCAAGGAACTTCAAATCTTTATGATGAGCCGCCGTTCCGTCAGCCGTATGGCTGTGTACGGCCTTCTCACGTCTGCCCTGTCGCTCAGTGCGCCGTGGCAGGGAGAAGCCTTTGCGGCGTCGGGCAACGCCATGCCGCAGAGTGTCAACCAGGCAAATGCAGTGAGGGGAACTGTCACCGACGAGACGGGAGAGCCCATGATAGGCGTCTCTGTCGTCATCGAGGGCACAACGACAGGCGCTGTGACAGACATCAACGGCAGCTTCTCCCTCCCCAATGTCCCTAAGGGAGCGACACTCGTCGTCTCATACATAGGCTACCAGAAGCAGAGGGTCAAGGTGACTGACGCCAGGGAGATGAGCCTCAAGCTCATGCCTGACAACCAGTCGCTCGACGAGGTCGTTGTCGTGGGATATGGCGTCGTGAAGAAGTCAGACCTCACAGGCTCTGTCGGAAGCGTGAAGTCGGCCGATATAGCACGCAAGGGCTCGACATCTGTCATGGAGAGCCTTCAGGGACGCATGGCGGGCGTGAACATCACACAGTCGTCAAGCCGTGCCGGCGACAGCTTCAGCATACAGATACGTGGCAAATCGTCGATGAACGAGGACAGCAAGCCGCTGTACGTCATCGATGGCGTCGTGTGCGACAACATGGACTTCCTCAACCCTATGGACATAGAGAAGGTTGATGTCCTGAAGGACGCGTCATCGACTGCCATCTACGGCTCGCGCGCCACAAACGGTGTCGTCATGATCACCACAAAGAAGGGCGAGACAGAGAAAGGCGCAAAGGCCACAGTGAGCTATGACGGCTACTGGGGACTGAAGACAACAGCCAACATGCCCGAGTTCATGGACGGCGTGGAGTATATGAAATACCGTTTCTCACGCTACCTCACCGAGTCAATCGACCGCTCTACGGGAAAGACAACGTGGACCATGAAGCAGAGCGACGCCACCAAGCTGTGGTGTAACGACAGCCCTGTCATAAAGGAGATGTATGTCAACCGTGACTTCACTGACTGGACTGACCTCGTCACACGCGACGGCTCACAGCAGAATCACTTCGTCAATATCTCGGGCAACGCACGCGACATCTCATACCGCATCGGTCTCGGCTACCAGGACGAGGAGGGCGTGCTCTACGACAGCTATGAGCGCTGGAACATAAAGGGCGCCGTTGACCATAAGATCAGCGAGCACCTCACCGCCGGAATATCTACCAACCTCGCCACATCGCTGAAGAAGAACGGCAGCCAGAACTCTGTCAACAACGGATTCCTCATGAACCCTACCATGCGCGCATACTACTGGGAGGGAGAGAATGCCGGAGAGCCTATCTACCAGCCAGGCAAGGACGCCGTGCTCTATCCTTACGGAGGCGGCCCGACATCGACCATCAACCCTATCGTTGACCGTGAGAACTCTAAGGACGACACACGCACATACAACGCCATGGCCAACATCTATCTCCAGTACAGCCCCATCAAGGAGGTCATACTGAAGACAACATTCTCGCCGATGTACCAGAAGTCACGCCACGGAATATTCTACGGGGCGCAGACACAGGTGCGCGGAGGCAATGGCAACCAGGCCGAGGACAGCAACGACGAGCAGTTCTCATACACATGGGACACACAGGCCAACTTCATAAAGAACTTCGGCGACCACTCCCTCAACGCCCTCGCCCTCTTCTCTGTCTATCAGCAGCGCAATGAGGGCAACTACATGAAGGTGACAAACATGCCGTTCGATGTGGGATGGGACAATATGGGCTCTGGAAACATCGAGTCACGCTCAAGCTACTACGAGAAGATATCCATGCTCTCATACCTCGCACGCCTCAACTACTCATACAAGGGAAAATACCTCGCCACCGTCTCCGCACGATGGGATGGAAGCTCGAAGTTCGCCAAGGACGACCGCTGGGGAGTGTTCCCGTCTGCCGCTGTGGCATGGCGCATAACAGAGGAGGAGTTCATGAGCTCAACACGCGACTGGCTCTACAACCTCAAGCTGCGCCTCTCTTACGGCGTGACAGGTAACAACGCCGGCGTGGGCCCGTACGACACACAGTCGCTCGCGAACATAAAATACTACTATAACTTCGGCAACACAGCGGCCAACGGCTACGGCTATGAGCTTGCCAACAAGCTGCTGACATGGGAGAAGACAACAGAGTTCAACATCGGTCTTGACTTCGGATTCTTCGACAACCGCATAAGCGGTAGCATCGACTACTACAACAAGACATCAAAAGACCTCCTCATGGAGCTGAAGACCCCAAGCGAGATGGGCTCTGCCACAGGCTCCATAATGTCTAATGTCGGCAAGGTGCGCAACCGTGGTGTGGAGGTGATGCTCAACACTGTCAATGTCGCCACACGCGACTGGCACTGGGAGACAGCCTTCTCTTTCGCCCATAACAAGAACTCAATACTCGAGCTGAACGGCGGCAAGGAAGACCTCGTCGGCAACAAATGGTTCATCGGACAGCCTATCGATGTCATCTACGGATACAAGCATACTGGTGTCTGCACGGCTGAGGAGGCTGCACAGTTCGCGGCCGACAGCCACTGGAAGACAAAGTTCACAGAGGGCACGATGAAAGTGGCGGACAAGGACGGCAACGGCACTATCGACGCCTCTGACCGTTATATACTCGGCCATTGCGCGCCGACATGGACAGGAAGCATCAACTCCACACTCCAGTGGAAGAACCTCGACTTCGCCTTCAGCATATACACATCACAGGGCGGTTACGTCTATTCGCCTTTCATGCGCGAGTTCGGCCGTTACGGCTCACGCGGCACACAGCACATAAAGCTTGACTTCTACATCCCTGACGGCGCGCCAGTGCTCGACGCTGACGGAAACATCACCACACAGCAGGGCACACACTACGGCACATGGCCTTTCCCGACAGGAGGCAACGCCACGGCATCGTCAGGCGCCGGCTCTTTCTGGAGCGAGGACGAGAACGGACAGGCATTCTGTGTGGACAACTCTTACTGGAAAGTGAAGAACATCACACTGGGCTACACGCTCCCGAAGAAGTGGATCGCACGCCTTGGCATCGACAATCTGCGTGTCTATGTCAATATCCTCAACCCGTTCACCTTCACCGACTACAAAGGCTTCGACCCAGAGTGGGCTGACGCTTCTGTGACAAACGGCACAGGCGGTGTGAGCACAAGAACATATCAGTTTGGCGTAAACCTTAAATTCTAACAGACTTAAAGACAATGAAAAAGTTACATATAGCACTCGCCATTGCAGCGGCGGCGACACTCTCCAGCTGTGGAGACTTCCTTGATCCGGACAACCGCTCCAATGTGCCGACAGAAGATTTCTATAACACAAAGACCGGATACGAGAGTCTCACCAACTCCATGTACTCGACACTCCGGCAGGTATTCAACCGCCAGCCGCATGTCTTCGTCGGAGGCACAGACCTCTACGGCGACGGCAAGTCGCAGGGTATGGCCATGACATACTATACATATACCGTGGCCGACCAGGGCATCACAAATTTCTATACAGACTGTTACAAAGGCATACAGGCCGCCAACGAGGTCATCGCCTATGGCGAGACAACAGAGCAGTCTGGCGCGCGCGAGCAGTATATCGACGAGGCACGCTTCATCCGCGCGTGGTACTACTTCCAGCTCGTGCAGCAGTTCGGAGGCGTACCCCTCGCCAATGACATGTACGAGTCTGCCGTCATGGAGTTCCCACGCAACTCTCTCGCCGAGTGTTACAAGTTCATCATCGACGAGCTGTCCTATTGTGCGTCGTCGTCATCACGCCTTGTGGAGACAAGCAACGTGGGGCGTGCCAACAAGCGTGCCGCCAAGTTCTTCCTCGCAAAGGCTTATCTGACACGCGCATGGCTCAACGGACAGGACGAGGAGGTACAGGAAGAGAACATCGCTGAGACCAGCGACTTTGCCAACGCGCAGAAGTACATACTCGAGGCGATAGGCTCTGACACACCGCGAGAGTCAATCGAGAAGGCTTTCGATATAAACAACGAGCAGAGCGACGAGTTCTTCTGGACTGTGCAATACTCAGGATCGACAGTCAATAATCCTAAGAGCGACGGCTCATACCAGATGGCACAGTTCGGAGCATACCTCGGCGGAGCAGAGTTCCCACGCACGAAGGCCATCGACGGAACATACTCTCCGACATATTATATGCACCAGCTCTTCTCGCGAGGCGACGGACGCTACGAGCAGACATTCATGTTAGAGCTCTACGGAACAAAGTCGGGCGATATGCCGACATACATGTATTTCGACTATTACTATCCTGCCAACGGCTCGCAGGTGCTCTACTACTACGCTCCATGGTGGGCGACAGAGGCTGACATCGAGGCATGGCGAGCTGACGACCCCACAGGCGTGAAGAAGGACGCCATAGTAGGACAGGTGGCCCTCGATGCCGACAAAGGCTATGACCCTAATGCACAGAAACCGGCCGACTGGGCCACACGACGCCACTCTGACTGCGGTGTGCCATGCATGAAGAAGTTTGATGACTATACCGAGGAGTCAATCTCTAACCGCAACTCTACATGCTCCATGCACGATGTCTCATGCGCTCGTCTCGGCGAGGCATATCTCATAGCTGCCGAGGCATACCTCATGCAAGGCAACAAGGATAAGGCCGCGGAGATGATTAACATCCTCAGACAGCGTCCGGGAACGGTGAAGAAAGGATATGAGAAGCAGATGACAGTCTCTGCTGCCGACATGTCGATAGACTTCATCCTCGACGAGCGCGCACGTGAGCTGGCAGGTGAGTACGTACGCTGGACAGACCTCAAGCGCACACACAAGCTCATAGAGTATGTACTCGCACATCAGGAAGACCCCGTCCTCCCATCCAACCTGCAGGGACCTGACGGCAAATACAAGATTCTGCGTCCTATACCACAGGAGGTTATCGACCGTAACAAGGCCGATATACAGCAGAACCCTGGATACTGATACCATCAGACAGCGAATGATATGTAAGAGTATCATGCCATAATATAAGCGCCAGACATCGCCTTCTTGAAGAAGTGATGTCTGGCGCTGCTATTTTCTGCTTAGGGGTATCATCCCTCGCGACGAGATGCTTATGCCATAACCGTTGCTGTGCGGCTTCTTGCTGAGGCGTTAGCATAGGGAGTGAATGACGTATCCCACATCATATATTGGCTTGATGCCTATAATAAAAATGGGCTGACACCTCGTGGGAAGTGTCAGCCCAAGTGTTATTCTGTTGTGTGTTATGTGGAGACTAATAACCAGTTGTGAATATGTTGCGGGGTATCGCTTATATATCGAATGACAGTCTGAGGAGGATGTCACGTGGGCGGAGACGTATTGTGGAGTAACGTTCTACGGTGGATGTTATCTGGCGGCGCTCATAGCGTGAGGTGCCGAGAATGTTGTTGGCCGTGAGACATAGCTCGTATTTCTTGCGGTGGTATGTCACTGCGGCGTTGAGGAAATAGTTTGTCGGTATCTGCTTGTCGCTGCTGTGATAGAGGTCGTTAGCCACGCTGACAATCCATCTCTCTGTCGGGTGGAGGTTCAGACTGAGCGAGTGCTCCCACGAAGTGGTTGAGCCGGCAGAGCATTGTGGCATGGTCGAGTTTGTCTGGCGGCTGAATAGCACTGTTGAGTTGCCCTCGATGCTCAGTATGCTTGCGGGCTTGGTAGAGTAGGTTAGTGTCGCAGAGCTGCTTGTGGTGTGTGCCTTGCTCATGCGGTCGCCTACAAGGAGGTCGTATGATGTGCGGCGCACAGAGCCGCTGAGCGCGAGGTATAGGCTTGCTGTGCGGAATGTCTTTGCCGCTTTGGCCGACAGTCCTACTGTCGTTGACGAGCTCTCCTCGTCCGTGGCTGTCTGTATGAATATATCGTTGTCGAGGCTTGTCGTGTACAGGATGTTGCCGCCAACCCTGCTCCAGCGTGGCTGTATGTAGAAGAACAGTCCCTTGATGGGGCTGTTAAACTCGAATGCCGCTGACAGCTGCTG
>JBJEAW010000037.1:0-24172 GCA_051869435.1 Prevotella sp. | reverse complement strand
AATCACTGATTAGCAACAGAAACGACAAATAGAATATCAAACTTGGGTTAACATCAAGCCATAAAACGTTACAAAAAACCGAGATTGTGGCGGAATCCTAAAAAAGCATGGATTCCTCCATAATCTCGGGTTTGTTTTGTGTCTTTGCATTCAAAAAACAGCGGGTTCAATTAAGGTGGGGTATAATAATCTCTTCTCCTCTTTCCATCGGTTTCTGCGGTATGCTCAAAGACTGCTGACTGTTGTCTGATGTGATTTGCCTTACGGTATTGATGGGCAGAAAGGGTTTTTGTAAACATTAGGCTGATGGTTTGTCCTGCTGGCTTTCTTACGATAAGGGGTGCGGAGGCGTGGTGGCGTGCAGCCTTTTCGAATGGTGTGAATGAATATAATTCTTAATTCATATTACATAATTCTTAATTCAATGAAAAAACATCCATGAATGTTTGTGTATAAGCAGAAAGCATTGTATCTTTGCAATAGGAATAGGCCTAATGGCCGCTCTATCCTCACATAACGCTTCAGGACAACACTCCGTAATATTATCTAACCAGAAAATAATAGGCATCATGGAAAATACAAGGACAAAAGACACGAGACACTTCTACTGCCTCATCTTGGCCGGTGGAAAAGGTAGAAGACTATGGCCTGTCAGCAGACATGCTTTGCCTAAACAGTTCCTCGACTTCTTCGGGACAGGAAAGACATTGCTGCAAGAGACGTACGACAGATTCTGCCGCTTCCTCCCGAAAGAGAATATATACGTGTCAACATACACAGACTATCAGAGCATCGTGACAGAACAGCTGCCACAGCTGGACAGAGACCATATCTTCGCTGAGCCTATAAGGCGCAACACCGCGCCGATAGTGGCATGGGCTGCCCACAGACTGGAGAAAGTGGACAGCGAGGCTTCCATGATAATATCACCCGCCGACCAGGTGGTGATGGACGAGGAGGCGTATCAGAAAGACATCATTGAGGCCATGGCACACGCAAAGGCCGACAGATGTTTCCTCACGATGGGCATAAGGCCCACAAGGCCAGAACCCGGATATGGATACATACAAATGGGCGACGTGGTGGAGAATGTCAATGGCGACAAGGGCTTCTATAAGGTGCAGTCGTTCACAGAGAAACCCGAGCGAGACTTCGCCGAGATGTTCATAAAGAGCGGTGAGTTCTTATGGAATACCGGAATATATATATCCACTCCGCAGACAATACGTGAGAGGCTGTCGGGACAGCTGCCGTCAGTGATGAGATCGTTCGACGAGGAGTGTGACGAGACAACGGCCGAGAAGGAAAGGGCTTGGATATGCGAGCGCTATGCCACATACCCTAACCTCTCTATCGAAAGCGGAATACTGGAGAGGGTCGATGATGTCTGTGTGAAAGAGTGCCACTTCGGGTGGGCCGATGTCGGGACATGGCATGGTGTCTATGAGGCGTGCTCAAGCTCAGAGGGCGATAATGTGACGCTCGACACCAAGGCGCAGCTCACTGACACTACGGGATGTGTCATAAAGATGCCACACGGGCGCACTGCCGTCATCAACGGCCTCCATGACTTCATCGTGGTGGAGGAGGGCGACGTGCTGCTCATAACGCCAAGGACTGACACGTCAGACGAGATGGTGAAACAGCTGACACGATATATCATAGACAGAGACACAATGCGTGGGTAATCTCCACAGCAGGCGCCTCTTCCTTGATGACACTGATAGTGATACTATAGGACAGAGCGAAGGCTGGGCAATACGGTACATATGCCGTAATGCCCAGCCTTCGCTCTGTCTTTTTGGGTGTGCGGGGGAATAGGGTCGTAAGCCGCTACTCCCCACGCTAAACGTATGTCAGAATGCTTTTCTCTCCTTGGTGATGTTCAACACGATAACTTCGCCAATTACCAGCGTCCAATCTTGAACTCGTCAGTAGAGCCACCCTCTGCCTCTACAACGACACGGATAGAGTCGTTGCCAGGCACCTGATAGATGATGTTGTCCAATGGGTAAGCTGTGATGAAGTTGCCCGTAGCGCTTGATGCATCCTTTGAGGTGTGGCGGTTGTAGAGCAGCTTGAGGACGATAGAGTTCTCTGTTATATCATCCTCATTATATGTGAGGGTCATGCTTGGATAAACGCCCTGACTGTTCACGATAGAGTACTTTGCCTCGACAGCAAGGTTGAGGAATCCACGGTGGTACCAGTAGTCTGTAAACTTCTCTACCGGGAAGATGCTGTCAGTGGCTGTGAGATTCCTATCTACTGCTGTTGTGTAGTGCATAGGGTTCTCCTCGCTGACATAGCTGCCCTGGATAATCTCAGCGTTGTTCACTGTCACCTCGCCAGTCTTGTTCACAGGGTCGGCGTATGTGATGTCGCTCTGCTTGAACTGAAGCTGGAAGAAGCAGCGCTTGTGGTCGCCGAAGCCTTTACCGCCAGTCACCTGCTGTACGCTTGATGGCGACAGGTGGAAGACGTAGTTGCCTGGATGGTAGAGTGTGTAGTTAGGGTATGAGCCCTCAATGACAAAGTGGCCCGTGAAAAGCATGTTGTCGTTGTCCGAGTCATTACATGATGCCAAAGTGCCGATAGTGGCAAAGACGATGGCAAGAGAATAGATAAGCTTTTTTAGATTCATTGTTCTTTTAGATTTGTTATTTGTATGTTCTTTCAGCTCAAGATGTTTGTTGGACGCTTTCTCGCTTCCTACATGTATATAATACATAAAA
Source organism: Prevotella sp. (assembly GCA_051869435.1). Taxonomy (GTDB): domain Bacteria; phylum Bacteroidota; class Bacteroidia; order Bacteroidales; family Bacteroidaceae; genus Prevotella. The sequence continues at coordinate 21,437 of JBJEAW010000037.1, read as the reverse complement.
GGGCGAAATATTGCATGGAGCATGAAAAAAATCGAAAAATATTTTATCTTGATGCAAGAAAAGCCATATCTTTGTATTATTATAATGTCAGATACAATAATGATGAACACCGAACAGCAAGACATATCACGTGCGCAGAGGGGCGACGAGAGGGCGCAGCGTAGGATATACCAGGCACATGCCGGGTATCTCTACGCCGTATGCTCACGCTATCTCGCCATAGATGATGACGCGAAGGATGCCATGCAGGAGGCTTTCATTAAAATCTTCACACACCTCGACTCGTTCGAGTATCGGGGAGAAGGGACACTGAGATCGTGGATGACAAGGATTGTCGTTAATGAGGCTTTAAGACATCTCAGAAGCAAGACATCATACGACGAGAGCATAGAGGATATACCCGACATAGAGGACACGGCAGATCAGGACATCAGCGACATCACTCCCGACATTATACACGACATGATAAGGCAGCTGCCTGATGGATACCGCACCGTCCTCAACCTTTATGTCTTCGAACAGAAGAGCCACAGGGAGATAGGACAGATGCTAGGCATATCAGAGACAACGTCGGCCTCACAATACCACAGGGCGAAACGTATGCTCGGGAAAATCATCACCCGGTACCGGCGGGAATGACCCGAAGATAGTGTGAGGAGACGGCCAATATAAGAACCCCTAACAGAAATAACAGATATAATAATGGCAGACAGATTTGAGGAAAGCCTCCGTGAGAAACTGGGAAACTATGAGAGACCCGTGACGGAGGATATATGGAAAGGAATAAGGCATGGCGTGGACACCAGACGACACCATGGGAGGAGAATCATGCCGATATGGTATGCGGCAGCGGGCGTGGCAGCGGCTGTATGCCTGCTCGTTGTCATGTATATGAAGAACGACGAGCAGATGCAACAGACTGTGGCTGGGACAGAGAGCCGGCATGGCATCAAGCGTGGTATGGCATGTGACAGCGACATACAAGACGTAACAAATATTGTGGCTATGGCTGAACCCTCAACACGCGAGACTGTGACAGAGCGAGGCCGTTCTGTGGCTGTCATTGCAGGAGGGCGTGAAGGGACAATAGAGACGGCAGAGGAGATCGTAAATGAAAAGAGCCAAGAAGACATCGACGTGGCGGCCAAAGTGCCTCAGACAGGGGACAGCGGCAATGATGACGGGCAACAAGGCAATAGAAACGAGATGAAAAACCAAGACAAAGGCCGGTATATAAACACAGGCACAGACAGACCGGCAGATATGAGACGCAAGAGCAATGGCCGTCGTGGACGCTTCTCGGCTGCAATATACGGCACTGGCGTGCCTTCAGACAATAAGGGTGGCGGAATGCCAATGGTGATGAACTCTACCGTCACAAACGCAGCGGCCAGCTATAAGAACATGGCTCTCGCTGTCACCCCAGAGCCGAGAGTGGAGGCCAAGCATCATGTGCCATTCAAGTTCGGACTTGGTGTGCGCTACACCATGACAGGCCGTCTCGGCGTTGAGGCCGGCGTGAGATACACCATGCTGAAGTCAACCTTTACAGAGAAGCCCTCAGGCACAGAGATACATCAGGATGCGGCAATGGTAGGAGTGCCTCTCGCCCTTACATATAAGATATATGGCAACCGCGTGTTTGAGACGTATGCGAGCATCGGGGGAGAGGTGGCGAAGACCGTCAAGGCCGAGGATGATTTGTATAGTGAGCTTGACAAGCCATGGCAGATGTCCGTGAACGCCGCTGTCGGCGCACAATATAATATAACTCCGGCGATAGGCTTATATGTCGAGCCAAGCGTGGGATATTATTTCGACAACGGCTCAGAGCTGAGGACAACATACTCTGACCATCCCGTTAACTTCAATGTCACCATAGGCCTCAGGTTCTCTGTGAGGTGAGACAGTTTGAAAATTGAGCTGATAATAGCGTGCGGTGTTCGTTCCTTTTGGAGCCAAGTGGTGGTATGAATGGTTCCGTGCAGAACACTCTTAACTGTTAAAGAAAGTTTATTTGGCTGTGTTTTCAAGAAGAATGTGAAATAAAAGTAGTACCTTTGCAGACGCTTATGCCCAGATGGCGGAATAGGTAGACGCGTTGGTCTCAAACACCAATGCCGCAAGGCGTGCCGGTTCGAGCCCGGCTCTGGGTACATAGAACATAATTATATAACGTCATGCTAAAAGGCACGCTTGCCGGATAAATGCTATTGCCGGCAGAATGATGTCAAGAGACAATGCCTTTTTTCATGCCTTACAGGACAACAGATGGGAGTTCTGGCACAGGGGATGTGTCGGGATTCTTATCTTTTTGTCGTGTAAAGAGAAACCAAAATCAAATACCCAAACCCAAAAATTACATTATGGCTTACATGTCACAGGAAGGCTACGACAAGCTCGTAGCTGAGCTCCAGCGTCTGGAGTCTATAGAGCGTCCTAAAGCGTCTGCGGCTATTGCCGAGGCAAGAGATAAGGGCGACCTCTCAGAGAATGCAGAGTATGATGCGGCTAAAGAAGCACAGGCCCATCTCGAAGATAAAATCAACCAGATGAAGATAACAATAGCTGACGCTAAGATAATCGACAAGAGCCGTCTTAGCACAGATGCCGTACAGCTGTTGTCAAAGGTTGTCATGACTAATCTTGCCACCGATACAAAGATGACATACACTATTGTCAGCGAGCAGGAAGCAAACCTCAAGGAGGGCAAGATATCTATCAAGACCCCTATCGCACAGGGACTTCTGAATAAGAAGGTGGGTGATGTCGCTGATATAAAGATACCACGTGGCACAATCCGTCTTAGAATAGAGAGCATAACAATAGAATAATACGGATTAAATATATTAACGCCATGTCTATCTTCTCGAAAATCGCCAATGGCGAGATACCAAGCTATAAGTGTGCAGAGAATGACAAGTTTTACGCATTCCTTGACATCAGCCCTCTGCAGAAAGGCCATACCCTCGTAATACCAAGACGTGAGGTGGATTATATCTTCGATATGGAGGATGATGAGATAGCTGAGTTCCAGGTGTTCGCAAAGAGAGTGGCTGTTGCCATCAAGAAAGCTTTCCCTTGCATAAAGGTCGGACAGGCTGTCCTCGGACTTGAGGTGCCTCATGCCCATATACATCTCGTGCCGATGCAGTCAGAGAGGGACATGATATTCTCCAACCCGAAGCTGAAACTCTCACCAGAAGAGTTTGAGGCTATCGCTGCCAGGATACGTGAGAATTTTGAGTGATGCCTTATCTTATGACAGAAGGATATATACAGAAAGACCATGGAGCCCCGACAAAGCGCTACTGCCAGATAATGGAGCTGCGCGAAGACGACGAGCTGATAAGACGATACGTCGAGGCACACTCTGAGGCACATGCGCGGAGCATCGTACTTAAAGGCATACGCGAGGTGGGGATAAAGGAGATGGAGGTCTATCTCCTTGGTAATAAGATTGTCATGATAGTCGATGCACCCGTGGATTTTGACTGGGATGACGCCATGGCAAAGCTTGCTACACTCCCTGGGCAGGCTGAGTGGGAGGCTTATGTGTCACAGTTCCAGCAGTGTGACGCTAATGCGACATCTGACCAGAAATGGCAGATGATGACAAGGATTTTCCATCTTTACGAGAAATAAAAAGGGAAACGATTATATTTTAAGGCGCGCCAGCATAAGCGAAAGCATACGATAGACATACTGTCTGTCTGCCCAGTTTATGTTGACGCGCCTTTTTGTGTCCGCTTTTTTGTGGAGCGATTTATAAGGCCCCTAATCATTCAGACCATAATATGACTAAGGCTGTATGTGTATTATTGTTTCCTTCTTGACATTGTGGCCACAGCCTGTGCAAGAGAGAGGAAAGCCTGTCCTGTCGGTGATGCCACATCCATCGCGGCAGGCCGTCCCTCGTCGCCGTTCTCGCAGATGCTCTGTACAAGAGGCAGTTCAGCCAGGAGAGGCAGATGAAGTTCCTCTGCAAGTCTCTTGCAGCCACCACGGCCGAAGATGTAATATTTGTTCTCTGGCAGTTCTGCTGGTGTGAAGTATGCCATGTTCTCTATGAGTCCGAGTATAGGGACGTTTACCTTCTCGTTCTGGTACATGTCAATGCCTTTGCGTGCGTCAGCGAGAGCCACAGCCTGTGGTGTGGATACAATCACTGCTCCTGAAATCTTCAGCAGTTGCAAGAGTGAGAGGTGTATGTCGCTTGTTCCCGGCGGCGTGTCGAGAATCATGAAGTCGAGCTCTCCCCAGTCAGCGTCAGCCAGAAGTTGCTTCAATGCAGAGCATGCCATACCTCCGCGCCACAGTGTGGCTGTCTCAGGCGACACGAAGAATCCTATTGAAAGGAGTTTCACCCCATAGCGCTCGATAGGCTCTATTAGCTGCCTGCCGTCTTTCTCTACAGCATAGGGGCGCGCGTCCTCACATCCGAACATCTTCGGCATGGAGGGCCCGAAGATGTCTGTGTCGAGCAGGCCGACAGAATAGCCGAGACGGGCGAGGGAGACAGCAAGGTTTGCTGATACAGTCGATTTGCCCACGCCGCCTTTTCCTGAGCTTACGGCGATGATGTTCTTGACACCCTTCAGCAGTGGCTCGTCTTTCGGGCGGGGCTTTGTCTTGAACTCAGTGTTTATCGTCACCTCAACGTCTTTGCTGGCATAATAGTGTATGGCGGCCTCGGCTGCCTTGACGGTCGATTTCAGGAATGGGTCGGTCTCTTTCGGGAAGAGCAGCGAGAATGATACCTTCATGCCGTCAATGCGCATGTCATCGACAAGCATCTCGCTCTCTATGATATTCTTTTTTGTCCCCGCATATGTGACAGTGGCGAGGGCGTCTGTTATAAGTTTTGGGTATAGTGTCATGTCTGTTACCTTATTTTTCTGCAAAGTTAATAAAAACGGTTGATATTATGCCGGTTGTGCTGGGTTATTTATTGTTTCTTATAATATATTTTCCTATTTTAGACTGTAGGTGGGTTTGTATGCTCAGAAAGGACATTTTGCCTCAATATGCATCGCCTTGCCCATCACGGGATGACAGAAGTCGAGCGTCGTGGCATGAAGCATCAGGCGGCTGGCGTGGTGTCCGTACAGGTCGTCTCCGACGATAGGTATGCTGAGCCCGTCGCTATGTGCACAGTGAATCCTCAGCTGATGAGTCCTTCCTGTATGAGGATAAAGGGTTATGCGCGTCGTCGAACCAGAGATTTCCTCAACGTGATACTCAGTCACAGCCTCTTTGCCGTGCTCATAATCCACCTTCTGCCTTGGGCGGTTTATATAGTCGGCTGCAAGCGGAAGGGCCACCACCCCCTCTTCCGGACCATGGTATTCGCCGTCAAGCAATGCGGTATAAGATTTTCTCACCTGTCTCATTGCGAACCGCCGCTGCATTTCCCGCTGCACCTCTGCTGTACGTGCGAACATCTGCAGTCCGGATGTTTGCATGTCAAGGCGGTGTATGCAGAGCAGTCCGTCATCGCCACATGAAAGCTCCTGGCATAGTATCTCCTGTGCTGAGAGTCTTATCCCTTTGCCTGGGACAGAAAGCATACCTGCCGGCTTGTCTATTATGACAATCCATTCGTCGCTGTATATTATATTATGGTGTGTCACCGTCTCGTCCGCCTCAAGAGGGTTGGGCTCTACATCAAGCCCCTGAAGCATAAAGTCGAGTATCGGCCGGCACTTGCCCTGACAAGCCGGATAATGGGAAAGGTGATGGCGTATCTCTCCGGCTGGCGACCGTCCCCACCAGAACTCGGCCATCGCCACAGGCTTCATGCCGTGTGTGAAGGCGTACTGTAACAGCTTTGGCGCACAGCACTCTCCTGCCCCGGAAGGTGGGATGTGCTGTGGCGTATTGGCGAAAATGTCAAGCAGCGAGCGTCGCTCGCCCCGGCTGTTAGTCATGATGAAGTTAGAGAAGAGCCATTGTTGCAGACTGTCAGACATCTCTTTGCGCCGTTTCCTTAGGGTCGCCATCCTCATGTCGTGTTCCCTCATGCTGTCCTCAAGCGGCTTTGTCTCGGCCGCTAATGTTGTCTTCAGCCTTTTCAATTCAGCTTTCTGGAACTGGCTCTCTCGTATGAGAGCCTCCTCAGGCTCGCCTTTCTCGCGTCTGATATCTCGCTCCATCTTGCTTTCGGCCATCATCCTCCTGTATTCGTCAATCTTTCTTGCTGCCTCCTCCTGTGCCCTTGCCAGTCGTGCTCGCATCATCGAGACCCTCATGCTGCACTCCTCGTTGTCGATAGTCCTGTTTATCTCTGTTATCTCAGCCTCTCGTCTGACGAAGTATCCGTCGGGCGAGAGATAGTCGAACACGGCTGGCACCCATCCCTTCCAGTCTTCTCTGCCACCTATCTGCCCGGAGTATGCTTTCAGGAATCCCGTCTTTCCGTCTGCTGTCCTCACCACCATAACCCCGAACATCTTTCCTCCAGATATCTCTTCACGCCATTCTTCCATGCTCTCTATGTCCTTTCTGACAATGTCCCAAACCTCCTTGCAGATATCGGCAGGCTCATAGTAGAATGGGCAGTTAAGCCTCTCGGGTAATATAATTTCATTATGTAGGTCAAAAAAATATCTGTCCATAATATAAAATTATCATTGTTATAAAAAGTGACAAAAGTATCTTCTGTACACTTTCTGACTATTTGTTATACGTAAAGGCTGTAGCAGTTTGATTTAAATCATTAAATAATAAATTTTTGAAAGATAATTCTTGGTTTTCTTGCACGTATGTCTATTTAGTAGTACCTTTGCGGTGTGTTTTTCATAGTATTAGATTTAAGGTTAACAAAGATTGGGACAGAGCGCTGTCCCATTTTTCGTTTTAAAACGTCATGAAAATCACAATCCAAGCTTGTTTTCACCGCGTATTTTGCTATTATCTTGCTGTCTGGATGATGTAAATCAAGTATCATATTCGTTAAAAAATCTCTTTTAGTTTGCAGAAATGAATGGCTTCCTGTATCGGATTTCTATTCTTTGCCATGTTTTTATGCAAAGATAGTGCAAACCGAAACGCAATGGAGCTTGCTCAAATTGCTGAGGTGCCGCCTATCTTATGCAAGGATAGTGCAAACCGAGATGCAATGGAGCTTGCTCAAATTGCTGAGGTGCCGCCTATCTTATGCAAAGTTAATGAAAAATTTTATCATTCTCCGTATTTGCCATGCTGTTTTTTCATATTCGTGTCATATTTCTCTCATCCTGCCATTCGTTCATGGTGGGATGTTTTTTTTATGTCGTAAAGACAAATAGAAGAGGCCGATACCCCGTGCTACCCCCATGTGTTCGTTTTTCGCCTGCATTAAACGCTGTATTCGGCAAATATAATGTCTTAACTCACAAATAATTCATTTTCATTTCTTTATGTCAGGATTAATTATTATCTTTGCAGAAATATCCATAACGGCGCCGGTTTTCACGGCGAAAAAATGTTAACCTGTCATACTGCCATCCTGCTTAATGCGTGTCACCACTTGATGCCCATTGATATTTTATGGCTTATGTCATTGTTTCTATGAATCAAACTAATCTGAATTAAAAAACAATCATGCAACTTAGAAAAATCACAGCGTCATGCGTCATTGCGCTACTCCCACTGTCGTTGTCGGCCCAAAGCCTGCTTCCTTATCAAGACCATCGGCTCTCTCCTGAGCAGCGTGCTGACGACCTTCTCGGCCGTCTCACTCTTGAAGAGAAAGCCCGTCTGATGCTTGACAACTCCAAACCTGTAGAACGTCTCGGCATACCACACTTCCAATGGTGGAACGAGGCGCTGCATGGAATTGGCCGTAATGGTTTTACAACGGTATTCCCTATCACGATGGGAATGGCCGCATCATGGGATGACGCTTTGCTACAGCGGTGCTTTGACGCAGCGAGCGATGAGGCACGCATCAAGAACCAGCAAGCCAAGCGCTCAGGAACGATTGAGCGTTACCAGTGTCTCTCGTTCTGGACTCCTAACATCAATATCTTCCGTGACCCGCGATGGGGCAGGGGACAGGAGACATACGGCGAGGACCCATATCTCACAACACGCATGGGACTGGCCGTCGTGAGAGGCTTGCAGGGGCCAGATGACACCCGTTACCGCAAGCTCCTTGCCTGTGCCAAACACTACGCTGTCCACTCAGGCCCTGAGTGGAACCGCCATACATTCGATATACAGCAGCTTCCTGAGCGTGACCTCTGGGAGACATATCTGCCAGCTTTCAAGTCGTTGGTGCAGGACGGACATGTTGAGGAAGTTATGTGTGCTTATCAGCGCATTGACGGCAGCCCTTGCTGTGGCAACACACGTTACCTCCAGCAGATACTCCGCGACGAGTGGGGGTTCAAGGGTATTGTTGTCAGCGATTGCGGAGCGATACGCGATTTCTATGCAGAAGGATGCCATGAGGTCGTGAAGACACCTGTTGAGGCCGCGGGCAAGGCTGTCCTTGCAGGCACCGACCTCAACTGTGGAGGCGTGTATAACAACATCCCACAGGCTGTCAAGGACGGCACAGCCGATATGGCGACTGTTGACCGTGCGCTGAAGCGTCTCCTTGTAGCGCGTTTCCGGTTAGGCGATATGGACTCTGACGACCTCGTGCCATGGACGAAGATACCAGAGGACAGGCTCTGCTCAAGCCAGCATAACGCCCTCGCCTACAAGATGGCACAGGAGAGCATGGTGCTCGTGCAGAACAATAACGCTCTTCTCCCTCTTAAGAAAGACGGCATAAAGGTCGCGGTCATGGGGCCTAATGCTGCCGACAGTGTCATGCAGTGGGGCAACTACAGCGGATACCCCAAACACACGGTGACTATACTACAAGGAATAGAGAACAAGCTGAAAGACCGTGGGACAGTAAGATATGTCGGCGGTTGTGGACATACCAGCAACATCACCCGTGTCAGCCATTTCTCTGAGATTGTCGCTCCAGACGGACAGCAGGGCATGGAGGCTACATTCTGGAATAACACCAAGATGGAGGGAGACATAGCCAACAAGGTCGTGTTCAAGACACCGGTACATCTTAACAATGGTGGCAATACAGTGTTTGCGCCTGGTGTGGAGCTTGAGAATTTCACAGCCTCGCTTAGGGGTACTTTGTGCCCGAAAGCAGCGGGAGAGATAGTCCTCAGTGTTGAGGCCGACGACGGTTACCGCATGATAGTCAACGGAAAGGTTGTCGCTGACCGTATGAAACCTGCCCATGGTGTGCAGAAGAAGGAGCAGCGGCTGAAGGTCTCTCCTGGAGAGAAGTATGATATCCAGATAGACTACCTCCAGCTCTCAGGCATGGCACATCTCCAGTTTGACGCGTATCATTCGGAGCAACTCTCCGAGGAGTCGATCATCTCACAGGTTGGCGATGCAGATGTTGTCATTTTCGCCGGAGGCATCTCCCCACGTCTTGAGGGCGAGGAGATGAAGGTTGACGCCAAGGGATTCAAGGGTGGCGACCGTACAGACATACAGCTCCCAGACTGCCAGCGCAGCATCATCGGCCGTCTCAGCGCGGCAGGCAAGCGCATTGTGTATGTCAACTGCTCAGGGTCGGCTGTCGCGCTTGTTCCTGAGACGGAGCGCTGTGAGGCCATCCTCCAGGCATGGTATCCCGGAGAGCGTGGTGGTGATGCTGTCGCCGATGTCCTTTTTGGCGACTATAACCCTTCAGGCAAACTGCCGGTGACATTCTATCGCTCTGTTGACGACCTCCCTGACTTCCTCGACTATACGATGAAGAACCGCACATACCGCTACTTCAACGGCACTCCGCTGTGGGCCTTCGGCTATGGTTTGAGCTATACGACATTCTCTTTCGGCAAGCCGAGATACAAGAATGGCATCCTGTCAGTAGATGTTAAGAATACCGGAGAGCGTGACGGCGACGAGGTGGTGCAGGTATATATCCGCCGGACGGCAGACACTGATGGTCCCAAGAAGACACTGAAGGCATTCAAACGTGTCACTCTGAAGGCTGGCGAGACGAAGACTGTCGATATAGACATGCCACGTTCCAGCTTCGAGGTATGGGATGCTGAGACCTCTACCATGCGTCCGCTCCCAGGACGTTATGAGGTCATGGTGGGCTCGTCAAGCCGTGATGAGGACCTCACGAAGCTCAATGTCAAGCTTCGTTGAGACATTCACCACCAATAACATGTGATGCTGTACGGCACGGACAATAGTCCATTTGGATAAAGGGAATCATGGTTGGCAGATGTTTTTTGCCCCTTGATTCTCTTTTTTCCATTTAAATAATGTTATTATTACGATATAATTTATTAACTTTGCAACTTGTAAGTATAAACCCATAATAAACTCGTAATGACTGAATTTATACAGCGAAAGCTTAATGACTCTCCGGCAATGCGCTGGACAGCCCTTGTTCTTGTGGCATCGATGATGTTCTTCGGCTACATGTTTGTCGATGTCATGTCTCCTATTCAGGCTCTCATGGAGAGCCAGCGTGGATGGACTCCAGATGTCTTTGGCACGTATGCCGCCTCTGAGTACATACTGAATGTCTGTGGTTTCCTCATCATTGCCGGTGTCATTCTCGACAAGATGGGCGTCCGTTTCACGGGCGAGTTGTCGGCCAGCATGATGTTTGCCGGTGCTGTCATCAAGTATATAGGCATCACAGAGTGGTTCCAGGCGACAGCGTTTGCAGAGTGGCTCAATACGTGGTGGGTCAGCATGCCTGCCAGTGCGAAGATGGCGTCTCTCGGCTTCATGCTCTTCGGCTGTGGCTGTGAGATGGCTGGCACGACAGTCTCGAAGGCTATCGCAAAATGGTTCAAGGGCAAGGAGATGGCTCTCGCTATGGGCCTGGAGATGGCCATAGCCCGTGTTGGTGTCTTCGCCATATTCTCTATCTCGCCTATAATAGCAGACAAGTTTGGCACGGTTGTCGCTCCTGTCGCATTCTGCACAGTGCTTCTCCTTATCGGCCTGATAACATTCACCGTGTTCACATTCATGGACAAGAAGCTTGACAGCCAGCTCGGCGAGGAGGCCGGCGAGGATTCGAGCGATGAGGAGTTCAAGTTCAGCGACCTTGGCAAGATTCTCTCTTCCCAGGTGTTCTGGATTGTCGCTCTCCTTTGTGTCCTTTATTATTCGGCCATCTTCCCGTTCCAGCGTTACGGAGCCAATATGCTCCAGTGTAACCTTGACGGCATCACAGCAGAGGCCGCATCGAATATTTTCCGCTGGTTCCCTATCGGAGCCGCCATCATCACCCCGTTCCTTGGCAATTTCCTCGACCGCAAGGGCAAGGGCGCCACAATGCTTATAGGAGGTGCGCTGCTGCTTATCTGCTGCCACCTTATCTTCGCGTTTGTCCTTCCTGAGACAAAGAGTGCCCTCCTCGCTTATTCTACGATAGTCCTTCTCGGCATATCCTTCGCCCTCGTTCCGGCAGCTCTCTGGCCCAGTGTGCCGAAGATTATTGACGAGAAAGTGCTCGGAAGCGCATACTGTCTTATCTTCTGGGTGCAGAACATCGGTCTCTGTTTCGTGCCAAAGCTTATCGGCAACATACTCACCTCTACCAATGAGGACAACCCGGCCGTGATAGCCGCAAAGCAGGCAGGTGCCGATTTCATCCCTTATGACTATACCGTACCTCTCGTCGTGTTCGCCGGCTTTGGCATTCTCGCCCTCTTCATCGCCCTCTATCTCAAGGTTGTCGATAAGAAGCGTGGCTACGGACTTGAGGAGCCAAACATAAAGCCATAATCCTATTATGCTCCTTCTGCCTGTTCCACGCATTATGTCAGATGTATAATGCTTGTGCCATAAGGTCAGGACAGCATATTTCCTAATCTATAATAGGTGGGTTCTGTTAATCCCCACCGACAAAGATTCTATAATTCGGGGTTGTCGTTTTGCTGTATTTCGGATTCTTTTCGGTGCAAACTGCAAGTCGCTTCAGTCACGTAGCCCGCTACGTTCCCTCTTCAACTTGTAATTTGCCCTCGAAAATAAAACCGAAATCCGGCAAAGCGAATTAATAGAACCCACCTATAATCTATTCATTACCATTATTAAACAAACAAAAACAAAACACAATTATGTTTGAAGGACAACCTAAAGGCCTTTGGGCTCTTGCGCTGGCTAACACTGGCGAGCGTTTTGGTTATTACACCATGTTGGCTGTATTCCTGCTCTATCTCCAGGCTAACTTCCATTATGAGCCAGGTCTGGCGAGCGGCATCTACTCCACCTTCCTTATGATGGTCTATTTCCTCCCCGTCATAGGTGGTATCGCAGCCGACCGTTTCGGATTCGGAAAGATGGTCACAACTGGCATCTTCATCATGTTCCTTGGCTATCTTCTGCTCTCTGTGCCTCTTGGCGGTGATTTCCCCGCAGCAGCAGCAATGGCAGTCGCCCTCGTTCTTGTAAGCCTTGGAACGGGTCTCTTTAAGGGCAACCTCCAGGTTATGGTGGGACGTCTCTATGACGCTCCAGAGTATGCAGACAAGCGCGACGCTGGTTTCAGCCTCTTCTATATGGCCATCAATATCGGTGCGATGTTCGCCCCTACCGCGGCCATCAAGATTATGGACTGGGCACAGAACAGCCTTGGCATAGCAGAGGCCGACTCTTATCATTTCGCGTTCGCTGTGGCGTGTGTCAGCCTTATAGTGTCTATACTTATATACTATTTCACATCATCGACATACAACCATGTCCTTGCCAATGAGAAGCCAAAGGCGAATAAGGCTGCTGAGGCAAAGACGGCTGCACCAGAGCTGTCAAAGGAGGAGACAAAAGAGCGCATCGTATGTCTCTGCCTTGTCTTCGCTGTCGTTATATTCTTCTGGATGGCATTCCACCAGAATGGCAACACGCTGACACTCTTCGCACGCGACTATACCCAGACAACATCTGTCGGCCTCCAGAGCATGGCATTCGATGTCACCAACCTCGTGGCATGCATTTTCATCGTCTATGGTCTCTTCGGAGTATTCCAGAGCCGCACGACAAAGGGGCGTGGCATCAGCACTGTCATCATTCTCCTTGCCGTAGCATTCCTCGGCTACAAGTATTCAACCCTTGAGGGTGTCGTTGACGTCAAGGCTCCTATCTTCCAGCAGTTCAATCCTTGCTATGTCGTAGCCCTCACTCCTGTCAGCGTGGCTCTCTTCTCTTGGCTCAACCGTAAGGGCAAGGAGCCTACAAGCCCACAGAAGATAGGTCTCGGTATGCTTGTCGCTGCCGCTGCCTTCTGTCTTATGATAGCTGGCTCGACAGGTCTTCTCGCTCCTATGGACCAGGCTGCCGCCATCGAGAACAATGCCGACCCAGCACGTGTGAGCGCAAACCTCCTTATCTCCACTTATCTCGTGCTCACCTTTGCCGAGCTGCTCCTCTCTCCTATTGGTATCAGCTTCGTCAGCAAGGTGGCTCCTCCTAAGTACGCCGGCCTTATGATGGGTCTCTGGTTTGCGGCGACAGCCATTGGCAACCAGCTCGTCATGATTCCTGGACTCCTCTGGGGACAGAACGTCTCTCTCCCTGTTATCTGGGGCGTTCTTGCTGGCATCTGCCTCCTCAGCGCACTCTTCATCTTCTCGATCATCAAGAAGCTGAACAAGGTGTCATAACATCCTGACGGCCTCTGTTGATGGTGGGAGGCCTGTCCTCTGGAGCCACTGGCCGAAGGGGAAGCCACTTTGATACCCACCAACATAATATAAGCCGGACATCTGTTATCCTATCTATATTGTAGGATGACTGATGTCCGGCTTCGTTTGTTATTTATTGCTGTCCGCTAAACATTCTTAACCCCTTGGCATTATTGGTCCAATAGGCTGGATTGTACCCAAATAATCCCATCTGACGGTAATAATCCGCATAGCTGAGGCCGAGAGCCTTACCGCTCGTGCATGAAATCCTCTCCGCAGTTGTTACAGTGGTGGTTGGCTTTCTTGCCGAGGAAGAGAACGAAGAGCAGCAGGAAGAGACACGCTATCGCGAACGGCCACTGGCCGAAATACAGCGCGATGACGAGCACTACGGCCCACAGGACGATGTTCCAGCGCTTCTCCTGAATGACGTTCTTCGGCCTCACCCTCCGTGTCCCTGTGCGTGTGACATCCTCACTGCCGCAGCGCGGACACCATGGCGTGACATCCTCACGCGAGTCTCTCACGCCTTTCACTATGACGCGTGCCCGTTCGGCGTCCTCCTCATATACCCTTATGCTTATGCCTGTTGTTCCGCCATACGCTCCCACGACGGTGTCCTCATTCTCATCATGGACGAGACACACTATCCCCTCAGCCCCGAGTCTCTCCTTTATCTCGTCTGCATAGACCGTATTGTCACATTTGGCTATCTCTACAAGTTGTCTCATGATTGTACTTGTTTGTCGTGTATTTGTTGTTGATACTTATCCTTTACTCCTGCATTATGTGCCATGGGGATGAGGCCAGACATCTGACATTGCGGGGCACAAGGAAAATCCTGTGTCAACCTTGAAAGACAAAAACCGAAATCAACCCCTTGCGCTTGATGCAAAAAATGTCTCTTGCGAGCCATCGATGATGCATCCGCCTGAAAATTATTGAGGCAAGCTCAGATATTTTCAGACGGCTACATCATCACCCTATCGGGTTTCGCATCAATCACAAGGCGATAAACATGAATGGCTGTGTAAGCGAGAGCATAGCCCGGGCGAGTTGACTTCGTCTTCCTCTTTATTCTGCTGCCACGAATGTGTATTCTGTCCCCGGTGTTGTCATCACGTCGTAGAGGTATGTCGGGTCGAGCGGGGCATAGACTATTTTTGAGGTGTCCTTCACTATTGGTGTCAGCACATCATATCGTCTCATGAGCGGGTTCATGTTAGGCGAGTCTTCCTTCACTCGTGTCAGTTGTTTCCCGTTGGCCATCTGCAAGGCTGTCTTTGAGCGCAGCCGCAGGTTCCCTCCTACGGTGGAGCGTATGGTGACATTCCTTACCTTGCCGTTCTCCCATCTCATTCTGACTATCTCGAATCCTCCGCGTGCCTTCAGTCCTGTCACCTCTCCGTAAGGCCATACGTCAGGTATGGCGGGGAGGAGATGTACCGCCTCATCATGGCTCTGCACTATCATCTCGGCTATGCCGGCACAGCATCCGAAGTTGCCGTCTATCTGGAATGGCGGGTGGGCGTCAAACATGTTGGCGTATGTGCCGCCGTCAGCGTCCTTTATCGTCGCTGTCGGCTCCTTGAGGTTCAGCTGGTTCTCTATCAGTTTGTATGCGTGGTTACCGTCAAGGAGTCTCGCCCACAGGCACACCTTCCACCCCATGGACCATCCTCTCGACGCGTCGCCGCGCCCGATGAGCGATTTCCTCACGGCCGCTGTCAGCTCTGGCGTGCGGTAAGGCGATATCTGGCGTCCTGGGTATGCACACCATAGGTGGGACACATGTCTGTGGCCGGTCTCCTCACGGTCCCAGTCGTCGAGCCACTCCTGCATCTGCCCGTACTGTCCTATCATCATTGGCGGCAGTTTCAGGCGCATGTCGTCGAGGCTGTCAGCAAAAGCCATCAGCCGCGCGGCAGCGTCGCCCCACATTGTCGATGCCATCATCTCGGCAGCCTGACGGGTGGTGTAGAGGAGGTCGTATATCATCTGGTTGTCCATCGCCACACCCTGGAACACCGCGGGGCGGTAGTTCTTGTTGAAGATGGAGTCGTGATAGCTCTCCATGCCGGGGCTGTTCTCTGGCGAGTTGGATGGTGAGGCGACGAGATATCCCGTCTTCGTGTCTGTCGTCAGGAAGTCCATGTAGAACCGGCAGGCATCGGCCATGATGGGGAAGGCGGTGTCTGAGAGGAACTTACGGTCGCCTGTGAAGAGGAAATGCTCCCAGAGATGCGAGCAGAACCATGCGTTACACGTCGGCCAGATGCTGCAAGGATGGTAGTCCACCGCGCCTGTCGAGCGCCAGATGTCTGTGTTGTGGTGGAGTGTCCATCCCCGTGCGCCGTACATCTCGCGTGCCGCGAGCCGTCCTGTCACGCTGACATCACGCACCATATCGAGGAACGGCCAGTGACACTCGCTGAGGTTCGTCACCTCGGCAGGCCAGTAGTTCATCTCGACATTGATGTTCGTCGTGTATTTTGAGTCCCATGCCGGGTATTGTCCGGCGTCAGGATTCCATATTCCCTGCAGGTTGGAAGGCTGTGTGCCGCGCTGGGATGATGATATCATGAGGTAGCGGCCATACTGGAAGTACATGGCGGCGAGATGAGGGTCGGTAGTGTCGCCGAACTCGGCTATGCGCCTGTTCGTAGGCTTTGTCTCCTGTGTGGCGTTCGTGCCGAGGTCGAGAGTGACACGGTTGAACTGCTTCTGGTATATGTCCTCGTGTCTTCTCTCCGCCGCGCCATACTCTTTCTGTATGTTCCCGTTGGCGAGGAATTTTGTCATGGCCGCTTTCGCCTTTGTCTCCGCGTCGCCTGTTATGTCGTTGTAGCTGACGAAGTTTGTCGCGGCGGATATGATGATGTATGCATCGGTGGCCTCGCTGACAGACACCGTGTTGCCTGAGAACACAGTCTTCGCCTCAGGCGCTATGACCCTTATGTACGATATGCAGTGCAGTCCGTTGGCCACGTTCTCCATGGCCGGAGCCGCCGGCACGCTATATACCCTCAGCTCTCCTGGCTCTGTCTGTGAGCGTGTCACGGTGCAAGTGACACGGTTCTTGAGAGGCTGGCAGAAGCTCGTGGTGAACTGCAAGGCGCCTTTCCTCGACGCCTTGATGCGCATAACTATCACGTCATCAGCAAACGATGTGAACACCTCACGCTCATAGACGACACCATCGACCGTGTATTCTGTCTTCGCCACGGCACGGTCGAGCGACAGCTCGCGGCGGTAGTCCTTGGCGAAAGCGTGGGTTGAGGGGAATGTCAGCACGAGGTTGCCCACTGACTCGTATGCCATGCCATGGCCCGTGACGCTCTTGTCGGCCGTAATGTTGTGCATTGACAGCTCCTGGGCTGTGCGGTAGTCGCCACGGTTCAGAGCGTCGCGTATCTCCCCGAGTCTGAAAAGAGCCTTAGGGTTGATGTTGTTATATGGCGAGCCGCTCCAGAATGTGTCCTCGTTAATCTGGATTGTGTCGCTCTTCGTGCCGCCATAGACCATGGCCCCAAGGTGTCCGTTGCCCAGCGGGAGAGCCTCCACCCAGTAGTCGGCAGGGCGGTCATACCATAAGGTGTTGTCATTCCTCACATCCGCTGCATGGGCCGTCATGCCCGCTACAGCAGACAGAATCAGCGTCATGAGACATGTCATGACGCATTCCATGTTGTGTTTCATAATAATCTTGTGTGTCTTTTTTGATTTCTTCCCTGGATTCTATCCTGTTCATTAGCCCGTAAGCAGGCCGGTCGCCTCTCTGTCTCCACCTTGCATGGAGGCGGTAATCGGGGCGTATAGCCATCGGCCGGCCATCTCTCCTGCGGCTATTTCTGCTTCTCAAACTCACATCCCTCTGCCAGAGGGGCTATGAGGCGTCGGTCGCCATTGCCACGGCGGTGGGTGTTAGGGCGGTAGTTCACGCTGACTCCCGTGATGTGCTTCTTCACGTTAAAGTCTGCCGCGCGATACACTCCCTCGCTCTTCACGCCAAGGGACAGGCGTCCCAGCTCGTCGAGATCGACGGTATAGCCCTCTTGCAGCTTCCCTTTTATGGTGTCAACGAGCTCTGTCAGCACGGCGCGGACATCGCTGCGCTTCAGCGAGCAGTTCTGCTCTATGATGCGCTCTATCTCCTTCATGCCCACCTCGCCGCTCTTCACCGAGCGTGCATACCACTTTCCGAAACATTCGTGGCCGCTTATCTTGTTCTGTACCAGTTTGTATTTTACTGCCATAGTCTTAGGGTTGGTTTGTTTGACGCTATTCATTCGCAAAGTTACACTATTTCTCATTTCCGTACAAATATGCCATCATTGCCATACCTTATTTTAACATAGTATAACTAAACCATACGTCGTAATTACTCAGTCTTTACGCCCCAATCACTCAGTAATAAGTCTCTATTCCGTCGCTTCTTTCGGTATTTCAGTGTAAGACATATCCTCTGCGCATACTTTGCTGCCGATGTCGTGTGTCAGCTTTTTACCTTTGTTTTCCCGCATTTCCACCTGCTTTACACCCCATACCCACATCATTTTTCCCGATCTTTTATGTTTGGGCATTCCCATTCATACTGGATGACCTCGCTTTTCAATATCTTTCACTGTCTCATATGTATTGTCCTGCCTCCCCATTTGCTACCTTTTCTGCGCTCATCGCTACTCTTTCTCTTGCCACCAGATATTCACACGCCGAGCGGTTGCATGTGTAATCTCCTGCAAGTCAAAGCACTGCGTCTGACTATAAAATTCTGCCAAATTCCGTTCCTCTTGTTGGCCGGCTCTTTTCCCCGATGTTTTCTCTCGTCTCTATGTGCCATAATAGTACACATTCTCCTTTCTGATAGACTTTTATTGTCGTCCTCTCATCCTAATCCTCTCTTCTTCTGCTCTGTGGGCGTGGCTCTTCATCCGTTGTTTGCTTTCAGCCCGTGCTTGTTAAGGCTTTCAACCGTACAGGTCGAAATCCTTTCAGATTCGGGACTGTGGTAGATAGTCTGTACTTTACAGACAGAGTGGAAGAGTTTTCGAGAATAGCAGAAATACTGAACTGCAAGAACCGTCTTTTATAACACTAACTTGACCAACACCAGGGAGTTTCTCCATATCAAAATAGATAACAGCCTCTGCAGTACCCCATTTATAATCCTGATTACCCCTTGGAGTTCATCACAAGATACTGTGCCAAGAATATGTCGCCAGGCTGATATACGCCCTCATCATAGGTGATGAAATCACGGTCAAGCAAGGTTTTCACGGCAGCCTGCACGGTGCTCGCGCCCAAGTTGTACTTTCTAAGGAAAGACTGTGACATTATACCCTTCACTTTCCCCTCGCATGCGATAGCCATGACAACCTGCTTCTGTTTTGATGTCAACTGATACATAAGCGACTGATATGCAAAACGATGCTGCGAGAGTATGTCAACCACAACGCTTTCCACATCTTCTTTCACAAAAACACTGTTGGGAGAAAAGGATGTGTACAGCATGTTCATCACATATTGTATATACCATGTCACTCCATGGTAGGTATCATATACATAATCAAAAGCATCACGTGAAACAGTTTTGCCTATATGTGATAGATGGCGGTTGGCAAAGTCAAAATACACATTCCGGTCGATAGGGTCAAGTCCCATGATTGCCGAGCTGTTAAAGAACGGTCTTGAAGGCGATGTGAACATCTGCGCCACTAAATGGCGCTTAGAGCCTGAGAATACAAAACTTGCATTATGACAATTCTGTATTCTCTTACGTAGCGATGCCTCAACCGTCTTTTCTGGATAATTCGCTATTGTCTGAAACTCGTCAATAGCCACTAAACATGGTTTGTCCGCATTGTTCAGATATGCGAAGATCTCGTCAAGAGTAACATCTGGCAGTCTGATGTCTCCAATGCCCACACTCCATTCCGGATTGCCATTGATGTCGAATGATATTACAGACTTCAACGAACTGAGTATATTCAGAAATGTTTCCCAAACCTTACGCCCTTTGGGGCGAAGCTCGGCAAGGATGCTTTTACCCAGTTCATATACAAATTCATCAAGATTCTTCGTCTCGTATATATCAACATAAATACAATGGTATGCCTCGCACACCTCGTGCTGGTTGAAACAGTTGAACACTAATCCCGACTTCCCAAGTCGTCTGGGAGCCATAAGTGTCACGTTGCAACCGTTTGTCAGATGCCTCGTTAGAAGCGCAGTCTCCTGCTCGCGGTCGCAGAAATAATCTGGCGACACATACCCCTCTATCACGAAAGGATTCATGGTCTTTTCTTTCCTAACCATAATTATGTATTTTGCGTTACGTTAAACGAATAATGATTCAAAATTACTCATTATTTATATATTACGCAAATGCACTGATGGCCAAATTAACGTATTTAACGTATTTTATGACAACGTGGATTCAGCGAAACTGTTCAGCGGATGAATTTTGTTACAAGAAAATATAGATTTCTACTACCTCAGCCAGTACGCGCTGTAAGCGCAGAAGAGCACAGCCCAGGGCAGAATGGAGCGTAGCGGAGTGACACCCTGTGGCTATTGTTTGTGTGGGTAATTGTCGCGCTGTAAGCGCAAAAGCGTAGATAAGCTGTGAGGCCATAACGCTTCTGCACTTTGCTTTTCCCTTCGGCCGGCGACCGTTGGTTCAGCGCGTACAAGCGGTATAGATTCTCAACCCAGGGTGTCGCTACGCTTGCCCTGGACTATGGACTTCTGCGCTTCGCTTTTCCCTTCGGCCAGCGACCGTTGGTTTCTTCCATGTCAGTCAGAGGGTTTCGCTTTGCTCAACAAATCTTAGTGCGTGCTACTTACCATATTCGCTGTTACGATTCAGCAAGCAACTTTCTGCCTATGTTATTATTCTACGAATGCGATTTGTTATGAATATTTATCTTTGGTTTCTCAAGCAGCATGCGCTGCTGGGCTTACTGCCCGTACTCGTCAAAGCTTTAACCGTACAGGCCGAAATGATTTATAGGCCCAGCTTATTAATACGACTTGTGCTTGACCGATGTCTCTCCCTTGGCGTGTCCGCTTTCGCCTCCTATGCCTGTCCATTTCTCGTCACATTTTGAAAACAGAAAAGGCGTTTGTATAGATAATTGGCAGATGTGCCTCCTGTCGCGGTTCCGGAAATCACCATTTTAAGCCCATCTGTCAATAATTTTGGGGTTGTATTTAAAATTTTTTCGTTTTGTTTGCTGATATTTAAACTTTTATTTGTACTTTTGTGCCGGACTACAGAAGTGCTCCGTTTCTTGATGCCATCGTAAGACGTGCTCTTACAGGTATCCAGACGAGACAGCCCACGCCGTTTCAGAGTATGGCGAAGCCAATGTGACAGGCAGAGCGATACAAAGAGGGTATTAGGGTGGGAGAAGTAGTGCAGGCTGAATGCAGAACCGCCAAGTTTGCTTGAGCTTTTTGCTGAGGTGCCGCCTGCTTTATATAATAGTAGTCCAAGACATATTAAAAGGCGTTTACTTGACGCTGTGTTTGAGACGCATCGAAATCCTCGCAAGTTTTCCAATCTAAGTCTTGAACGTGGCCAACGGTAGATGTCCCGGGTGTGATTTTATCATTCCCGTAGAGACCTTGTAAGCACTAATTGTATCCTTACGGATGCAGTCTATATGTTTATAAAGGTCTCATTACGGCATTGGTTATTCATATCGGCGTGGGCTCTGACGTTGTCTGTTCAACTTAGATAGGCAATGCGAGAGCCTCGATGCGTGG
>JBJEAW010000036.1:0-5535 GCA_051869435.1 Prevotella sp. | reverse complement strand
TTATGAACCGGGGTCTCTGGAGACAAAGTCTTCAGAGACCTCTTTCTGTATATATCTTTCTGTATATATCTTTCTGTATATATGTGAGTGTAATATTCCTCTGTATATATTTATTTATCGTGAATTCTTGTTTTTGATTTGGTGTTACATCGGAATTTTCGTAAATTTGCATGCAGAATTATTGGTTTTTGATTGATATGAGAAGATTATTGATTTTATGTTTCGTGTGCCTCATTGGCATAGTCACTGTAAGCGGGCAGGAGACTGCCGATACCAAAAAAGTGTATGACGAGTCGCTTGACCCTGTCGAGCAGATACACAAGGGCATTGAGCAGGCCCGCAGGGAAGGCAAGAACCTTGTCTGCCAGCTTGGCGGCAATTGGTGTCCATGGTGTCTTCGGTTTGCCTCTTTTATAACAGCCGATGAGGAGATTAGACAGTTTGTCGATTCCAATTATGTCTATATCCATGTCAATGTCCCACGCAGCCGTGAGGTGAACGAGGCGTTTGACAGCCTCACCCACCATGCCTCGCGTTTTGGTTTCCCCGTGATGCTCGTATATGATGCTGACGGGACATTACTCCATATTCAGGACAGTGTCTTCCTTGAGGAGGGTAAGAGCTATAACAAGAATCATGTAATGACATTCTTCAAGCAGTGGACATGCTCTGCTGTAAAAGGAGTAAAACCCCAAAGATAATTGTCGGTATGAGTCATGGTATATTAACAATCCTGCTCCTTATAGGCTCAAACGTCTTCATGACGCTCGCATGGTATGGCCATCTCCGCCTGCAACAGATGCAGATAAGCAACTCGTGGCCTCTGATAGGGGTCATTGCGTTCTCATGGGCTATAGCGTTCTTTGAGTATTGTCTTATGGTTCCGGCCAACAAGTACGGATTCTCAGGCAATGGCGGGCCATACAGCCTTGTCCAGCTGAAGGTGATTCAGGAGGCTGTCTCTTTGATCGTCTTTACTGTCGTTGCGGGTTTCCTGTTTCAGGGGCAGCAGTTTCATTGGAACCATCTGCTGTCGTTCATATTCCTCGTGGCCGCTGTGTTCTTCGCTTTCTTGAAGTGACAGCGCTGTCCATTACGTCTCTTTTCTACGCATGACGCCTCAGAAACCTTTCTCGGTTTCTGAGGCGTCATGCGTTCTTTCTATATGTTTCCTGTGTCTTAGTCAGTGCAGGGGTTGTTTGTACCAGTCAGGCTTGTCGTTGTCAGCAAGCACTTTCTCTATATCGTAATCGGCCGGGTTAATGCGCTTTGCCCATGCCACACGCTTTGAGAGGTCGATGATGTTCCCGTCGAAGTCGTAGCTGTCAGCCTCTCCGTATGTGACGGTCTTCTCTTTCTCTGTGCTGCCCCAGTTGTTCCATCCCTCGCTGTTGATGAATTTTCCCATTGTACACTCTATGAACACCGTCTTCGCATATGGTCTCCATGGCCGTCCGAGGAATACTCCCTCAGTCACTTCCTTTTCTGCCGTTATTGTGCAGTATCTGAAGACATAGCCATATTCCCTGTTCTCAGGTGTCGAGGCTGCTGTGAGATAACCTTTCCGCAGACAGTGTAATGTGCAGTTGAGGAAGTATGCTGTTGAAGAGCCGAAGATGAAATCAACAGTTCCCTCTATGTAGCAGTTCTTGTATAGCTGCTTGGATTGTTTGCCGTATGTGTACAGTGTGTCCTGGAATCCTTTGAACTTGCAGTTTGTAAAAACAGCCCTGTTGCCGCTCACAAACATAGCCACGGCCTGCCCGACAGATCCCGCAGTGTTGGCGAAGACAATATTCGTGGCATGGAAGTCATGCCCATAGACATATACAGAGGCAGAGCCGGATGTGCCTTTCTCCTCGCCGAAGCTGTTTTTCTTCTGTGCGAAGTCGTCAAACTCAACCACTACTTTCCCCTCTTTCTCTCCGATGAGCGACACGTTCTGCTTGCTTTCCGGTATGACCACTTTCTCATGATACACACCTTCAGAGATGAAGATGCGTGTCTCTTTCTTCCTGTAGTCAGGGACATCGTTGATGGCGCCTTGCAGTGTGGTGTGAGTGCCGCTGCCGTCTTTAGCCACGATGAAATCGAATGACATAGTCTGGGCGTTCATGGATATGACGCTGATGATAGATACGATGCAGGTTAAGATAGTCTTTCTCATTGTTATGTTGTTTGTTTTTTGATTGTCAGTACGGTAACAGATACAAGTATGAGAATCATGCCTATAGCAGTATTGAGCGACAGTGCCTCTCCCAGTATTATTATGCCGAGAACGACGGCTGTCAGCGGTTCAAGCGCCCCGAATATTGCTGTCTTTGTGCTCCCTATGGTCTCGATGGCCTGTGATGTGAAGTATAGTGACACGAAAGTTGGGAACAATCCCAGCCCAGTCACATTGAGCCATGCCATTGGCGAGGGTGGTATCATAAGCCCCCCTCCCATGTATGTCTTCGCCGTGAGTACAGCCAGTCCGCCTATAAGGACAAAGAACGTCACGACCGACGATGTCATATTCCTCATGGGGCCACGGTTTATATACACGAGATATATGGCGTAGGATAGTGATGAGAGCATCACAAGCAGCATTCCCGTTATGCTTATCATGCCTCCCGCGTCGTCTCTTGAGAGCGTCATCACTCCTAAGAAAGCCATGGCGAGGCATATCCATGAGTGCCGTGAGAGCCTCTCGTGGTACAGCACAGCCATTATAAGGGCTACCATTACAGGATAGAAGAACAAGAGAGTCGAGGCGATGCCAGCCGACAGAAACCTATAGCTCTCGAATAGCAGTATGGACGAGGCCACCATCAGCACTCCCATTATGGCAAGCGTTGAATAGTCTTTTGTCTTCAGCCTTAGCTCTTTCGGATGTTTAATGGCTACCATTATCCCCACCATTACCACAGCCATGATATATCTCATGAGCAGTACAGAGTTGACATCCATCCCCTCTCTGTATAGTGGTATGGCGAAAATGGGGTTTGTGCCGTATGACGCTGCGGCTATCGCGGCATATATATAGCCTTTTATTCTCATTGTTTTCTTCTGGGTTGTTTGGTTTCTCGTGTGGGTCAGCTATTGGTTGAGGAGTTTCCTGGGATATTCCCCGTTGTTCCCTTTCGCCCTTTATTTGTGTCCTCCCTTGTTTATTATACAGGATAAGCTGTACTGGCATTATCGGGCGTTGAGCTGTATATTACAAAAAAGACCTGCAATTCCCGAGAGAATTACAGGTCAAGTGAAAGGAGGAGGTGGTGCCACCAGGATTCGAACCGGGGACACACGGATTTTCAGTCCGATGCTCTACCAACTGAGCTATGGCACCCTTCTTTTGTTCACAATTTCAAGCCTCTCTCGCTGCTGTTTGAGAGGTGTTTCTCAATTGCGAGTGCAAAGGTACTGCTTTTTTTTGTATTGTGCAAATTTTTCCCAATATTTCTTTGTGAAAAATATGATAATCCCTTATTTTGTGGTGTATGCTGAAAAAAAACATGTTTTCATGCACGCAATTCGAGAAAAAGTATTAACTTTGCATTCGGTTAACGCAGATATGCGTTCTCACGGGGTGTAGCGCAGTTGGTAGCGCACTACGTTCGGGACGTAGGGGTCGGGCGTTCGAGTCGCCTCACCCCGACAGAAGCTTGGCAGGACACACCCTGTCAGGCTTTTTTCATAATATGCCGAAGCCTTTGCGTCCCCATCCATAATAACAATCATATACATCAATATATAATGGAAAAGATAATACTTACGGGCGACCGCCCGACAGGAAGACTACACATAGGCCATTATGTGGGCTCACTGAGACGCCGTGTTGAACTCCAGAACTCGGGCGAGTATGACAAGATATTCATCATGATAGCCGACGCGCAGGCTCTCACAGACAATGCTGACAATCCGGAGAAGATACGTCAGAATGTCATTGAGGTAGCGTTAGACTATCTCTCTGCCGGCCTCGACCCGGAGAAGTGTAATATCTTCATACAGTCTGCCGTGCCAGAGCTGACAGAGCTGTCTTTCTATTATATGAACCTTGTCAGCGTTCAGCGTTTGCAGCGTAATCCTACGGTGAAGACAGAGCTGGAGATGCGTAAGTTTGAGGGAGGCACACCGACAGGCTTCTTCACTTACCCTATCTCTCAGGCTGCCGACATCACTCTCTTCAAGGCGACGACAGTACCTGTCGGTGAGGACCAGAAGCCAATGCTCGAGCAGACAAACGAGATTGTGCGCCGTTTCAACCATATATATGGAGAGACACTCGTTGAGCCAAAGATACTTCTTCCTGACAACGCGGCATGTCTCCGTCTCCCGGGCACTGACGGCAAGGCAAAGATGTCCAAGTCTCTTGGCAATTGCATCTATCTCTCCGATACACCTAAAGAGTTGAAGAAGAAGGTAAACAGCATGTTCACCGATCCTTTACACCTCAACATTGAGGATCCGGGCCATCTCCGTGGCACATATACTGACGAGGCTGGTGTGGAACATGAGTATCAGAACACGGTCTTCGTCTATCTCGACGCTTTCTGCACAGACGATGACTTCCAGAAGTTCCTGCCTGACTATGCCAACCTCGACGAGATGAAAGCCCACTACATGCGTGGCGGTCTCGGCGACGGCACATGCAAGAAGTTCCTCCTTAACATCCTTAATGACCGTCTTGAGCCTATGCGCCAGCGTCGCAGAGAGTATGAGCGCGACATAGCAGGCGTATATGACATCCTGCGCCGTGGCACAGAGGCAGCGCGCGAGGTGGGCAGGAAGACACTCGATGAGGTGCGCCATGCCATGCGCATTGACTATTTTGACGACAAGGAGCTTGTCACAGAGCAGCAGAAACGTTTTGACGAGAAGAACAAGTAAGGCTGAAGTAGTAATCTTACTATACTATATGATTTGGGGGCGCAAGCGTTATCAATGACGCTTGCGCCCCCAAATCATATAGTCTCATATTTATTATTGTACAAAAACCTATGCAAAGATAGCGAAAATACACAAAATACACAAGGTTGTGTTATACAAAGTTGTGTATTTTGTGTATTATTAACGGGGGAAAGCATTGAAAATATTAGCCTTCCGTGAGCTTCTGAAATGCTCCTCAATCACAGTGTCAATCTTTCTTTTTATCATACAAACGTAACTTTTCCAAGGCATTCTACACCTATTTACGTAACTTTTCCAAGTTTTCTGCTGTAAAGGTAGGTATTTTCCTTGAATAACCAATAACAAAAATGAGTAAATCATTCATTATTTACATATAATTAACGCATCCTGTCTTAAGGTAAAAACACGTTTCAATGCGAGTTGCGCGTTAACAAGATAACACTTCACTATGAGGTTTCCCTCTCGTGGTCATGTGTACTGTCGGTGGGAACATCGACTTACTCGGGGAGAAAAATTATTCGACCTGTACGGTTGAAAGCCTTAACAAGCACGGGCTGAACCAACGGTCGCTGGCCGAAGGGAAAAGCAAAGCCCAACAGCGCTTAGCCCAGGGTAACACCCTGGGTATTACGGGGATTGACC
>JBJEAW010000035.1:16243-24538 GCA_051869435.1 Prevotella sp. | reverse complement strand
TATTGGTTTTCGTGATACGTAACTGACACAGGGTTTTACTGGTGCCCCCTTATTACTTGGGAAAGTTGAGTGAATCATTTATTTGGAGACTGACATTTTGATTTGATGGTTTTGTATGGATTTTCTGATGATTTTACGGGTCTGGCCATGGCGTTTTGGCCGCTTGCGGATGGGCGGCAGTGGTTGTCAGAGGTCAAAAGGTACTGTCTAAGGGCGGAAAAAGGCAGGTTTAGGCGTGTCATTGAGTGTGTATGACATAGCCAGAGGCTACCTTTTGGCGCGCGAAAGGTAGCCTTTTACAGGATACCGAGGCATAACCGGGAAGCCGGTTATCAGTCACAAGTCTGATTGTCAGAGAATTGTAACAATCCAGAATTTCAGCGTTTTCAGGCCCTTACGGTCTCCCGCTCCCAAATTTCCTATTCTCGCGGGGCAATGAGAAATCAAAGTGTAAGCAAACAACGTGTACAGCTCACGCTTTGACCATGGACAAGTGACAGTATGGAATGCTGGCTATATCGGCCGGAATCCAAGCATAGCATCACCCCGACCACTCTTTTTGAAACAATATTGCAACATCAAATTAATATGATTGTAATCTGAAATAAATATCTTTGCCACCGAATTCAGGTGGGTTCCACTAAATCCCACCGTCACAATATTCACAAGTCCAAAGGTGACGTTTTGTCGTCTTTCACATTCTTTTCGGTCAATATTGCAAGCCATATCGATCACGTAGCCCGCATTACTCCCTCTCTCACTTGCACTTTGGCGATGCCTTCCTCCTCCTTGCAAGGCATAACTCAAGCAAGCTTGATTCTGCTCTTGCTTCGTTAGTCGGTTGACCTCGAAAATAGAATCGAAATCCGTCAAGGCTAATTTATAGAACCACCCTTAAATAGAACCCACCTTAAAACCCACACATATGCAGATCAAGCTAAACGAAGACAACTACATCGAGCGCGACATCTCATGGATGTATTTCAACCACCGCATCCTTGACGAGGCACAGCGCAAGGACATCCCGCTTATGGAGCGGCTTAATTTCCTCGGCATATACTCTAACAACCTTGACGAGTTCTTCCGTGTCCGTGTGGCGACACTAAGCCGCATAGCCGAGTTTGCAGACAAGAAAGACATGCGGAAGAGATGCAGCCAGACGCTGAAGACCATCAACTCGCTCAACACGAAGTATGCCAAGGAGTTTGAGAAAACCGTGGCCGATGTGACCAGCGAGCTGCGCACAAGGGGCATAGACCTCCTCGACGAGACATCACTGAACGACGAGCAGCAGGACTTCGTGAGGCAATACTGCATAAACAACATATACGGCTCTGTCACACCGATATGGCTCTCAGCGGTGAAGACGCTCACGCCGACAGCCGATGACACCATATACCTCCTTGTCAGGCTACAGCAGTGGACAGAGACAAAGCGTAAAGCGAAGAAAGACTATGCCATCGTGGAGCTGCCCGTAGGGCAGTTCGGGCGCTTCATCGTGCTGCCCGACACTGTTGACGAAACCATGTGCCGGCATAATGTCATGTACCTTGACGACATCGTGCGGTGTGCCCTGCCCTACCTGTTCCCCGGGACAGACTACAACCATTTTGAGGCATGGGCGTTCAAGATAACGAAAGACGCGGAGATGGAGCTGGAGACAGACATACGTGGCGGTATGCTCCAGAAAATCTCGAAGGGCATAAAGAGCCGCAAGAACGGCCTCCCTGTGCGCATCATATACGACAAGCTGATGCCCCGCGATGTGCTGCGCCGCCTCATGGGCCATCTGTGCCTGTCGTCGGTAGATACGCTACTGCCCTCCGGCCGCTACCAGAACCATAAGGACCTGATGAGATTCCCGAGGCTGGCGACAAGCGGCTCAGAGCCTCTGACATACCCCGCATGGCCACAGCTGACGCCAGAATGGGCCGCCGCGCCGTGCCCCATACAGGCCATAAGACAGCGCGACCGTTTCCTCCATGTCCCCTACCACTCGTTCGGGGCGTACATAAACCTTCTGCGCGAGGCGGCTGTCAACCCCGAGGTGAAGGGCATAAAGACGACGCTCTACCGCCTGGCGAAAGACTCGAAGGTAATAAGCGCGCTCATAGCCGCCGCCCGCAACGGCAAGAAGGTGACGGTAGTGATAGAGCTGCTGGCACGGTTTGACGAGAAGCAGAACATCGAATGGAGCAAAAAGATGGCCGATGCGGGCATAAATGTCATCATGGGTGTCGAGGGGCTGAAGATACACTCGAAGATAACGCTGATAGAATCGAGATACGGAGACATAGCCGTCATATCGACAGGAAACTTCCACGAGGGGAATGCTGCGGCCTATACCGATTTCCTACAGTTCACGGCCAACCGTCCCGTCGTGAACGATGTCGCCCGTGTCTTCAGCTTCATCGAGAAGCCCTTCATACCCACACGCTTCAAGGAGCTGATGGTGTCGCCCAACAGTATGCGCCAGCAGCTTGAGGCTCTCATAAAGCAGGAGATGCGCAACCACCGCAACGGGCTCCCCGCCCGCATACTCTGCAAACTGAACCATGTCACCGACGAGGGGATGGTCAGGAAGCTCTACGACGCCGCGGCCTCGGGGGTGAGGGTTGACCTCGTGATAAGGGGCAACTGCTCCCTTGTCCCCGACCAGCACTATCTGGGCGGGAACATGCACGTGAGCGCCATCATCGACCGCTATCTCGAACACTCGCGCATACTCATATTCGCCAACGGGACGGACATGGACAACGACAACAGCGCCGGGGGAAAGGACAACGGCGAGGGCTACAAGGTGTTCATAGGCTCGGCCGACTGGATGCCACGCAATCTCGACCATAGGATAGAGGTCTATGCTCCGGTATATGACAAGGAGCTGAAGAAGGAGGCACGCCTCATCGTAGAATACGGAATGAAGAACGAGCGGAATGTCTTCCGCTCACAAGAAGAACTATACAAACACTACAGACAATGAGAAAAGAGATAAACCCCGACAGCTTTAACCTTGCAGCAATAGACATAGGGACGAACGCGGCACGCCTTCTCATAAAGAGTGTCACACGCCATGACGACGGCACGCTACAGTTCCAGAAGATACAGTTTGTGCGTTTCCCGCTGCGCCTGGGCATGGATGTGTTCATGGGCGGGAAGATAAGCAAGGAACGTGAGGCACAGCTTGTGCGCATGACTAAGGCTTTCCGCCACCTCATGCTGCTCTACGACGTGGCCGACTACCGCGCCTGCGCCACCTCAGCCCTGCGCGACGCGAAGAACGGCCCCAAGATTCTGAAGGGCATAAAGAAGGATGTCGGCATAGACATCGACATCATCTCTGGCAAGGAAGAGGCCCGGACAATCATCGACACACACATAGAGAAGATTCTGTCCCTGTCGGCCGGCAACGGCGAGGAGCAGACAACATACCTGTATGTGGATGTCGGCGGAGGCTCGACAGAGGTGAGCTATATAGCCGGCGGCGAGCTGAAGGCGAGCGAGAGCTTCAACATAGGCACTCTGCGCATGTTGAGCGGGACGGCCAACATGGCATCGCTCAACGATGTATGCAGCAAGATAAAGAGCATGACAGGCGAGACGAAAGACTGTGTCATAATAGGCTCGGGAGGCAATATCAACAAACTCTACCGCCTCGTGCCCAAGAAGACAAAGCTGAAGGACCGCATCACAACGCCACAGCTGAGGAAACTGCACGACACGCTTGCGGCCATGACGGTGGAGAGGAGAATCAGCGAGCTGGACCTGAAGCCCGACCGCGCCGATGTGATAGTGCCTGCCGCGAAGATCTTCCTCGCCATAGCCGACGCGCTTGACGTGAAATGTATCGCCGTGCCCACCATAGGTCTGTCAGACGGTATCATCAACGAACTGGCGAACAAGATAACGAACAGACAAACGAGCAAGTGACGCTCAAAAGAACAACAATATATCATATGCGACCAAAGACAATCCAGACCATCTATTCATGGACAAGAATCGTCCTTCTCATCCTTCTCCTGTCATTCCTCTACAGCTCTCTCGCCAAAGCGCAGACGGTAGAGGAGCGTCTCGCCATGCTCGAAGCTAAGATAACTCAGTTAGAGCAGGACAGAAGCCGTATGGAGCAGGACAGGAGACTCAGCGACAAGAAACAGGAGTACAAGCCACAGATACACGGCATACTGCGCGGCAAGTATGAGTATGAGCCAGACCTCGACGCGTCGCGTTTCGAGGTGCGCAACGCACGCCTGTCGGCCAGCGGCCGTCTGCCGTTGAGGTCGGAATACAAGCTTGAGGTTGACCTGTGCGACGAGTCGGCAATAAAGATGAAGGACGCATGGGTGCGCATCACCCCTGTCAGCACACTGCGCCTCACCATCGGCCAGCAGCGTATGCCGTTCTCTATCGACGCCCACCGCAACCCCTCCGCACAGTTCTTCGCCAACCGCAGCTTCATAGCCAAGCAGGTGGGCGATATGCGTGATGTCGGTTTCCAGGCCGGATACGACATCACAAGAGACGGAAAGAAAATCATGGCGATAGACGCCGGACTGTTCAACGGCTCGAACCTCGACAACCAGAAGACAGCATGGTTCTCCTCGCCAGGATATTCAGCACGCATACAATGCTTCCCCGTGAAGGGGCTTGCCATAGTGCCGAGCATACAACACCAGCAGATAGCCGAGCGCAAGGCGTCATACACATCGCTCGACATCGGCTCGTATTATGAGGCAGCCGGATGGCACGTTGAGGCGGAGTTCCTGCACAAGACATACGGCGACGATGCTTTCAGCGACTGTAACGCCGTGAACACCATGCTCATGTACAAGCAGCCGATACGCAAGAAAGAGTCGCTGATAGAGAGCGTCACATTCCTCGGACGCTATGACTATATGCAGGACCACTCTTCGGGAAAGAGTGGCATGGACGACGACGCCATACACCTGAAGATGACCGACGCCGAACGCCACCGCATGACACTCGGCACGACATTCTCTATACGCAACCCCTACTTCCCCACCGACCTCCGGCTTAACTACGAGAAATACTGGTATCCCAACGGTGGGGCAAAGGAGAGCGAGCAGGACAAGATTGTCTGTGAGGTGATGATACGGTTCTGAACCATAGCCGTACGCCGCCCGTAATCACGCCACGACGGGCATCGGGCTGGGATGTGGGATATAAACAAAAAGACATGTCCGGTAAGAATCAGCATGAGGGGCAGCCCCTTACATGCAGGCATTCTTACCGGACATGTCATATTATATGACAGCAAGACCGATGGCGGAGATCAGATGATGAAGGACGGGCAGCAGCTCTTCTGCCCACAGCAGACAGCTTACTCCTGCTCCTTCCCATCTATCGGGAGGACAAGGCGGAAGCCCACGACGGCATCGCCCGACATGAGCGAGTTGTCCTGACGGTAGGCCACACGGCATGAGCGTGTCATGCTGTTACAGCTTCCGCCACGCATGACGTGGTAAACACCCTCAGCCGGCCCCTGCGGATTCCTCACCGCCGTAGTGTCGTAAGCGTCATAATAGTCAGAGCAAAGCTCCCAGACATTGCCGCTCATGTCATAAAGCCCGAGCTCATTAGGCTGGAGGCGTCCTACGGGATGTACCACTCTGCCACTGTTGTCCGCATACCATGCCACACGCTCAGGCCGCTGCCCGCCACTGTATGTATAGCCTTCCGCACGCTGTCCGCCACGCGCCGCATACTCCCATTCGGCCTCTGTCGGCAGACGATACTCTCGTCCTGTCTCGTCGTTCAGACGCTCTATGAAGCGCTGGACATCATCCCACGTGATGTTATGGACAGGATAATCGGCATTCTTGCTGATGCCTGAGGTGACATGGCTCATGACAGCGTCCCACTGTCTCAGCGTCACCTCATAGCGTCCTATGTAGAAGGCATCGAGCGTGACAGTGCGCACAGGGTGCTCGTCAGGGTCGGCCTCAGCGTCGGCAGTAGAGTCACAGCCCATCACGAATGTGCCACCCTCTACCCTCACCATCTGCATGTTGAGGCTTTTCTCGAAGGCTGCCACCTGGAGAGGGGTGCCCTTGCGCTTAACGAAGAACAGGAAATAGACTGACGGGAGGATGACAAAGAGAGTGACAAGGGCGGCGGCTATCCAGCGTTTCCTTATCCTGCGCTCCTTCTTCTCGTAGAATATGGTGTTGTCATCAACACGCGGCAGCATGTCGAGAAACTCCTGCACATTGGGCAGACGCTTCGCCTTCAGCGGCTCCATGGCTGCCTTTATGGCATCGATGCTCTTCTGGCTGACGTTCTTTTTCACAAGAGGCATGGTCGAGAGACCACGGTTCAGGACATCGACGGCGCTGTCTGGGACATGGGCGGTAAGCAGCTTGTAGTATGTCGCGCCGAGGGCATAGACGTCCATCGATGGTGAAAATTCCATCTCATTATTGGCATCGGCCTGCTCAAGAGGCGCATAGCCGGTGGTCCCGGAGCCCAGCGATGCGCTCGATTCCGGGTCGCCATTCGCCACATAACGCTTTGCCAGACCGAAGTCGATGAGCTTCAGCGCGCCCGTACTGTCTGAGCGCATGATGTTTGAAGGCTTCACGTCGAGGTGGAGCATCTTGTTCGTGTGGAGGTAAAGCAGTGCCGAGCCTATCTGGCGGATGCACTTTATGGCTTCCCGCTCAGGCAGTCCGCCACGCTTGTTGACATAGTCATTAAGCGAGCCGCCGGGCAGATACTCCATCGAATAGTATATGGTGTTGTTCGCCTCGAACACCTCCAGCACGCGCACTATGTTAGGATGGGTCAGCGAGGCGAGCTTCTGCGCCTCCCTGCGGAACTTCTCGGCATAGACCTTGACCTTAGAGTCAGGCGATATCTCGATAAGCTCGCCACCCTCACGCTTCATCTCCTTGTGCATGAAGAACTCCTTCAGCGCCACCTTCACGCCCGTGCGTATCGTGCCGAGCTGTCCCTGCATGGAGACGATGGTGTTGACAAGATACGTTATGCCGAAGGCTCCATGGCCCAGAACTTTCTCTATCTGGTAGGTATAGTTCTCGCTCTTCAACACCGTACCGGCAGGCAGCGACGAGTCTGGCGCCGACTTCCCCTCGACGTTCAGCACATCCTTCACTCTCACGATGTATGCCGTATGGTTGTCACGATTGTGGAGACACTCGTGCAGCAGACGCTGTGTCAGCTCGACATCGCTATAGTTAGGGTCGGTGACGATGTCACAGAGAGCCTGATGGTCAAGATGCTCGAAGACACCATCAGTACAGAGCAGGAAGATGTCTCCCGGCTGGATGTCAGTAATATGGTCAATCTCCGCCTCGGGATGATAACCCATTTGGGACATCATAGAGCGCGAGAGGATATGCTTGCGGTTGGAGACCTTTGCCTGTGCGTATGACATCTGGCCACGCTCCACCATATCGTTCACGATGGTATGGTCTTTGGTACAGAACAAGACTTGTGGCTCGCGGCCCGACGTGGCAGGGCGGAAATGATAGACACGCGAATCGCCTATATGGGCTATCGTGGCACCCTGAGAATGGAATTTCAGCATTGCCATCGTCGTCCCCATCTTCCTCACATCGTCAGGGCTGTCCTCGGCGATGAGCGCATCAAGAGCTTTGTTGACAGCCTTATGTACCATAGAATCGTCAAAAGCGCCCTCGATGGTGGCATTCTTCAGCAGCGTCTGGCTCATGGTCTGGCAGACGATACGGCTCGCCACCTCGCCACGGTCGTGCCCGCCCATACCGTCACAGACGATGAAGAGACGCTGGTCGGTATGCGGACTGCCGTCATAGTAACACCAGTCGCGCTGGGTCTCGTCATAATGACAAGGGTCGATAAACGGAGGGAAGAAGCAGTCTTCCTGGTTCCTTCGCAGGCCTATATCCTGCATGGCGTAGGCGTTGATAATATAGTTCATAAGGCATGGAGATTTAGATGAGGCCTTTATGGCATTGTGAATGTACTGCAAAAGTATATCTTTTCTGTGACATATACAAGAAATCGGGGGAGATAAGACACTCAAGGCTCTCTGCATCAGCCATAAAATAATTTCCTCACGTTCTCAGAGCTGTTTCCATATACGCATCACCATTACACGGACAGAGATAGTGTAAGGTGAGAGCAGAGCAAAGCTTGCTTGGGCTATGCCGTGCCACAAACTATCTTCCACGAAGAGAACCGTCACCGACAGCATAGAGAGATGGAAAGAGGCGGCATGGAATACAGGAATGCTGGGGCCTGTATATCAGCCCATTGATGCAGCTGATTTGACCC
>JBJEAW010000035.1:0-16143 GCA_051869435.1 Prevotella sp. | reverse complement strand
CTCCACAAACGACCGGAAATTCATTAAAATATTTGGATAGTCAAAATAAAATATAATTAGCCCTTACGTATATGGCATCAACGCGAGGACATAATTGTTTGGCGTAATAATCATGCGTGTGAGAGGCAGAGGGAAGATTTCCGGATACAGGAAACGGAAAATGACAGGACATTCCTTGTTATCAGACGTAGGGTTAAAAGGCAAATCACACACCGCAATATAGGATAAGAAAAGCAGAAAGGCTCTCCTGTCTGGCAGCACAGTCTGCCATTGACGGGAAAGCC
The DNA here is from genome assembly GCA_051869435.1 of Prevotella sp. Taxonomy (GTDB): domain Bacteria; phylum Bacteroidota; class Bacteroidia; order Bacteroidales; family Bacteroidaceae; genus Prevotella. Next base: position 15,859 of record JBJEAW010000035.1, on the reverse strand, counting down.
TTTCTGCTTTATGGTGGGTTAAATTGATTCCCAAATTATGTGCAACTGTCTGTCGCCGGATTGACGACATACTGTAAAGTGTCCACCATAACAGGAGCCCTGCTTTACTTGTTCATAGCCTGCTCAAGGTCGGCAATGATGTCCTCGGCATTCTCTATGCCAACGGAGAGGCGCACGAGATCAGGCGCAACGCCGGCCTCACGCAGCTGCTCGTCAGACATCTGGCGATGGGTATGGCTGGCAGGATGGAGCACACAGGTGCGTGCGTCGGCAACATGAGTGACAATAGATATAAACTCAAGATTGTCCATAAAGCGGATGGCATCCTCGCGAGTGCCCTTGAGACCGAAGGCAATCACTCCACATGTGCCGTCAGGCATGTACTTCTGGGCGAGGGCATGATACTTGTTCGATGGCAGTCCGGCATAGTTAACCCAGCTGACACGCTCGTTCTTCTCAAGCCACTCTGCCACTCTCTGCGCGTTGGCACAATGCTGCCGCATACGCAGGGCGAGGGTCTCCAGGCCGAGATTGAGGAGGAAAGAGTTCTGCGGGGCAGGTATGCTGCCAAGGTCACGCATAAGCTGGCTGACAAGCTTTGTGCAGTAGGCCATCTTGCCAAACGATTTTGTGTATGTCAGTCCGTGGTATGACTCGTCGGGAGTGGTGAGGCCCTTGAACTTGTCTCCGTACTCGTCCCAAGGGAAATTGCCTGAATCCACGACACAACCTCCCACCTGTGTGGCATGTCCATCCATATACTTCGTGGTTGAATGGGTGACGATATCACATCCCCACTCGAACGGGCGGCAATTGATCGGTGTGGCGAATGTGTTATCAACGATGAGGGGCACACCGTGCTTGTGGGCCATCTTCGCGAATCGCTCTATATCGAAGACATTGCCTCCAGGGTTTGAGATTGTCTCGCCGAAGAAGCATTTGGTGTTAGGACGGAAGGCTTTCTCTATGCGCTCGTCATCCCAGTCAGGGTCGATGAATGTACACTCGATGCCGAGTTTCCTCATCGTAACGCCAAAGAGATTGTATGTCCCGCCATATATGGTGTTGGATGTGACGAAATGGTCGCCGGCCTCACAGATATTGAAGACTGCATAGAAATTGGCCGCCTGGCCAGACGATGTGAGCACAGCGCCGACACCTCCCTCAAGCGCGGCTATCTTCTTGGCCACCGCGTCGTTAGTAGGATTGGCGAGCCGTGTATAGAAGTAGCCCTCGTCCTTGAGGTCGAAGAGGCGCGCCATCTGCTCGCTGGTGTCATATTTGAATGTCGTGCTCTGGTATATGGGGAGCTGTTGTGGCTCGCCCTTGGCAGGCTTCCACCCGCCGTGAATGCAGATTGTCTCTAAGTTTTTCTTCATCTTTATATTGTTATTTGTATATTTCTCATAGCTCAAAGCCTGTTTCCTGTCATGAGGAACAACACTCGGACTCGGCCTTCTCATGCCATATTATTATCGTACATGGAAAACACGAATGCGATTCGAGGTGCAAATATACACATTATTCTTGAACTCACACGCCTTTTGACAAAGAAATATGGATAACAGGAGGCGAAAAGAGCCCCGGCGGCTGTATTCAGACAGCAAACCGGGCGTCACCATGTGACATGCCCATTGCATAGCCATCATAAAAAGGAAAGGGATGGCAAGTTTCACAACTTGTCATCCCCAGAAAGAGAGAGTAATAGAAATCGGCCTAAATGCAGGCCAATTTATAGAGAGAATTATTGACCAACCGAAGTTGGTCAGAGAGAGAAAAATTGCCTTCTTCTAACTCCATCATTCCCTTATCCTCAATGCATATTAGAGGTTAGGGTTGATAGTCTTCCACTCAGATGTTGGAGGAACGATGTTGAGCGTCACGAGCTCGTCGCGCATCTTGCAGAGGTGAGCGTAGCTTGCGTCGAGAGCAGCCATCTCCTCTGGTGTTCCCTCCGGCATCTTGTATGTACATCCGTTCTCGTCGAGGGTGGTGTCCATAGCCATCATGATGTGATCATACTTGTCGTTAGACACGTATGTTCCGGCAGGCCACTGGAACTTCTCGCCGCCCATGACAGAGCGTATCATCTCAACAGAGCAATAAGCCGGGCTCTGCCAAGAGCTGCGTCCGCGGAGCTGTATGATCTTGGCGCCACCCTGAACGACATCGTGACGGAGAGTCTCCCACTCCTCCTGTGTGAACTCAGGTGTGCCGATGAGGTCGCTGAGAGCCTTGCCTGCCACCTTCACCTTGCTTCCGAAGACAGCCATTGCCTCGCCGTGTCCACCGTATGTGCGGCATCCTGTAATATCATCGCTCTTAACGCCGAACTTCTTTGTCAGCTCGCTGCGGAGACGTGTAGAGTCGAGGGCTGCAAGAGTTGTCACCTGTGATGGTTTCAGGCCAGAGTAGAGGAGTGTCACGAGACCGGTAAGGTCAGCAGGGTTGAATATGACAACGACATGCTTAACGTCTGGGCAGTACTGCTTGATGTTCTTACCAAGCTCCTCAGCAATCTTACAGTTGCCGGCGAGGAGATCCTCACGAGTCATACCAGCCTTACGTGGAGCGCCACCTGACGAAATGATATACTTAGCATCCTTGAATGCCTCTGCAACGTCTGTAGTAGCTGTAAGGTTCACGCCATCATAGCCGCAGTGGAACATCTCTTCCATAACACCCTCCATGCCTGGAGCGTAAACGTCATAAAGACATACATTTGGTGTAAGCTTCATTGTGAGAGCTGTCTGCACCATTGTAGAGCCGATAGCACCACCGGCACCTACGATAACGAGTTTATCTTCTGTAAGAAAAGCCATTGTGTTTTGTATTTTAATTGTTTAACGATGTCGCAAAATTACAAAAAAAATATCATCCACCCAAGGTTTTTAAGAATAATGTGCATTATTCTAACATTTTTTGCTAATTTTGTCGTGGAATTATTTACAAGCCTTAAAGTACGGCAGAGAACGCCTCGGGGAGGAGGAAAGGGCAGAAAACATTGTGGCACAGACTTCTTCGCACACAGGACGGCGCCACAGGACAGGATTTCTCTACGTATGACACGGGCATTAACCCTCAACATCTAAACTATGATAGAAGAAAGGCTAAAGGCTTTACGGGAAATCATGCGGAGAGAACATCTCGCCGCATTCATATTCCCAAGCACAGACCCACACAACGGTGAGTATGTCCCAGACCATTGGAAAGGGCGTGAATGGATAAGCGGATTCAACGGCTCGGCAGGCACTGCTGTCGTCACTATGGAGGGCGCGGCGCTGTGGACAGACTCAAGATACTTCATAGCCGCTGCCGAACAGCTGGCAGGAACAGAGTTCACGCTTATGAAGATGAAGATGGAAGGCACGCCAACAATAGCCGAATGGATAGGCCGGCAGCTCGCCGACAGCAGCACGAAAGAGGTGGGCATCGACGGCATGGTATGCTCAGAGGCTGAGACACAGGGACTTATAGCCGAGCTGCGCGAGGCTGGCGGACTGACATTAAGAACCAACCTCGACCCTCTTGACGAGATATGGGCCGACAGGCCGGCCGTCCCTCTCGCTCCAATCGCCATACACCCGATAGAATACTGCGGCACGACAGCCCACGAGAAGCTCTGCATGATACGGCGTGAGCTGCGGCGTGTCCATGCCGACGGTATGCTTGTGTCCGCTCTCGATGATATAGCATGGACGCTGAACATACGTGGCAATGATGTCCACTGCAACCCTGTGGCTGTCAGCTATCTGCTCATATCGACATCAACAGCCACATTATACACCGACACACGCAAGCTGACAGCCGACGTGAAAGACTATCTTAGGGGCGAGGGTGTCAGCGTTGACGAATATAAGAGTATCAGCAAGGGGCTTCATTCCTATCCGGATTATAACATCTTGCTTGACCCTAACGAGACATCACACACTTTATATAAGAAGGTGAAGCGTCGCATAGTGACGGCCAGTTCGCCTATCCCGGCGATGAAAGCCGTGAAGACACAGGCAGAGCAGGAGGGCTACCGGCGTGCCATGCTGAGGGATGGTGTGGCGCTGGTACGCTTCACACGCTGGCTGAAGGAAGGTGCGGCACGCCACCTCGCGGAGAATGGAGCGGACACACCGATTGTCATCGACGGCACAGTGGTGACAGAGATGGAGGCCGACCGCCGTCTGACGGCCCTGCGCTCAGAGCAGGAGCTGTTCCGCGGCATATCGTTCGACACTATCGTGGGATATGGCCCGCACGGGGCGATAGTCCATTACGAGGCGACAGAGGAGACAGACACGCCCCTCATGGCCCACGGACTGGTGTTGATAGACAGTGGAGGACAGTATGCCGACGGCACGACAGACATAACACGCACGATACCGCTCGGCAGGCTGACTGACGAGGAACGGCTCGTATATACTCTCGTATTGAAAGGCCATATAGGCATAGAGAGGGTGAAATTCCCTGAGGGAGCATCGGGCACACAGCTCGACATCATGGCCCGTCATGACATGTGGAGATACGGATACAACTATCTTCACGGCACAGGACACGGTGTCGGCTCATACCTTAATGTCCATGAGGCCCCCCACCAGATACGCATGGAATACAAGCCGGCGCCCATAGTTGAGGGCATGACAGTCACCGACGAGCCAGGCATATACCTTGAGGGACGCTTCGGTGTGCGCATAGAGAACACGCTAATAGCACGCCACTACGAGACTGCCCTTGAGAGGGAAGGCCATGACCTGTCGCCGACACCACGTTTCTTAGAGTTTGAGCCGCTGACGCTATGCCCTATCGACACTGAGCCTATCATAGTGGATATGCTTACAGCCGACGAGCGCGAATGGCTCAACTGGTATCACCAGCATGTCTATGAGACCCTCTCGCCAGCCCTCACTGACGAGGCCGACCGCCAATGGCTGGAGAAGGTATGCAGCCCTATCTGAGCATCAGGGGCCGGGCCATATAAGCACGGCCTAACAGAATGACAGCGGGGAGAGGCCGCAGAAATCCCCATAAAACCCATAAGAAACCGAAAAGACTTACTGACTATGAGACACATCGCTATAATCATGCTCCTCATGCTCGGCCTTACAGCGTGCGAGACACAGGAGCAGAAAGACAAGAAGGCACTGCTCCAACTTATGACACAGATACGCGACGACTATGACGAGGGGCGCGACTCGTCATGTCTCGCCAATATAGACACACTACGCTCACGCTTCCCGAAAGCCCTGAAAGAGCGCAAGGAATGTCTCTCTCTCTTCCAGAAAGCATCATTAAGGAAGGCGCAGAAAGAGCTTGAGGCTGCCGACAAGGCCCTGCTCAGAGAATCGGAACGCTACGAGAAGATAAAGCACGACGTGGAAGAGAAGAAGGCCGCTGGCATAGCCACCCCCGAAGAGTTTACAGCACTGACACGCCAGCGTATGCTCAGAGACTCGCTACAGACAAAGTTTGACGTCCTCTGTGCCGAGATAAAGTATATCCACAAGCGGCAGAAACAGGACGAGGAGAGCACAGGCAAGTGAACGCCCCGGCCCGAAATGACCGCGCACGCCATGCCACATGCTCACGCCACACGATGCCACGGAGACAAGCATCAAACCTGATACAGACTCTAACATCAACCCATCGCGGCTTCACGTCCATGCCACGGTATAGGCAAATGTCAGGCTTGTGGCGGGACAGGAGGCAGATAACATGCCTATGAGGCAGCCAACTGTGGCATACAGACAGCAGGCAACACTCAGGTTGCATACAATCTTCTGGCAATAAACTCATATCAAGAACATAATGAACCCTATAAAACGCATAGTACTGACAGGAGGCCCTTGCGCCGGAAAGACGACAGCCCTTGTACGTGTGACGGAGTACTTCTCAAACCTCGGATACAAGGTGTTCACCGTCCCCGAGGTGCCGACGATGATAACACAGTCAGGATGGAGCTACCTCACTGACAACAAGGACTTCTATTATGAGGGCGAGCTTGTCATACTCGAGACACAGCTGGCTCTTGAGGACAGCATCATGCGGCTGGCAGAGACTGTGAAGAAAGACTATCCGTGTGTAGTGATCTGCGACCGCGGCACGATGGATATCTCTGCCTATATATCGCCCGAGATGTGGCACGACCTCACCAGCCGTGTGGGATATACGAGCGAGGAGCTCAGCAAGCGGTATGACGCCGTGCTGCATCTTGTCACAGCAGCCGACGGTGCAGAGCAGTTCTACACGACAGCGAACAACGCCCAGCGCTATGAGCAGGCTAACGAGGAGGGACTGAGGATAGCCCGATGTCTCGACAGGAAAGTGCTTGAGGCATGGGCCAACCATCCGCATTTCCGCGTCATAGACAACGCCTTCGACTTTGACAGCAAGCTGAACCGTGTGCTGAAAGAGATATCCCAGACACTCGAGCTGCCTCTCCCTGTCACAGAGGAGTTCAAGTTTATCGTGAAGACGACAGGCGAGATACCTGACGCTACTGAGAGCGAGATAACCCAGACATATCTCGTGGCCGACCCTGACTGTGAGGTGCGCCTGCGCCGTCGCCGCATATACGGGCAGACGCTGAACATACTCACAACGACACGCACGCTGTCTGACAGGAAACGCATCATCACCGAGCGGCAGGTGACAAACCAGGTCTATGAGTCACTGATGCAGCAGGCCGACCCTTACAGGCAGACCATACACAAGCATCGGCACAGCTTCATATGGCAGGGACACTTCTATGAGCTTGACACATATACCTCTCCCCACGACGGACTGATGGTGCTCGAGGCGAAGGGAGTATCGTCAAGGGACGACATCATCGTCCCACCATTCTTAGAAGTCATAGAGGACATAACAGGGAACAGGGCATACTACAACTACAACCTCGCCCTGAGGAAATGACCGTCCCGCCCAGAGAGTATCATAAGACACAACCCATGAGAGCGCCGGGCGGCAACAGTCTGCCTGGCGCTCTCATGTATAGGTGAGGGCTATCTATTAGTATTCTCTCCCGAAACGGCCAAATTTGGTTCAGCATATATTTACCATTCATCCAGCCATAAAGGCTTGATCTTTATCTGAACATCACTTAACAATCAACGCATAATAATATAAACACACAAACCATCACATCTTTATGAGCACACATAACCCACTCCCAACCTCCAAATATGGGGGGGGGTAAGACGTACACTCATTTCTGTTTGCATGGCGACATACAACGGAGAGAAGTATCTGCGTGAACAGATAGACTCCATCCTGAGCCAGGAATTCAGGGAGAATCCTGACCTTGAGCTCGAGCTGGTCATATCTGACGACAACTCAACAGACAGCACAAGGAGAATCATAGAGAGCTACCACGACAGCCGTATAAGGATAACAAGCCACGAGAAGGAGAAGAGATACAGATATTACAACACGGTCTTCGCGTGCGCCGCAAACTTTGGCAACGCGATATCCCATGCCCGAGGCGAGTATATTTTCCTCTCTGACCAGGATGACGTGTGGTATCCATGGAAAATAGACAGGTCGGTAAGCGTACTGAGAGAGAAAGGCGGAGGTGTCGTGGCAGCGGCTTTCGACATGGGAGACGGAGAACTGAGAAAGATTGGGGAGGTGACATACAGGCCACAGGGATTCTTTAAGCTAAGACACTCAGGATATTACGGGTTCGGCATAGGATTCACGAAGAACGAGCTTAAATACATACTGCCTTTACCTCCAGCTGTAATACATGACACATTTATCACACTTATCGGAGCAAGAAGACGAAGCCTTCATCTTCTTAACGAGAAGTGTGCTATCCACCGTTGGACAGGTGTACACAATGTATCGAAGATTGGCACGGAGAACCCTACCCCACAATTAGTGCGCCTCTACTATCGTCTGAGGATGTGGGCGATAATAATATGGAGGGTGTGGAGAATAAAATAGTAGCAGTAAGGACAAATAACGGACGACAGCAGAAAAATGTCCCCAACCCCGCGGAGACCCACACAAGGTGTCGGGAAAAGAGACAGGAAGCGTCCTCATGTGATTATTCGCATTTCAGACATCAAGGTGTCAACAAGATGCCCAAGGGACATCATGGCGAAACACCATCTGGGGAGCGTCCGGCAAGAGATACTGAATGAGGGGCTCATTTGTGCCGGATGAGAGGCTCATAAGCACTGGATGAGAGCGTCATTCAGCACAAATGGGGAAACGCCATCTGCCGCCCCCTCGTTTCACCTGTAAACAACAGGCCGGAGAAGCCTGATACGAGCGGGGCAGACAGCCCTCCGGCCGTCTGCCCCGCTCGTATCCATGGACAGTTATCCCCCTGCCACGGTCACGCCTTCTTATGCAGCTCGGGATATGCGATGCGTGTATGGTAGATAGACTTCAGACGCTCTATGAGCACATCCTTGGCTATCTGTATATCGCGGAACGTGATAGGACAGTCGTGGAAGAATCCGTCCTGCACCTGCTGGTCGATAAGCTTATTGACGAGAGCCGATATTGTCTCCTCAGTATATTCTGTCAGCGAGCGGCTGGCGGCCTCAACCGTGTCGGCCATCATGAGCACCGCCTGCTCAGGCGTTGAGGGGTTAGGGCCGGGATAGGTGAAGAGCTCCTCGTCAACATCCTCGTCAGGATGGTTGTTCTTATACTGCACGTAGAAATAGCGTGTCATGCCGTTGCCATGGTGTGTGCGTATGAAATCGAGGATGACAGAGGGGAGGTTCTCCTTCTCAGCCATACGGAGTCCCTCTGTGACATGGCTTATGACGACCTGTGCGCTCTCAGTCTCTGATATACGCTTGTGAGGGTTTATGCCGGCCTGGTTCTCTGTGAAGAAGACGGGATGGCGCATCTTGCCGATGTCATGGTATAACGCCCCGACACGCACGAGGAGCGACTTGGCCCCTATCTTGGAGGCTATCTCGGCGGCGAGATTGCCCACAGTGATGCTGTGCTGGAATGTCCCGGGCGCCACCTCTGAGAGGCGTCTCAAGAGAGTCTTGTTCGTATCTGAAAGCTCAAAGAGCGTCACAGCAGACACGAAGCCGAAGGCTTTCTCGACAAGATACATGAGAGGGTATGTCAGCAGCAGGAGCACGGCGTTCACGACGAAGTGGTAGAGCGTGCGTGTGTCGAAGTCCTGCAGGCTTGAGGCGTGTATCAGCTGCATGGCGACAAAGGCCAGGGCCTGGGCTGCCGACACGGTTATGGCGGCAGTGAACACCTGTGAGCGGCGCGACAGCTCGCGGAGGGTGAAGATGGCCACAAGGCCTCCGACAAGCTCTATCACAACAAAGTCAAACTGTCCCTGCACGGATATCGCGCCGAGCAGGACGATGACGACGTGGGTCAGGAACGCCGTGCGCGAGTCCATGAATATCCTGACAAAGATAGGCGCCATACACAGCGGCAGGAAATACACCGTGAAGAAATGGTGCTGCATGACGAGCGACACCCATGTCGGGAGAAGTATGATGAGGAGATAGAGCATCGCATAGGAGCGGAGATTGTCAAAATAGTCGCGGCGGTAGAGTATAAGGTACATCGTGAAGAGCGACACGATGATGAAGACATACAGCGCCTGTCCGCCATACGTTGTCATTATCTCCGTCTTCGATGTTCCTTTCTGCTTCAACACCTTCAGGTAGGACGATATGGCGGTGTATGACCTCTCTGTCACCACCTCTCCGCGGTCGATGATTTTCTCGCCCGCCTGAATCATACCCGAGGCGACGGGGATGCTGCTCAGGAGGTCGTCCTGCTCCATGTTTGAGCGCATCTCGTCGTAGAGGATGTTCGGCTCGAGCATCTCGTTGAGGTTACACTGCTGCAGCTGTGTGCGGTGGGCCTGCATGATGGGGTCGTTGAAGAGCCACTCATAGGCTGTCAGCGGTGTGAGGAGGTCTTTCACAAGGACGCTTGTCGCCGTGTTTCCGCTGACGATACGTATCGAGAGCGTAGAGTCTCTCATGGCCTTCTGTGCCATATACGGGCCTATGATGCCCATATCGTAGGCCTGCCTGATGCGGCGCGCGACATACGATGTGTATGCCTTTGACATCCCCGGGATGCCATCCCCATAACGGTCCTTGAATTTCTTCAGGGCTTTCTCGCGTGGCGCGACAGCGATATTGTAGTACGGCTCGAACGATGCGAGGATAGAGTCACGCTCTCTCTGCAGCACCTCCTCGCTCTTGTAGAGCGGTGTCTCGCTCTTCGCGATGAGCTGGTCGTAAGGCCACGGATGGTTCAGCTCATACTCAAACTGCGGCACGCCGCCATGAGGCAGCAGCAGCACGATAACCACCGTAGCGACCAAGACAAGCCACGAGCGAGAAGCGAGAATCCTCAGCATTTCTCCTGTGTCGATATATGATTTTGCCATATTTTATATCAATGTTAGGGATTACGATGCGAAAATAATAAAAAAAATTCGGTTTTGTATAAAATAAATATTAATTTTGCAGAAAATTCACAAATAAAAAGCCCTACAATCCCCGTAGTGTATCATATCTGCAAGATGTCGCGAAGGCAGTTCGGGAGAATCGCAAACCAACAGGACATACCCATAACCTGCTGCATTACAGGGACAAGAGGGAGACGAAGCATATGATGGAAAGAAAAGTCAGGGTGCGTTTCGCACCGTCACCAACAGGCGCGCTACATATTGGAGGCGTCCGCACCGCATTGTACAATTATCTCTTTGCCAAGCAGCATGGAGGCGATCTCGTGTTCCGTATTGAGGACACAGACTCCCTACGCAAAGTGCCCGGAGCTGAAGAATATATCATAGAGTCATTCCGCTGGCTCGGCATCAAGTTTGACGAGGGTGTCTCTTTCGGCGGCAGCCATGGCCCATACCGCCAGTCAGAGCGCAGGGAGATATACAAGAAGTATGTCAAGCAGCTTCTCGACACCGGCAAGGCGTACATCGCTTTTGACACTCCAGAGGAGCTTGACGCGAAACGCCAGGAGACACAGAACTTCCAGTATGACGCCCACACGCGCCTGTCCATGCGCAATTCCCTCTCGCTTCCGGCCGAGGAGGTGGAGGCTCTCATTAACGACGGCCAGCAGTATGTCGTCCGCTTCAAGATAGAGCCGGGCCGTGAGGTGGCCATTAACGACATCATACGCGGCGAGGTGCGCATCAAGAGCGACATCCTCGACGACAAAGTGCTGTACAAGAGCGCCGACGAGCTGCCCACATACCATCTCGCGAACATTGTCGATGACCATCTCATGGAGATAACCCATGTCATACGCGGAGAGGAATGGTTGCCATCCACACCGCTGCATGTGCTCCTCTACGAGGCTTTCGGGTGGGCAGACACCATGCCACGCTTCGCCCATCTCCCTCTGCTCCTGAAGCCAGAGGGAAAGGGAAAACTGTCAAAGCGCGACGGCGACCGTCTCGGATTCCCGGTGTTCCCTCTCGAATGGCACAACCCGAAGACTGGCGAGGTGTCATCAGGCTACCGCGAGGCAGGCTACTTCCCTGAGGCTGTGATAAACTTCCTCGCGCTACTCGGCTGGAACCCTGGGACAGAAGAGGAGATATACTCACTCGACGAGCTGGTAAAGATATTCAACCTCGAGAAATGCTCCAAGGCCGGAGCAAAGTTCGACTACAAGAAGTGTCAGTGGTTCAACCATGAATACATCCTGCGCAAATCGCCTGAGGAGATAGCCCTCCTCTTCGCCCCGGCCGTAGCCAACAATGGCGTTGAGGAGTCGATGGAACGCATCACAGAGGTAGTGCGCATGATGAAAGACCGTGTCACATTCGTCTCAGAGCTGTGGCCCCTCTGCTCGTTCTTCTTCATCGCCCCCCACTCATACGACGAGAAGACGACGAAGAAACGCTGGAAAGAGTATTCTCCGCAGCAGATGCGTGAGCTAAGGAACCTTCTCGCCACTCTCGACGATTTCTCTCTCGAGACACAGGAGCGCACCGTCATGGCATGGATAGCCGACAAGGGCTATAAGCTCGGCGATGTCATGAACGCCTTCCGCCTCTGCCTTGTGGGCGAGGGAAAGGGTCCTGGCATGTTCGACATATCAGCATTCCTCGGCAAGGAAGAGACTCTGAAGCGTCTCGACGCCGCCATAGAGAGTTTACCATCAGGAGAGTAGTAACAAGGGGAGTTCGTCCCGTATCACCCTTTCATACACCAATGGGCCTTACGGCCAGAACAGCAGATGTATAACATAGCAATATCTCTTTACCTTGTCGGTGTAGCCATTCTCAGTCTTTTTGACGAGAAAGTCCGCAAGATGTGGCGTGGCGAACGTCATTCCCTGCGTGACATAAAAGCCAAGCTTGAGCCAGGGGCACGGTATGTATGGGTACATGCCGCATCGCTCGGGGAGTTTGAGCAAGGACGCCCCATCATGGAGCATATACGGCGTGAGCATCCAGAATACAAGATTCTGCTCACATTCTTCTCGCCATCAGGCTACGAGGTGCGCAAGAACTATAATGGCGCGGATATCGTATGCTATCTGCCTCTCGACACTCCACGCAATGCGCGGCGCTTCCTCAGGACGATACGTCCGGCATGTGCGCTGTTCATAAAATACGAGTTCTGGTATAACTATCTCCACATACTTCGCCACCGTGGCATACCGGTATATAGTATATCGAGCATCTTCCGCCCCGGCCAGGTGTTCTTCCGCTGGTATGGACGTGCCTATGCCGATGTGCTGAGATGCTTCACCCACTTCTTCGTACAGAACGAGACAAGCCGGCAGCTGCTGGCCGACGAGCTGGGGCTCACCAATGTCACCATAACAGGCGACACACGCTTTGACCGTGTCCTCGAGATAGCCCACGAGGCCAGGGAGCTTCCTTTGGTGGAGGCCTTCTGCGACGGACACAAGACAATGGTGGCTGGCAGCTCATGGCAGCCAGACGAGGAGATATTCATCCCATACATGGGGAAACACGCCGACTGGAAACTCATCATAGCCCCACACGTCATAGGCGAGGATCATCTGAGGCAGATAGAGCGTCTCCTCGAAGAGAACGGCAGGACTCCCATACGCTACTCCATGCTGGCCGAGGCCGACGCAAGGAACGAGGCGAAGAATGCCGACACACTCATCATTGACTGCTTCGGGCTGTTGTCGGCCATCTACCGCTATGCCGATGTGACATACGTCGGTGGAGGATTCGGGGTAGGCATACACAACCTGCTTGAGGCGGCAGTATGGTATAAGCCGGTAATATTCGGCCCGAACAACGACCGTTTCCAGGAGGCCGCAGACCTGAAGGCATGTGGGGGTGGCATAGAGATCACCGACGACAAGGCATTCGCACAGTGCATGAACAGGTTCATAGCCGACGCTAAAGCCCTCGACAAGGCATCAAGAGAGGCTGGAGAATACGTGAAGCGGAAGTCAGGAGCGACAGACAAGATTCTGAAAGCCCTGAAACTATAAAGGTGATTGCATCACCACCATACGAAAAGACATCAAGACGGGACAATCATCTATATATACACGACATGATGGTTGCCCCGTCTTCTCGTCATATTACAGGTGTGTGGACTGTTATTTCCCGCCGTCAAAAGAATCATCAAATTCGGGTTGACGTCTTGTCGCCTTACGGATTCTTTTCAGTTGCCAGTGGCATTCTCCCATCACCTTCCGTTGGTCAGTGGGGACAAAGTGACAGGATAAACAGGATCCACCTATATCTAAAACAGGCTCCCACTAACAGACAGCCACATCAAGTCTCCACACAAGCAAACAACATCGAACGACAGAAACAAGTATATAGCACATGACAAACATATGGATCAGCGCGGCCGGCCTCTGCGGAGCCACGCTCTTAGGCTCGCTGCTGGGCTTCACACTTAAGGAACTGCCCCACAAATGGAACGACACGATATTAGGATATTGTGCCGGCATCATGCTGGCGGCATCAACACTCGGACTCATTGTGCCGGCATTCGAGATGACAGGGACATGGTGGGTTGTGGCGGTTGGTGTCATGTGCGGCGCGTTGTTTCTGAACGTCCTCGACCTCATCACTCCCCACATGCACAATATCACCGGCCTTGACGCTGAGGAACACAGGAACAACAAGACGCTGAACAAGATTCTCCTTTTCGTCATGGCCATAGCCATACACAAGCTCCCCGAAGGCATCGCGGCTGGTGTCAGCATGATGCCGAGCGACAATAGCGGTGCAGACTGGGCTGTGTCGTTCGGTATAGCCCTGCAGAACATCCCTGAGGGCATGGTGATTATCGCCCCGCTGCTATTGGCCGGAGTGAGCCGTCTGCGCACTCTGCTCATCTCGCTCATCATAGGTCTCCTTGAGGTCATCGGCGTGTGGATAGGCTACGGCTTAGGCAGCATCTCCGTGTCGCTTCTCCCTGTCATGCTCGGCTTCGCCGGTGGCGCCATGCTTTATGTGACAAGCGACGAGATGATACCAGAGACCCATACCCATGGCTATCAGAAACAGGCCACGTATGCCTTGCTGCTGGGCTTCATGACGCTGTTACTCTTAGAACGCAGCTGGTAGCCACAAACAACCACATATCTGCTAACCACGATGGACAAGCTAACTAAATCCCAACGCCATAAATGCATGTCGGCCATTCGCAGCAAGGACACCAAGCCTGAGTTGCTTGTACGACGGTTCCTCTTCAGTCGTGGTTTCCGTTACAGGCTATGCCATCCGCGCCTGCCTGGCCATCCGGATATCGTCATGCGCAAATACCGCACGGTGATTTTCATAAACGGATGCTTCTGGCATGGGCATGAGAATTGCAGCATGTTCCGTATGCCTAAGACAAACACTGAGTTCTGGGAGGCAAAGATTGAGCGTAACAGAGAGCGCGACAAGAATATCCTCAAACGTCTGGCCGAGATGCGATGGCACAGCATAACAATATGGGAGTGTCAGCTTAAACCTTCCGTACGACAGCAGACTTTTGAGTCATTAGAGTACACGCTGTCCAGTATATATCTTGCAGACCACACCCATAAACGCTACATCACGCCTGATAACGACATGATGATGGCGGCCGAGGAAGAGGCCGGCGGGAATTACAATAATGCGGACTATGGCGACAGGGACACACCGGTTGGAGACAAGCAATGACTACTGCCATCCGCAACAAAGCGGGAGGAAAAAATGGCATATAAACGAGCAGGAGCCAGGCAGAAGACTTCATGTCCTATCTGTCCGGCTCCAAAGAAACTGTTGCTTAACGTATAGTATTGTCTGATATTATCTCAGCATTGTTTCTCGCCCTGCCATGGCAAGGAAACACAGGCGAATCGCCCTGACTATGGTTTGTATAAGTGGAGGCTGTCGGTCATACATTTTCTCTCCCCTCATCCTTTCTCTTTGCTTTGTTAGCCTCAGCTGCACCTAAGCAGAGGGATGTCGAACCCAAGCACATCCACACCAGTCCGCTAGACATATCTCCGTCAGCAATCCACATCACCACACTTGTAACATATGACATAGCAGAGGCAATATAAAAGCCTGCTGACAGCTTATTCGTCGGCCGGGACGCCTTCTCGTCAACACTATTGTTCCTGTTTCGTACAGTTTTGTCTGCAAACACAGCGACGATGGCCATAATCAGACCGCAAGCCACTAACGGCAGCGCGCTCATAAAGAAATCGTGTATCATTGTTCTTGTTATTTATTTCTATACCCGTTTGACGCAAGGTATCCTCTGTTTACTACATCCGATATGATTATTTTCACCCATATTAGTGGATTTTATCTATCAGGCATGTCACGCCAGACAATGCCAAGCCATAAGCTATAGGGAAAGGCAAAAAGGGCGGGAAGACACCTAAAGCACTTCCACACCCTTTTTCTAAA
>JBJEAW010000034.1:0-5650 GCA_051869435.1 Prevotella sp. | reverse complement strand
TTAAGGTTGGGAACCTTTCTGGTGGGTTAGGAGATAATCCCACGCATCTTCATTGTCAGATTCTCTTGAAGGCACAGAAAGTCAGGTAGAGCACTTCAAGAAGGATGACGATGGCACCACCCGCTATGCCTGTGAAGTCTATGGCGGCTCCCATCAGGAATGTTGTCGTGCCTCCTGCAACAGCCATAATCATCAGGCCTGCAATCTCGTTCGTCTTGTCCGGACGGTGGCGTATAGCCATGTTGTATATGATAGGGAATATTGTTGAGCCAAGGAAACCCAGGGCACCGATGCATATGAAGTTGACAATTTCATTCTCAACAAATGCCAGCACAAGAAGGACAAATATCGAGGCGACGATGTTCAGCTGGAAATACAAGCGCTCTGCCACCTTTGTGAGCATGAAGACACCAAAGAACGCTCCTATCGTGCGCAGTACGAAATATACCTGTGGCGCGACGCCAGCCATCTCTTTCGTATATCCGAAACGTGATATCATGACCTTTGATGATATGGTGTTTGTGCACACATCGACACCGACAATGAAGAATATGCCGAAGAACAGCAGCAGGATCTTGTTGTCCTTGAGCAGAGCAAGAGTCTTTGTGATACTGCTGTCGGCAGCTACCTCTGTGTTCTGCTCTGTGATTGGCGTTGCCCAAAGCCACAGGCCAGAGATAAGCGTTATGCCACCCATGATAGGGAAGCACAGATACCATTTCTGCTCGTCTCCGCCACCGAAACAGGTGACAGCAAGCAAGACAATGTATGGCCCGACAAAAGAGCACACCGCCTTCACAACCTGTGCGCCTGTCAGTGCAGACGTGCGCAGCTTCTCGTTCGTTATGACATCGTTAAGAAGAGGCATGAGCGACACCTGAAGGATGGCGTTGCCGATGCCGAGGAGACCATAAGCTATGAGAGTGGTGGCGCTGCTGTACGATATGAGGGGGATTGCCATGCCTAGCACAGTGACGACGCATGATAGCAGCACGGTGTTCTTGCGGCCTATGCGGTTCATGAGAAGCCCTACAGGGACACCCAGGAAAAAGAACCAGATGAAGACGGCACTCGGGATGAGGCCGGTCATTGTAGGAGACCAGTTGAAAGCCGAGGCAGCATAGTCACTTGAGATACCCACGATATCGCAGAATCCCATAACGAAGAATCCAAACAGCACAGGGAGTGCCGCGAGTTTTGTCTTGTCCATTGTTTTCGTTGTTGTTATTATTCTCTTTTGTTTCGTTAGTTGTCTTGATGGATGGGGTGGGGGAGACGCTTGCCTGCCCTTCAGGGCCACTGGCCGTATGTCGAGCTAAGTGATTTTAAGGTGGGTTCTATAAATGAACGTCATGTTGACCGCAAAGGTATTCTTTTTTTACGACATATCCAAATGTTAAACATAGAAAAATACCTTGTCCAATCAACCCGCTTGCCTTAGGGAGGTGAAGAGACATAACCGCCTAATGGTCTGGTGCTGTTAAAAAATCATAAATGTTATAAAGGTGATTGTGCGTAACTGAGTAATTTTTAGTAATTTTGCGGCTCGTTAGGGATACTGTG
The DNA here is from genome assembly GCA_051869435.1 of Prevotella sp. Lineage (GTDB taxonomy): Bacteria > Bacteroidota > Bacteroidia > Bacteroidales > Bacteroidaceae > Prevotella. The sequence continues at coordinate 4,087 of JBJEAW010000034.1, read as the reverse complement.
CCCACTCGTCCGGGGATGTTTCGTGGCGGGGCTGGGAGCATAAGTCCAAGTATTAACCATTATTTATTACACATTTATTTTTTAACATGTCTAACTTTAAGAATGTGCAGCCACTCGCAGATTTCGATTGGGAACAGTTCGAGAATGGCAGCAATGTAAACGTCAGCAAAGAGGAACTCGCAAAGGCTTATGACGAGACTCTTAACAAAGTGTCAGAGCATCAGGTTGTTGATGGTACTGTAATCTCTGCAGACAAGAAAGAGGTTGTGGTGAATATCGGCTACAAGAGCGACGGTATTATCCCAGCATCAGAGTTCCGTTACAACCCAGACCTTAAGGTAGGTGATACAGTTGAGGTTTACGTTGAGAACCAGGAGGACAAGAAGGGCCAGCTGATTCTCTCTCACAAGAAGGCACGTCTCTCTAAGTCTTGGGACCGTGTCAATGCAGCTCTCGACAACGAAGAGGTTGTTCAGGGCTATGTCAAGTGTCGCACTAAGGGCGGTATGATTGTTGATGTATTCGGCATCGAGGCATTCCTCCCAGGCTCACAGATTGACGTTCATCCTATCCGCGACTACGATGTATTCGTAGGCAAGACAATGGAGTTCAAGGTTATCAAGATTAACCAGGAGTTCAAGAATGTTGTCGTATCACACAAGGCTCTCATCGAGGCAGAGCTTGAGGCTCAGAAGAAAGAGATTATCTCTAAGCTTGAGAAGGGTCAGGTGCTTGAGGGTACTGTCAAGAACATCACCTCTTACGGCGTATTCGTTGACCTTGGCGGTGTTGACGGACTCATCCATATCACAGACCTCTCTTGGGGCCGCGTGAGCAACCCACACGAGGTTGTAGAGCTCGACCAGAAGATCAATGTCGTTATCCTCGACTTCGACAACGAGAAGAAGCGCATCGCTCTCGGTCTGAAGCAGCTCACACCACATCCATGGGACGCTCTCGACCCAGACCTCAAGGTCGGCGACCACATCAAGGGCAAGGTTGTCGTTATCGCTGACTACGGAGCATTCGTTGAGGTTGCTCCTGGCGTAGAGGGCCTTATCCACGTCAGCGAGATGTCATGGAGCCAGCACCTCCGCTCTGCTCAGGACTTCATGCACGTTGGCGATGAGGTTGAGGCTGTCATCCTCACTCTTGACCGTGAGGAGCGCAAGATGTCGCTCGGCATCAAGCAGCTCAAGGAAGACCCATGGGAGGCTATCGAGACAAAATATCCAGAGGGCTCTAAGCACACAGCCCGTGTACGCAACTTCACAAACTTCGGCGTATTCGTTGAGCTTGAGGAAGGCGTTGACGGACTCATCCATATCTCTGACCTCTCTTGGACAAAGAAGGTTAAGCACCCATCAGAGTTCACACAGGTAGGTGCAGAGATAGAGGTCGTTGTTCTTGAGATAGACAAGAAGAACCGTCGTCTCTCTCTCGGCCACAAACAGCTTGAGGAGAACCCATGGGACGCATACGAGAAGATATACACTCCAGGCTCTGTTCACACAGGTAAGATAACAGAGATGATGGACAAGGGCGCTGTCATCACTCTCAATGAGGGTGGCGAGGGCTTCGCTACTCCAAAGCATCTCCAGAAGCAGGACGGCACAACAGCCAAGGCTGGTGAGGAGCTCGAGTTCAAGGTGATAGAGTTTGTTAAGGAGGCTAAGCGCATCATCCTCAGCCACTCTCGTACATTCGAGGAGGCTGCCGAGGAGCCAAAGAAGCGCGCACCACGTGCTCCACGCCAGAAGCGTGAGGAGGCTGCTGTAATCCAGAACGTAGCTGCCTCTACAACTCTCGGCGACCTTGACGCTCTCGCACAGCTCAAGGCTCAGATGGAGAAGGGTGAGTAAACCATACATCATCGGATAATCCCCACATGATGCTGAGGCATTGCAGACTGTATGCCTCGCATTATGATAATCGAGCGGGAGGTAAACGCTGTTCATTAGCGTTTATCTCCCGCTTCTGTGTTTTCTTCAGTTTTATTTTCAGGAAGCCACCCTGTCGCTTGACGGGCTTTGTGTGTATGAATAGAATGCGTCATCATGCTAATGGGGGTGGGTGGCTACCCCCACCGTGGGAGCGCATATCCATAAAAGAGAATGTTCTCTTGTTTGAATGGCCTGTTACATCAGTATGTGTTGTAAGATGCTTTCTCCGTGTGAGTAAGGGTAGGGCATGAGACAGACCACTGACAAAAGTGTCAGGACTACGACAGTGATTATCGCCGTACCCCATCTGACTAAGGCTGGTGGTATTTCTCCAAGAAGATTTCTGACTTTCTCAGAACGCAGTTCCATATTGTTGCCTCTGTTCTTCTCTGTATTCTTCTCGTTCATATTATTACGCTTGTAGTGATAATATCTGTGTGTCACATCCATCAGCTTCCAAGTTCAAGCTGGTTCTTCACCAAATTATAGTAGGCTCCTTTTCTTTCAATGAGAGAATTATGTGTGCCTGTTTCAACTATCTTCCCTCCATCTACGACAATTATCTGGTCTGCATTCCTTACTGTTGACAGGCGGTGAGCCACGACAACCACCGTGCGGCCTTTGTAAAACTCATCCAGATTCTCTACTATTGCCTTCTCGTTCTTTGCGTCAAGGGCGTTGGTCGCTTCGTCAAGGAAAATAAAGTCTGGGTTCTTATAAACAGCGCGTGCTATGAGTATGCGTTGTTTCTGTCCTTGGCTCAGGCCAACTCCGTCACGCCCTATATTCGTGTTGTATCTTAACGGAAGCCCCATAACATAGTCATGGATATTAGCTATTCTGGCAGCTCGCTCAAGACGCTCCATGTCAATCTCTCCATCATCGACAGCAATGTTACGGGCTATAGACTCAGAGAATATCACTCCATCCTGCATAACCACTCCACAATGTCTGCGCCACCACTTGAGGTTATACTCATTGATATTACGGCCGGCTATTGATATCTCTCCTGCCATTACTGGGTAATAGCCGAGCATGAGTTTTATCAGTGTTGTCTTTCCGCTCCCTGACGCTCCCACGATGGCTGTTACTTTCCCCTCTGGAATAAAGAGAGACACGCCATCAAGTGTTTTCTTCACGGCATGGGGATCGTATTTGAAATCAATCTTATTAATATTTATGGATTTCTCTACGCCAAATGCTTGGGCTTGATTCTCATCCGACTCTTCGTTTTCCCCCTCATGAATCTCGTTTATCCTTTCGAGAGATATTTTCACATCCTGCAGAGAGTAGATGAACGACATGAACTGCTCCACAGGGGAGTTGAGTTGCCCGACGATATATTGTATTGCAAGCATGGCTCCAAGGGTTATCTGCCCATTTATAACGGCTGTCGCCGCAAACACTGTTATCAGAATGTTCTTGACCTCATTGATGAATATCGAGCCAGCCTCCTGTGTCTGTTGCAGCCTCAATGACTTCATCTGAATCCTGAACAAGTCGGCCTGAGTGTCCTCCCATTCCCACCGTCTGCGCCGCTCACAATCCTGAAGCTTTATCTCCTGCATAGACGTGATAAACTGGTATGTCTTGTTCTGGTTTATGGCCTGCTGCTCGAATATCTCGTAGTCAATAACTTTCCTTCGTTGCAGGAAAGATGATATCCATAGACCATAAATCATGCTCCCTATGGCAAAGATGCCGAAAATAACTTTATCGTAGATAAACAGGACAACACCAAATATCATGAAACTCAAGACAGTGAACACAATATTCAGCATCTGTCCAGTAAGGAAACTCTGCACGCGCGAATGGTCGCCAATGCGCTGTAGCAAATCTCCCATCAGCTTTGTGTCAAAGAACGACATGGGCAGTTTCAGCATCTTGATGAAGAAGTCGCTTACTATAGAGATGTTAATCCTCATGGATATGTGCAGTAACAGCCACCGGCGTATAAAGTCGGTGGCTGTACGTCCGGTGACAATCATCATCTCCCCAAGAAGTATCATCCATATCAACCCGACATCCCTGTGGTGTATGCCGAGATCTACTATACCCTGCATGAGGAAAGGCATGATAAGCTGCAATACACAGCCGAGCGCAAGGCCGAGGAGAATCTGGAAGAAATATTTGCGGTATTCCAT
>JBJEAW010000033.1:15858-25298 GCA_051869435.1 Prevotella sp. | reverse complement strand
TCTTCACGATGCGCTCGTCTTCCATCAGATATTTGAAGACGATGTCATATATGGGATTGGCTATGTGCAGCATATCTTTTCCTTTCGCTTTATTAGTATATTCTATTTATCGCATGCAAATATACTAAGAAAACTCCACCATTCCAAACATTTGAATATAAAAAGAATGAAAAGCTATTGGCTGTATATATAAAAAATGGTGGCGACATCACTGTCGCCACCATAAGAATGGAATATGATATTGTTCAGTTGATGATATCAAATCATCTTAATGCAGGTATTATTTCTTTGTCAGCACGACTCTGTTCTTACCCTCACAGCTGAGATAGAGCTTAATCTCGTATGTTCCTTCTCCAGCAGGTGTCTCGAGATCCTTGCCACCATTCTGTGAGAGGTTGTCGTAAGCGGCTGGGTTACCGTTGGCGCCACCCCAAGATACAGACCAGTCGTCGTTCATAGCAAACTTGAAGCCGTCCTTGAGATTAGTGGTGAGCTCCCAGCATCCCTCAGCCTGGTTGTAGGTCATGTGCTGTGCAGCGTCAGCCTGATTCCAGCCGTTGTGGTTGCCGACACATGTGATAGACTTAACCTCAGTCATTTGAGCTGTGTTGGTAGCGAGGTTGACCTTCATCTCATAGAAACCGTTGAGGCCAGGGAAGTTAGGACCGCCATCTGCATGGAATGTGTACTGGTTATTTCCGAGGTCATCAACCATCTCCCAGTCGCCATCCCAGTTTCCTTCGTTAGGACGGAACTTGTACTCGCCATCCATCCAGCAGTAGCCAGTGTAGAGACCCTCGCCGTTGTTAGACAGCGGGTTGACACCGTTCCAGCCTGTGTTGTTGCCAATCTCGTAGATGAAGTCAGAGAAGCTGACCTTCTCGATGAGATATGTGCCGTCCATCACGTTCAGAGTGATCTTCATATACTTGGCATCACCGTTGACAGTGATCTTGAACGAGCCGTCGTCTGAGAGGTCAGTACGACGTGTGAAGTAACCTGTCTCACCAATAAGGTTCGTACCATTACCCTCGCGAGCACCGAACACCATCTTCCAGTCACCTGTCTCTACAGTCTTGTCGTCAGCGAAAGCGAACCATGTGTCACCCTCGCCCACAGGAACTGTGATAGTGAAGATTGGGTCGTCATATACGCTCTTGCTGTCATCGTGTGTGAATGGGAGAGTCGTACATGTAGGATCCCAAGCTGAAGGAGCGCCAATGAGATACATGTGAGGATAAATCTCAGGAGCGTCAAGGACTGCCTTTACGAGGAACTCGCCAGATGTGGCAGTCTTGATGGCTGTCGTACCATTAGATATCCACTGCTCTACGGTAGATGTGATATCACGCTGTGTAGGAGCCTTACCGTATGTTGACTCGATGTAAGTCTTCAGAATCTCAGCAGGTATAGTGCCGTCAGCACCGATGCTCATGGATGTTGTGCCGAGGTTGAGCTTATAGATTACTGTGCTGTACTCCTCAGAAGAGGCAGTAGGAGCAGTGATGTTACAGACCTGTACGTTTGCTGGCAACTCATTGGCAAAGTCAATGAGGCCGACCTCGCTGACACTGCCATTACCGAAAGACACAGTCTCAGGCTGGGGATTCTGCTGTGGAGCTGCCCAATCGGTGTAGTCGTCTGTGCAGGCTACCATAGTGGTAGCGAGCAGCAGAGCAGAAAATATTTTCTTAATCATAATGATTTCTATCTAAGAAGTTAAATTATTGAAGAACCTGAATGCTGAATGCCTTTGTGATGTCATTGAACGAGATAACATACTTGAATCCGACAGGGAGGCCGAGGTTAGCACCGCTACCTGCAATACCAGAAGCTGAATATGTACCATCGCTTGGGCCGAAGCCGAGCCAATCATCATCTGTACGGAACTTGAACTCGCAGTTGCCGCGCTCAGAAGCTGTCTCAGCAGTAGCGTCAAGCACGAAATACCAAGCGTGGTTCTCAACACCCTCGCTGTTGTAAGGAAGCATTGGGGTCTTGTCCCAACCGTTGAACGAGCCAGAGAGAGATACAGAGCCATAGTTTGTCACATCACCCTCATACTTGGTCATTGTAGCGGTATTGTTGGCTGTGTTCATTGTGACAGTCCAGTAGCCGTCAGCAGGAGCGACGATATGTCCACCGTCAGCACCCTTGTTGCGGAAGATGATAGAGCCCTTAGAGCCGTCACCCTTACCTGTCATACCAAGATCCCAGTTGAACGAAGCAGGCTGGATCTTGAATCCGGCTGTGCTTGACTCGTTGCCGTTGGTGTTGTCGTACTCGCCTGTGATGAAGTAGTTAGTGTATTCGAGCTCGCCGGTGCCAGTCTTCTTGTCATACTCGTAGCCAGCCTTGAGGAACATCGGGAGAGCGCTAACGCCGATGTCTGAGCCCCACTTGCCGCCGAACATGTTACCTACGAGGTACCACATAACGACAGGAGCGTCCTTCAGCTCAACATAGTAAGGCACAGTAGTCATGCTTACGGTGTTAGAGTAGATAGGGAAATACTCGTTAGCGGCAGCGTCTTTCACAGCTGAGTGAATACGGTATGTCACGCTCTGTGTGGCAGGTACAGCGCCATCCTCATACTTCTCCAGCTTCTGGAGAGCTGTGGCGAGAGTAGTGGCAGGAATAGTGTATTTGCAGAGTGTTGTGGTCTCGTCGAGTGCTATGAAGTCGGCGCCGTCATTGCCACCCTCTTCTGCGTTGTCGTCATATTTCTGGTTGAAAGAGCCTTTGGTAGAAAGCTCTATGGTGTAGGTAGCGACAACAGCGGCGTTGCCTGTGGTGTACTCTGTCGGCTGTGACCATGTCAGCTCAATACCCTCTGACTTTGCCAGGTCGACAGCACCGCTACCTACAGCAGGATTGTTCAGCACGAATGTAGTAGGCTGTGTCAGCGTAGGATTGCTGTCACGGTCATCCGAGCATGATGTCAATGCGAGTATGCCTGCAAGAAGAATTGTCGCATAAGAAAATATCTTTTTCATAATCTGTTAATGCCTTTTTTTAGTTATAACCGTTGTTCTGTACGAGGTTAGGGTTAGCGTTTACATCCTCGTCAGGAAGAGCGAAGAGGTTACGGTACTCTGGGAAGCTGACACCAGTGGCAGCACCACCCTTCCAGTCCCATACATACTCAGCAGACTTAGGACCACCGAAGTATCCGTAGCGGATGAGGTCTGTACGGCGGAATCCCTCGTAGTAGAGCTCACGTGAGCGCTCGTCGAGTATCTGCTGGAGAGAGTATTGTGGCTGGGTTGTAGTGTTGGCACGTGAGCGGAGAGCGTTGATGTATCCAGCACCTGTTGCTGTTGTCTGTCCGCCGTTCAGACGTGCGTCTGCCTCAGCAGCGATGAGGTAAGCCTCTGCTGAGCGCATGAGGAAATAGTCTGTATCGACAAACTGTGAGCTGTGGCCAGCCTGACCGTTTACGTATGAGTTGCGGAACTTGCCTACAGAGAATCCTGATGTGAACTCAGACACCTTTGTCACTACAAGCTCGCGGTCCTTACCATGCAGGAGAGCACGGTCATCGCCTGCGAGGAGCACCATCTCGCTGATTGAAGCGGCAGGAGCGTCGCCATTAGGGAAGAACTTAGCCACGAACTGTGAGCGTGCGCGGTTGCCTGACCAGAACTCTGTCGTGTTGTAGTCCTTATCCTCATCCATGTCAGACTTCCATGTAGAGGCCATGAGGAAAAGTGTCGTACCCCATGATGTAGTTGTCTTACCGTCCTGAATGAGCGGGAGGACAGCCTCTACAGAAGCGCCGTTCTCACCGTTGTCGCCCATGAAGAGCATCTGGTAAGCCGACCACTTGCCTGATCCCTGTGTCCAGAGTTTGTGAGGGCCGTTGATCACCTTCTCTGCATATGTCTTAGCGTCAGCCCAACGAGCCTGGCCTGTATAAACCTCAGCGTTGAGATAAAGACGGGCGAGGAGGAGGTTGGCAGCGTCCTGGTCCGCGCGTCCGTAGCCATCAGAAGAAGATGTGCGTGCCTGTGCTGGCTGGAGACCATCAATGATAGCGTCGCCCTCAGCACGGTTTACAATCTCGACAGAAGGGTCTTTCACCGCATTTGCAGACATTGCCTTGCCGAGGAGCTCAGCCTCGATCCACTTGAAGAGGTCAGCACGTGATATCTGCTGTGGTGAGGAAGCTGAGAGCTCGAGTGCGAAAGGAACATTTCCCCAACAGTCGAGGAGGTAAGAGTAGTAGAGTGTGCGGAGGAAACGTACCTCTGCTGTACGTGTGGCGTCAACACCGGCGCAAACATCAAGATAGTGGTTGCAGTAGTTGATACCGGCATAGAGACGGTAGTAGAAACCTTTCAGCATTGGGTGTGAAGCGTCCCATGTGTTGTAGTCGAAACCGAGGATACCATCGTCACCCCATCCGCAGATAGACTCGTCTGTAGTAAGCTCGTTAGCGTTGAAGAGCTGACGCACGAAGCCTGTAGTACCGCCATCGAGACCATCTATGTCACAGTCGCCGTTAGCGCCTGTGTTGCCAGCAAGCGCCATGTTGGCATAGCACTTTGTATAGAGCCCGACCTCATCTACAGTCATGATGGTGTTCGGGTCGATAGGAGTGACATCCAGGTCTCCCGTACAAGAACTCAAGCCTGCTGTAAGTGTTATGGCAGCCACTGGCAGTATATTCTTAATATATTTGAAGTTCATATTTTTATGCCTTTAATTGTTTTATATGTATTAGAAGTTGAGGCTTACACCCATCTGCAATGTGAAAGGACGTGGGTACATGTTGAAGTCGATACCGCTGCCCACCTCTGGGTCGAGACCATCATAGTTGGTGATGGTGAAGACGTTTGTGGCACTGAGGTAAACACGACCAGAGATGCCGTTATAGCTGCCGCTCTTGAAGAGGTTGTCGAACGAGTAGCCGAGAGCGATGTTGTCACACTTGAGGAACGATGCGTTCTGCACGAAACGGTCAGAGAGCACGTGGTCATATGTACTCCAGTTGTCGAGCACTGCCTGTGCTGTGGTGTTCTGGAGGTAGTTGAATGAAGAGTCGAAGCGCTTGCTTACATTCACGTAGTTTGCCTGACGGTCGTTGAATACATAGTTGTCGAAGCTTGCACGGAGGTTGAAGCCGAGATCCCAGTTCTTGTAGAGGAACTTCATAGAGAGACCTGCGAGATAAGGAGCTGCCGGGCTCTTGTAGAAGTATTTGTCGCTCTCAGAGATCTGTCCGTCGCCGTTGCGGTCAACATATACGCCCTCAAGTGGCTTGCCGTCCTTGTCATAAACCTGCTGGAAGACGAAGAATGAGCCTGCGGGATAACCTACAGAGTGGTATTTCACGACATTACCTGTACCTGCATCAATGCCGCCGTCACCAGCCTTCACGCGTGAAGACTCGCCTGTGAGCTCAGTGATCTCGTTCTTGTTGTATGTGAAGTTGCCTGTCACCTCCCATGTGAAGTCGCGTGTCACGATAGGACGCACGGTGAGCGAAGCCTCGATACCCTTGTTCTCGAGTGTACCGATGTTTGATGTCACCTGGTTGCGGAAGTTTGAGCCGGCAGACACAGAGGCTGTGTTGATAAGGTCGGTAGTCTTGCGGTAGTAAGCGTCAACGGCAGCCGAGACGCGGTTGCGGAAGAGAGAGACATCGAGACCAACGTTCCATGTTGTTGTTGTCTCCCACTTGAGGTCTTTGTTGTATGCCTGTGGGCGATAGAGCAGACCGTCGTTGTTCACGCCGAGTATAGGATAGCGTCCGTCAGTGTTGTTTGAGTTGACATCGTAAGAAGCGAAATATGTGTAGTCGCCGATACCGTCCTGCTGGCCTGTCTTACCCCATCCGAGGCGGAGCTTCAACTCGTCAATCTCCTTGACATCCTTAAGGAAAGCCTCCTCGTTAATCTTCCATCCGAGAGCTACAGAAGGGAATGTAGCCCAGTGCTCTCTGAAGCGAGAAGAACCGTCGCGACGTACAGTAGCTGTCAGCATGTAGCGGTCCCAAGCAGAATATGTGAGACGTCCGAAGAAGCTGACGAGATAGTTCTCTGTCTTCCAGATAGACTTTGAGTAGCTCTGTCCTGCTGTCTCAGGTGTAGAAGTGCGTGGGTCGTAGTAGAGAGAGTTGCCCCAGTTCTTGGCGTGTGACCACTCGTAGCCCACCATGAGGTTTACGTTCTGTGTCTTGAGGAAGTCCTTCATATACTGTGCGTATGCAGAGTATGTGAGGTTGTATTTGTTCTCCTTTGTGAAGCCTGTGTTACCATAGTAGAAGTTAGATGGTCCCCAGTCAGCCATGTCAGTGTTCTGCTTACCGTTAGCCCAGTCGCCAGAGAAGTTCATGTGTATGTGGAGGTCTTCCAGTCCGTGTACGGCGTAGTCAACCTCGACATTGCCCATATAGTCGAAAGAGTTTGCGCGGTCGTCTTTCTCGTCGAGAAGAGCGACAGGGTTCTTTGCTGACTTAGAGTTGGCTGTGAGGATATAGTCTTTGCTACCGAGAGCAGAGCCATCGCTCGCCCACATGAAATAGCCACGGTTGTTGTTTCTCATCTGTTCTACAGCAGAAGCCTTGTAAGCCGCCCACTCAAGGTCTGTCATGCCGTCCGGCTGCTTTATGTCAGATGGGAAGTAAACATCGCCATAGACAGGCTGTGTAGGATCCATACGGAGAGCCTCGCCGACAGCGTCAGTGTTGGCGTAGCGTGTGTGAGCGTACATGAACTTTCCGTTGATGTTGAACTTGAGGTGGTCGTCAAGGAAAGAAGGGTTGAGCGTTACAGACGCTGTTGTACGCTGGAAGTTAGAGGTCTTGAGGATACCGTTCTGGTCAGTATATCCGAGGCTGACGCGGTAAGGCACATCCTTCAATGCGCCGGTGATTGTCACGCCATGGTCTGTGCTGACAGCGCCACGGTATATCTCGTCCTGCCAGTCAGTGTTGGCATTGCCGAGGAGCTTGGCGGCGTCAGAGTCCTCACCATAGTAGCTCTTTACGAACTGGCGGTACTCGTCTCCATCCAGGAGGTCATACTTCTTTGCGGCTACAGAGTAAGACACATTGCCGTTGTAAGAGATGCGTGGAGCCATGCTTCCTGTTCCCTTGCGTCCCTTCTTTGTAGTGATGATGATGACACCGTTAGAGCCACGGCTACCATAGATGGCGGTGGCAGAGGCATCCTTGAGGACAGTGAACGACTCGATATCGTTAGGGTTGACCATAGAGAGAGGGTTGGAAAGACCTTTCACACCCTTGTTATCCATAGCGAGACCGTCGATAACGATAAGAGGGTCGTTAGAGGCGTTGAGCGAAGAGCCGCCACGGATGCGGATTGACGCTCCTGTGCCAGGAGCACCAGAGCCTGTTGTGACGTTCACACCAGCTATCTTACCCTGAATCATGTCCTGTGCGTTAGTAACGAGACCACGGTTCTTCTCGTCAGGCTTGATGGCTGTGACAGAACCTGTGAGGTCGTTCTTCTTAGCTACACCGTAACCGATGACCACCACCTCATTGAGGAGTGCGGCATCGTCCTGCAGCACAACAGAGACAGTCGGCTTAGCCTTTACAGTCACTGTCTGATAGCCTACAGAGCTTACCTGAAGGTCAGCGCCCTCTTCACATTTCAGTACGAAATTACCGTCGAAGTCGGTCACTGTACCGCCATCTTGCCCGACGATGCGGACTGTGGCGCCAATGACAGCTTCTCCAGTAGCATCCTTGACGTTGCCGTTCACAGTAATCTGTGCGAAGGCACCGACAGAAAGCAAAAGCCCGATAACAAGCACGAAGGCCCGCTGCGGGATTCTCATAAATACCTGCTTCATTAGAAATTGTTTGTTAAGTTTAGTTGTTTTATTTTGAATATATAGATGTATACAGTGTTAGTCGCTTTATGACGGCCTTGTGTGGCCGTATCGTCAGCCGCCATTCTCTGATGGCCCTGGGGGATAGTATCGAGTAATGGTTTTTCTTGTCAGCAGCCATGTGATAGCATGTCAGCCGACATGTACCAGACAAGCTCTGATATCCCTTTTTCTCTTTCTGTGTGCAAAGTTACATTCTTTAATCAGATATAGTACTATTTTTTCAGAAAATATGCAAACTTTGTTGTGCAATCGTTTGCACACTTCGTTAACAAATAATTATTTATATAATAATGTTATATGGAAAGAAATGTATAATTTTGTAGCGGTTAAGGATTAGGAGGCTTTCTGTGCCTTACATTCCATGTCCGTCCCTGCGGCATCCTGTGTCATGCCGAGGTGTCATCATGCTTTGTACAAAAGACTAAAACCCGCTATAACAATACACATCACATTAATGAACGACAACAAGTCAATCACGATGAAGGACATCGCCGATGCTCTTGGCACGTCGGTTGCCACAGTGTCCCGCGCCCTGAAGAACTCGCGCCGCATCTCTCCCGAACGCCGTGATGAGATACAGCGTTTTGCGCGTGAGCATAACTTCATGCCGAACATCGTGGCCCGCGACCTTCGCAATACGCGTCTCCTGCCATCACGCACGATAGGCGTCATAGTGCCTGAGCTTGTGCATTATTATTTCGACACCGTGCTCAGTGGCATTGAGGAGCGGGCACGCCAGCGCGGCTACCGTGTCATCATAGGCCAGAGCCATGAGAGCTACGAGCGTGAGGTGGAGACATGCCAGGCGTTTGCCAAGGCCCGTGTCTGTGGCATCATCATCTCTCTCGCCAAGGGCACATCAGACTATTCCCACTTCCGTGAGCTTCAGGCTGCCGGCCTTCCGCTTGTCTTTTTCGACCGCATCTGCCATGGCATCAACGCCTCGCGTGTCGTTGTCGATGATTACATGGGCGTGTATAACGCTGTGTGTCATCTTATAGCGACGGGGTGTCACAGGATAGCGTTCTTCGGTTCGCCCATGCATCTTGAGATATCGAAGAACCGTTTCAATGGCTACAAGGACGCGCTGCTCCACCATGACATACCGTTTGACGAGTCAATCATCCGCATCTGTGACAACCGCATCGACGCAGAGCGCATCACGCCTGAGCTGCTTCTCAGCCCGGAGCGTCCTGACGCGTTCTTCGCCATCAACGATGACACCGCCATCGGCATCCTCCGTGTTGTGAAGCGCAGTGGTCTCCGTGTGCCGGAGGATATCTCCATCTTCGGTTTCTCTGACGGTTTCCGTGCCATCGCCTCCGACCCTCAGCTGACGTCTGTCAACCAGCGTGGCGAGACCGTTGGCAGTGAGGCTGTCGATATCCTTATCGACGAGGTGGAGGGGAAGCTACCTGTTGACAGGGTGAACAAGCGCATCGTGAAGACGAGCCTTGTCATACGTGGCACGACACGCCCGCTATGACTCTCTGCCTTGCTTCTCTGCCGAAGGTTTGCGGTGTCGCTCCCGACAGCGAAGAGTGGCATTAACGCTTCTGCCCTTTCAGGGCGTG
>JBJEAW010000033.1:0-15758 GCA_051869435.1 Prevotella sp. | reverse complement strand
GGTGTCGCCAGTGTTTACAAAGCGCGGGGTGAACATGACAGGGCGCAGCAAGAAAACAAGAAAAACAAAACCTAATATACAAACAATGAAACGTAAACCAGACATGAACTTCTGGGGTCTTTGGAACCTCAGCTTCGGATTCTTCGGCGTACAGATAGCCTACGCCCTCCAGTCGGCCAACATCTCTCGTATCTTCTCGACCCTTGGTGCCGACCCTCATTCACTCTCTTTCTTCTGGATACTCCCTCCGCTTATGGGAATCATCGTCCAGCCCCTTGTCGGCAAATACTCTGACCGCACGTGGTGTCGCTGGGGCCGCCGCATCCCGTATCTGTTCCTTGGCGCCGCGGTGGCAGTCGCTGTGATGTGCCTGCTGCCTAATGCCGGCTCTCTCCATCTTGACAACACGACGCTTGTCTGGGGCACGATGACGGCCGTCATGCTCTTCGGCCTGTTGATGCTCATGCTTCTCGACACGTCTATCAACATGGCTATGCAGCCGTTCAAGATGCTTGTCGGCGATATGGTCAATGAGGAGCAGAAGAAGAAGGCCTACTCCATACAGTCGTTCCTCTGCAATGCCGGCTCTGTTGTCGGCTTCATCTTCCCGTTCCTTTTCACATGGATAGGCATCAGCAATACCGCCCCTGAGGGTGTTGTGCCCGACTCTGTCATCTACTCGTTCTATATCGGTGCCGCCATCCTTATCCTCTGTGTCATATACACGACGCTGAAGGTGAGGGAGTGGGCTCCGGCAGAGTATAACGCGTATAACGGCATCGAGGAGGCAGCGTCAGAGAGCGAGGCGGGCGCAGACGAGCCAGGCATGGTGAAGCTTCTCGTCAAGGCTCCGGCAGCGTTCTGGGAGATAGGTCTTGTCCAGTTCTTCTGCTGGGCGGCGTTCCTTTTCATGTGGACATACACCAACGGCACCGTAGCGGCCAACGCCTTCGACACCCCGATACTCAACGGCGAGCTTGACACGAAGTCAGAGGCATACCAGCTTGCGGGCAACTGGGTGGGCATCCTGTATGCCGTTCAGGCTGTCGGCTCGGTAGTATGGGCTACGGTGATACCTAACATCAAGAGCACGAAGCTGGGTTATGCCCTCAGCCTTGTTCTTGGCGGCATAGGCTTCGTGTCTATGGCATACATCAACGACCCTTATCTCCTCTTTGTGTCGTTCGTGCTGATTGGCTGTGGCTGGGCCGCGATGCTTGCCTATCCGTTCACGCTTCTTACCAACGCCCTTGAGGGCAAGGGCCACATGGGCACATACCTCGGACTGTTCAATGGCACTATCTGTCTGCCACAGATTGTAGCGGCCATACTTGGCGGCGCAATCCTGGGCCTCATGCCTCTGGCAGACAACGGCGCGTCGAACCAGCCTATGATGATGGTTGTCGCAGGTGTGTTCCTGTTTATAGGGGCCGCCGCTGTCTTCGCGATAAAGGAGAGGAAGTGATTATAGCTTCTCCGTCCCCGCGGCGATGCCGCGGGGACAGAGAAGACCGGAAGAACTGGATGAACCGGATAACCCGGAAGCTCCGGAGCATCCGGCAATGAGGTCCTCATTGGTATGGTTGATGAAGACGACGTTGCTGTTGTCGATATGCTCTACGCCGTCGTATGTCAGGGCTGCGCTGGCAGTGTTAGCCTTGTTGAAGGTGTAAACGCCGTTGCCGCCGTCGGTCAAGAGAGATGACGAGAGCTTAGACGCATCGAACATCACAGTGTTCTTCAGTGTTCTGTAGAACATCCATGACGGGGTATAGCCCTTCTTTGTCATATATATTCCCATAACGCCCATGGAGGACTATGATGACATGGACGCCGGACTGGTTCTTTGCCGATGCCGGGATATACATGCAATACTTTCTTGTGTGACACCCTGGGAGCATGAGACGCAGACGAGAAATGGCGTGGACGGGCGGAAAAAGGATGGCGACTGTAAGCCTACTGAATGAGGCGGCAAGAGGCTACGGATGGCGGCCTAAGACAGTACGGATGGGAGAGCCATTCAGTAGGAATGGGAATTCTGACATGTCAGCAAGAAAACTGTAAGCAAACACCGTGGCTGGGATTACAGTCTGTAACCATGCCGTGGCGTCCCGCCGACGACACGGACGACAGACACATGGCATGGCCGCCAGAACGGCAGAATGGGGCGGAACGGGAGGGGAGAGGGGCGTAGGAATATGTTTTTTTGAGTGATAAGGAAAAAATACCAGCAGAAATGTTTGATATTTCCCAAAAACAATTAACTTTGCAGATGTAAGCCAGCAAAAGCCACTATACTAACCTTATTTAAATAACGTCCGACAATCTCAGATACATATCCGACAATCCCAACCCAAAGATACGGCGAACACCCCATGTCATGAATCCATGACACCCCCCGTCATACGGCGGGCATCCTTCCTCTCTCCCACGGTGATGAGCATCATCGTGGGGAGAGAGGAAATGTCAGGTCATCAACAGGTTGGAGAGAGAGGGAACGCCAGCCCGTCAGCACATGTTGGGGCTGTCAGCGGCTCACCGTGACGAAGAATAACGAGACAAAACAGATATCAATTATAACTACTAAACACAAGACCATCCTATGACAATCAAAAACATCATCGCGGTATTGGCCATCATCGCCATGCCATCATTCGCTTTCGCACAGGAGAAGACGAACCAGCAGCTCAGCACAGAGTACAAGTACAAGATCAGCGCGCTGAAGAGTGAGATCAAGGCCCTGAAGAGCAAGATGAAGCTTGAGCCGGGCAACGCCACCTACGTGACAGACATGAACACGAAGAAGGCCGAGCTGAAGACAGCCCAGGACGAGAAGAAGGTCATCGACAAGGCTATCAAGACCGAGAAGGCACAGCGCAAGGCTGCCGACAAGGCACAGAAAGCCGCAGAGAAAGCCGCAAAGGCCGCCAACAACCTCAACGCCCTGAAGACATCTAAGGGAATGTAAGAGACAGATTTTAAACCTTGTGCGGGGTGTACACGGAAACGTGTACACCCCGCACAAGGTTTAAACCGGAGAGACCGGAAGGGCCGGAGAGACTGGAGGCTCCGGATGACCCGGAACTTCCGGATAATCCGGAAAACCCGGAGCATCCGGCCTCTCCGGGAGATCCGGACAACCCTTACACCCCCATCTCCCTCAGACGTGAGACAACCTCAGCCTCTGTGGCACGGAAAGGGCCATGGCCCTCAATCTTCACCGT
This sequence comes from Prevotella sp., assembly GCA_051869435.1. Lineage (GTDB taxonomy): Bacteria > Bacteroidota > Bacteroidia > Bacteroidales > Bacteroidaceae > Prevotella. Next base: position 12,534 of record JBJEAW010000033.1, on the reverse strand, counting down.
CGCGACAGCCGAGGCGAAGAGGGCGGCGTCGCGCGGGCTGTCGCCCTGGGCACGACGGTAGAGATAGCCAAGGACATAAGAGTCGCCACAGCCTGTGGCATCGACCTTCTGCCGCTCTGGCACAACAGGGATGTCATACAGCTCGCCGCCGGCGGCAACCATACTGCCATAGCTGCCGAGAGTCAGCAGCACCTCACTGATGCCCTGCTCATGAAGCATCATCGCCGCACGGCGCAGGTTACGCTCGCCTGTCAGCACCTCGGCCTCATGCTCGTTGACCTTCAGGATGTCAATATAACGCAGGAAATCGTCCTTGCCATTCCACGGACAGGCGACAACACTCGTGCCACGCACCTCACGGAGATAGCCCTGGGCGTCGAGGACGACAGTGCCACAGTCATGGAGATGGCGCACGACATCAAGAGGGAAATCGTCGGCGAGGAGAGAGCCGAGGACGATATAGTCGGCACGGATATCGCGCACGCTGGAGAGCGTGAAGGGGTCGGCCTTGGCAAGCACCTGCTGGCGGCGGTTGTTAGTGTCGGCGCCGTAGATATTCTCGAAGAACACCGTCTCCCTTGAAGGCACCACACTGACATCAATGCCCTCAGCGCGCATGTCATCGACAGCCTTCATGTCGCTGTCGGCCAGCGAGGCTACAAGGCGGTAAGACACCTCAGAGGCGGCGCGGGGCGATGACTTCAAGAGGGAGTTTATGCCATAAGAGAAATAGTATGTCGTGCCACCCGGCATGGAGACATCACTCGTGGGAGTGACGATGTGGTCGCGGGTGATATGGCCTATGCATGTTATTGTCTTCATTGGATGTTTTTGTTTTCTGGAGAGAGAAGATGGAGCTGTTATAGAGACAACGAGGTCTCAGAATGTCGATATATTGAGGTCTCTACGGGGTGGGGGGCTGGGGGTTCCACCTCTCTCGCTGTCTGCTGTTTACTTCACGACACCTTTCTCAAGATACTCGGCAAGGTTAGTGCGCATGACGCTGGCCACGTGGTCGGCCGCGACTTTCTGCATGTCATGGTGTACCATTATCTGTACGAGCTGCTCGAAGGTGGTCTTCTGAGGGTCCCACCCGAGCTCACGGCGTGCCTTGGAGGGGTCGCCCCAAAGGTTGACAACATCAGTGGGACGGTAGAAATCCTCGCTCACCTCGACGAGAGTCTTGCCGACAAGCTCCTTAGGGCCCGCAACGCATACGCCCTTCTCGTCGATGCCCTCGCCACGGAACTCCAGCTCGATGCCGGCAGCCTTGAAGGCAGCGTAGGCAAACTCACGGACAGAATGCTGTACGCCGGTGGCGATGACAAAGTCCTCAGGTGTCTCATGCTGGAGGATGAGCCACATACACTCGACATAATCCTTGGCATAGCCCCAGTCGCGCAGGGAGGAGAGATTGCCGAGGAAGAGCTTCTCCTGCTTCCCCTGTGCTATGCGTGCCGCGGCAAGCGTTATCTTACGTGTCACGAATGTCTCGCCACGGCGCTCTGACTCATGGTTGAAGAGGATGCCCGAGCAGCAGAACATGTTGTACGCCTCACGGTATTCCTTAATTATCCAATAGCCATAGAGCTTGGCGACAGCATAGGGCGAATAAGGATGGAACGGTGTCTCCTCGTTCTGCGGGACCTCCTCGACCTTGCCGTAAAGCTCGGATGTGGAGGCCTGGTATATGCGGCATGAGTGCTCAAGATGATTGGTGCGTACAGCCTCAAGGATGCGGAGCACGCCCGTGGCATCAACATCGGCCGTGAACTCAGGGGCGTCAAAGCTCACCTGGACATGCGACTGTGCCGCGAGGTTGTATATCTCTGTGGGCTGAACGAGGCCGACAAGCTTTACGAGCGACATGGAGTCGGTCATGTCGGCATAGTGAAGATGGAAATGCGGCGTGCCCTCAAGATGGGCTATGCGTTCACGGTAATCGACAGAGCTGCGGCGTATGATGCCATGAACCTCATAGCCTTTCTGAAGGAGAAACTCGCTCAGATAAGAGCCGTCCTGGCCTGTGACACCCGTGATGAGGGCTATATTCTTCTTTTCCATAAATAATGAAAATTGTAGGATTGTATTTATAGTCGGTGAATGATGATAATTATTTGAGGGTTTTCGCTTTCTCCTTATTATATATAGACCATGAGAAAGGTAAAGCTATGGGGGGGATGGAGACACTGACGTGGCCCGCCTGAGCCATCGCCCCTATGGCTCTCCCATTACTCGTCCTTGCCTGTCCTGTGGCAGGAACCTTAGCATGGCGGGGCTGAGTGTGTGTCGTCAGATAGTGGAGCGGTACCACTCGAAGAGCTTGCGGACACCCTCCCCGATCTCCACCCGGTGGGTCCACCCGAGCGAGTGGAGCTTAGAGACATCAATGAGTTTGCGCGGAGTGCCGTCGGGCTTAGTGGCATCGAAGCATACCTCACCCTCAAAGCCGACAGCCTCGACGACAAGCTGTGACAGCTCACGTATGGTCAGCTCCTTGCCTGTGCCGACGTTGATGTGGCAGTTGCGTATCTCGCCGAGTGAGGGTATGGCGCCTCCACGTCCGGCAGAGTGGTTGCGGTCAACAGCTCCGTCGGTCGCCGCACCATAGTGTACGCTCGAATAACGCTCTATGCCGATGATGTCAGAGAAGCTGACGTTAAGGAGCACATGGACAGAGGCGTCGGCCATATCCTCGCTCCAGAGGAACTCGCGCAGCGGCGTGCCTGTGCCCCATAGCGTGACACGGTTGTCCTCAATGCCATAGCGCGAGAGGACAGTGAGAATCTCCTCGCGCGGCGATGAGCCGCTGACACCCTCCACCGGGCGGCGATCCATATCCCTCTTGATGCTGTCCCACGCTCCATCGTGTATGAGCTTTGAGAGATAGACCTTGCGCATCATGGCCGGCATGACATGCGAATTCTCAAGGTGGAAATTGTCATTGGGCCCATAGAGATTGGTAGGCATGACAGCGATATAGTCTGTGCCATACTGCAGGTTGTATGACTCGCACATCTTCAGGCCGGCAATCTTCGCGATGGCATACTCCTCGTTGGTATATTCAAGAGGAGAGGTGAGGAGACAGTCCTCGGTCATGGGCTGTGGCGCATTCTTCGGATAGATACATGTGCTGCCGAGGAAGAGTAGCTTCCTGACACCGTGGGCGTAAGCCTCAGAGATGACATTACACTGTATCTTCATGTTCATCATGATGAAATCGGCACGGTAGAGCGAGTTGGCCATGATGCCCCCGACAAAGGCGGCGGCAAGGACAACAGCGTCAGGACGCTCCTCGTCGAAGAAGCGGCGGACGGCAAGCTGGTCGGTAAGGTCAAGCTCAGAGTGTGTGCGGCCGACAAGATTCTGATAGCCACGGGAGAGAAGATTGTTCCAGATGGCCGAGCCTACAAGGCCACGATGGCCGGCAACATAAATCTTACTGTTCTTATCTAACATAATCGTATCAATGGGGTTTAGGGCGCATGACAAGCATCAAGCCGCCAGACTGTCTGTCATAACAGAGCTGACAGACCCACCCGTAAGGAAAACATGATTCTAATTGTTTCGTGCGGAAAAGGGGCATTACATAGCCCGTCAGGGCGACAGCATAAGCCCATCCGCAGACGCAGAGACGCCCGCAGTGATGGGACGACGGCAGTCATGGATGCAAAATTACCAAATATTTAGGAAATGCTTTTGTTTTTCTAAATAAAAATCATACTTTTGTACAAAAAATAGACATGTAATAACTTTAACGCTTGGAATTCAAGGGAATAATAGACATAAGAGCCGGAACAAGAACAAAGGCCAGACACATGGAGAGACAGAGCAAGAAGAACAGAATAACCATAACAAACAGAAGGAAAAGAAGGATGAACGTAGCAGTAATACTCGCCGGAGGCTCTGGCACAAGAGTAGGAGGCGACAAGCCGAAACAATTCATAGAGGTGGCAGGGAAAACTGTCATCCAGCATACCATAGAGGCTTTCAGCAAGAACCGGCGCATAGACGAGATAGCGATAGTGACAAAGGAAGACTATGTTGACGAGGTAAGGGACATGGTGGAGAGAGAGAGGTACGGGAAAGTGAGACATGTGCTGAAAGGCGGGAAAGAGCGATACCACTCGTCGTTGGCGGCCCTGTCGGCATACACCGACGACAATGCGAGGCTGCTGTTCCATGACGCCGTCAGGCCACTCGTCACACAACGCATAATAGACGACTGTATCGACGCCCTCGACACGTGTGAGGCTGTCGAGGTGGCCGTGCCGGCAACAGACACGATAATCGAGGTGGACAGCGAGGGAAACATATCACGCATACCACCACGCAGCAGGCTGAGGAACGTGCAGACACCGCAGGGATTCAGACGGGGAGTGATAGCCGAGGCCTTCAGGAAAGCGTTGGAAGACAAGGACTTCTCGCCTACCGACGACTGCTCTGTAGTCTTCAGGTATATGCCTGAGACAAAGATAAGAGTCATCGACGGCGACACAAAGAACATAAAGATAACCTACCGTGAAGACCTCGAGATGGCCGCGAGAACGCTGGCCGGAAGAGAATGATAGCGGCAAGGCCACAGCATGGCGGAAAGAAGGGGAAATGCAGCCAAAGAGTTTTTCTGGGAACCCGCCATAAGAAAACAGGAAAAAACGAAGAGTTGTAGAGAAATTTACCGATAAACTCTTTGTAATATAAATATTTTAAGTAACTTTGCACCAAATATTTGGGCGCGCCATGCGCCGCCACCTCAGAACATCTCTCATGAACAACAGAGACAGACGAAAGGCAGGACGGGGCAGACGCGCCAGCAGAGTTGCAACACATCATCAACAACATAGATATAATCCATATTAAGAACAATGGTACTATTCTTCCAGACACCATCAAAGACCATCATCGCCACACAGACAGACCATCAGCTGAACAGCGATGAAGTGAACGAGCTGTCATGGCTCTATGACAACGCCACCCTCCTCAGCGACGAGAAGCTCGAGGGATGGTTCGTGGGGCCACGACGTGAGATGATCACTCCGTGGAGCACGAATGCTGTGGAGATAACCCAGAACATGGGTCTCAAAGGCATATCACGCATAGAGGAATACTTCCCTGTGAGAGATGCAGAGGCATCACACGACCCTATGCTCCAACGCATGTATAACGGCATCGGGCAGGACATATTCACAGTGAACATACAGCCAGAGCCTATCAAACACGTAGAGAATCTGGAGGAGTATAACGAGCAGGAAGGCCTCGCACTCTCCAAGGAGGAGATGGACTATCTGCACAAAGTGGAGGGAGAGCTGGGACGCCCTCTGACCGACTCGGAGATATTCGGATTCGCCCAGATAAACTCTGAGCACTGCCGCCACAAGATATTCGGAGGGACATTCATCATCGACGGAGAGGAGAAAGAGTCGTCGCTCTTCCAGATGATAAAGAAGACAACACAGGAGAACCCTAACAAGATACTGTCAGCGTACAAGGACAATGTGGCATTCGCCGAGGGTCCCGAGGTGGAGCAGTTCTCACCATCCGACCACTCACAGCCTGACCTTTATAAGATAAAGAAGGTGAAATCAGTCATCTCGCTGAAGGCCGAGACACATAACTTCCCTACAACAGTGGAGCCTTTCAACGGTGCGGCGACAGGAACAGGCGGAGAGATACGCGACCGTATGGGCGGCGGAACAGGCTCATGGCCTATTGCCGGAACAGCGGTATATATGACATCATACCCACGCAAAGACGCCAAGGGCACGACACCACACCACCTCGTATGGAGCGACGAGACAACATGCCAGCCATGGGAGAAGATTCTGCCGGTAAGACAGTGGCTATACCAGACACCGGAGCAGATACTCATAAAGGCATCGAACGGCGCGTCAGACTTCGGCAACAAGTTCGGCCAGCCACTCATCTGCGGCTCTGTACTCACATTCGAGCATGAGGAGCACGGCGAGGAATATGCCTACGACAAGGTCATCATGCTCGCCGGAGGTGTAGGCTACGGCGTCAAGCGCGACTGTCTGAAGGGCGAGCCACAGCCGGGCAACAAGGTCGTCGTGATGGGCGGAGACAACTACCGCATCGGTCTCGGAGGCGGCTCAGTGTCGTCAGTGGAGACAGGACGCTACTCAAGCGGCATAGAGCTGAACGCCGTGCAGAGAGCCAACCCTGAGATGCAGAAGCGTGCGTACAACGTCGTGAGAGCACTCGGCGAGGAAGACACCAACCCTATCGTCTCTATACACGACCATGGCTCGGCAGGACATGTCAACTGTCTCTCTGAGCTCGTCGAGGAGTGTGGCGGACTCATACACATGGACAAGCTGCCAATAGGCGACAAGACGCTGTCGGCTAAGGAGATAATAGCCAACGAGAGCCAGGAGCGCATGGGCCTCCTCATCGACGAGGCCGCAATAGAGCATGTGCAGAAGATAGCCGACAGAGAGCGCGCACCGATGTACACCGTCGGCGAGACAACAGGCGACCACCGCTTCGCGTTCGAACAGGCTGACGGCGTGAGACCGTTTGACCTCGCCGTAGAGCAGATGTTCGGCTCGTCGCCTAAGACATACATGGTGGATAAGACCGTGGAGAGAAAGTATGACGTCGTGACATACAACCTCACAGGACTCGACACCAACACCACGCTGAACGAGCGCCTGACACAGTACCTCAACGATGTCCTGCAGCTGGAGGCTGTGGCATGTAAGGACTGGCTGACAAACAAGGTTGACCGCTGTGTGACAGGCCGCGTGGCACGCCAGCAGTGTCAGGGCGAGCTTCAGTTGCCACTCTCTGACTGTGGTGTCGTATCGCTCGACTATACAGGAACATCAGGCATAGCGACAGCACTGGGACACGCACCACAGGCAGCACTCGCCGACCCCGCGGCAGGCTCCGTGCTCTCTGTGGCAGAGTCGCTGACAAACCTTGTATGGGCTCCGATGGCCGACGGCATGGACAGCATATCACTATCAGCCAACTGGATGTGGCCATGCCGTGCACAGGAAGGCGAGGACGCACGACTGTACAAGGCCGTGAAAGCACTGTCCGATTTCTGCTGTGAGCTGCAGATAAATGTGCCGACAGGAAAGGACTCGCTCTCTATGACACAGAAATACCAGGACGGGAAGAAAATCATCGCCCCGGGAACAGTGATAGTGTCGGCCGGCGGCGAGGTGTCTGACATAAGGAAAGTCGTGTCGCCTGTCATCAAGGATGTAGCGGCAAGCAGACTGTATTATATCGACTTCTCGTTCGACAAGCTGCAGCTCGGCGGCTCGGCCTTCGCACAGTCACAGGGAAAGGTTGGCTCAGACGTGCCAACGGTGAAGAACGCAGAGTATTTCCGTGACGCATTCATGGCCATACAGCAGCTCGTCAAGGAGGGGCTCGTGCTGGCAGGACATGACATATCAGCCGGAGGTATCATAACAACGCTCCTGGAGATGTGCTTCGCAAATACGAAGGGCGGACTTGACCTCTGCTTCGACAAGATACAGGAGGCTGATATCGTGAAGACTCTCTTCGCTGAGAACCCTGGCGTTGTGATACAGGTAAGCGACAACGACGCTCCACGCGTGAAGAAGATTCTTGAGGATGCCGGAGTGGCATACGCAAAGATAGGCACACCGGCCGAGGGACGCACGATAACCATACACAAGACTGTCAGCAACGCACAGGTGCCTAACGCGAAGATAGCTGACAGGGACATGGTGTTCACATTCGACATAGACACACTGAGAGACGCGTGGTATAAGACATCATATCTCCTCGACCGCCGCCAGAGCTTCAACGGAAAGGCCGACGAGAGATACGCCAACTACAAGAACATCCCTGTAGAATGGACTGTCAGCGGCGAGCCACTCACCGTCACCCCACGCCCCGAAGGCCGCAGACCTGTGGCAGCCATAATACGCGAGAAGGGCACAAACTCTGAGCGTGAGATGGCATGGTCGTTCTATATGGCAGGCTTCGATGTCAGAGATGTGACAATGACCGACCTCATCACGGGACGTGAGACACTTGAGGAGGTCAACCTCGTGGCTTTCTGTGGCGGATTCTCCAACTCTGATGTGCTCGGCTCAGCAAAGGGATGGGCAGGAGCGTTCCTCTTCAACCCCAAGGCGAAAGAGGCTCTCGACAAGTTCTACGCACGTGAGGGCACACTGTCACTCGGTGTATGTAACGGATGCCAGCTGATGGTAGAGCTGGGACTGCTGAACAACACAAGCGCGACAACCAACGCACGCGACTACGCCCAGATGCTGCATAACGACTCACATAAGTTTGAGTCGGCTTTCGTGACACTCCAGATACCACAGAACAACAGCGTGATGTTCGGAAGCCTCTCAGGACAGAAGATTGGCGTATGGGTGGCACACGGCGAAGGCAAGTTCAGACTGCCACAGGACGAGAGCGTATATAACATCGTTGCAAAGTATAACCACCACGAATACCCGGCCAACCCTAATGGCTCAGACTATGACGTGGCAGCACTGGCAAGCAACGACGGACGACACCTCGCCATCATGCCTCACCCAGAGCGCACACAGTTCCCATGGCAGTGTGGTTACTACCCTGAAGAGCGCATAATGAAAGATGCCGTGACACCATGGCACGAGGCATTCGTAAACGCACGCAAGTGGATAGAGGAAAGAATGTAACACGTAAAAACAAGAAATATTCTCATACGGATTGACAGCCAATAAGTAGGGACACACAAGGCACACCCGAACCCTACTTATTGGCATCAATAACACTCACACACTTGCTTTATGATAATAAAACAGACACAAATAAGAGAAAAGTGTCGTGTATTTTATTATTTATGAGACAAAACGACTACTTTTGCAGTAGTCTTGTAGAAAGCTGTCAGGATTATGCAGAGAATCCATCACGCTAATGGCTTATTATCCATCGGCCAAGGAGAAATCGACATCACGCCTACAGCAGAAAATGAAACCGACAAGACCTTATAATAACTAAATACGGTAAAAAACATAAAAAATCAATTATGACAGACAAACTGGAGATTAAAGATGTCGCCGATGTAGTGGTACGCTTTTCAGGCGACTCAGGAGATGGCATGCAGCTTGCCGGCAACATCTTCTCTACAGTATCAGCAACTGTAGGAAACGGTATCAGCACATTCCCCGACTATCCTGCCGACATACGCGCCCCGCAAGGCTCGCTGACAGGTGTGTCAGGATTCCAGGTGCATATCGGCGAGGGCAGTGTCTATACACCAGGCGACAAATGTGACGTCCTCGTGGCAATGAACGCAGCGGCGCTGAAGACACAGTACCGTTATGCCAAGCCACAGGCGACAATAATCATTGACACAGACTCTTTCGGCAAGAAAGACCTGGAGAAGGCACAGTTCCAGACAGAGGACTATCTCGGAGAGATGGGCATCGACCCTGACCGTGTCATAGCATGTCCGATAACCCAGATGGTAAAGGACGCTCTCGCTGATACGGGTATGGACAACAAGGCCATGCTGAAATGTCGTAATATGTTCGCCCTTGGCCTCGTATGCTGGCTCTTCAGCAGAGACCTGAGCCTTGTGGCAAACTTCCTTAAAGAGAAATTCGCAAAGAAGCCGGCAATAGCCGAGGCAAACATAAAGGTGATACAGGCAGGCTATGACTATGGCCACAACACCCACTCGAGCGCAACAAACGTCTATCGCATCGAGACGAAGAACAAGGTGCCTGGACGATACATGGACATAACAGGCAACAAGGCCACAGCGTACGGATTCATCGCCGCTGCTGAGAAGGCTGGCCTGAAGCTGTATCTCGGCTCTTATCCTATCACACCGGCTACCGACGTGCTCCATGAGCTGTCAAAGCACAAATCGCTCGGTGTCACAACAGTACAGTGTGAGGACGAGATAGCGGGATGTGCATCAGCTGTCGGTGCGTCGTTCGGTGGCGCACTCGCTGTCACATCAACATCAGGCCCAGGCCTATGCCTTAAGTCAGAAGCTATCAACCTCGCTGTCATCATGGAGCTCCCGCTCGTAGTGCTTGATGTTCAGCGTGGCGGTCCGGCAACAGGCCTGCCAACAAAATCAGAGCAGACTGACTTGTTGCAGGCTCTCTTCGGCCGTAACGGAGAGTCACCACTGCCTGTTATTGCCGCAACATCGCCGACAGACTGTTTCTATGCTGCCTATGAGGCATCAAAGATGGCACTGGAACACATGACTCCTGTCATACTGTTGACAGACGCATACATAGCAAACGGCTCAGGAGCATTCAAACTGCCTGACCTCAACGCCATGGCAGCTATCAACCCTCCTTATGTCCCAGAGGAGATGAAGGGAACATGGACTCCTTATATGCGTGCAGAGAACGGCACACGCTATTGGGCAGTGCCAGGACGTGAGGGATTCGAGCATATTCTCGGCGGACTGGAGAAAGACGACAAGACTGGCGCCATCTCAACTAACCCTGAGAACCATGACCTCATGACACACAAGCGTCAGCAGAAGATAGACAACATCGAGGTGCCAGACCTTGAGGTGATAGGCGATGTTGACGATGCGGAGCTCCTCTTGGTAGGTTTCGGCAGCACATACGGACATCTCCGTGCCGCCATGGACGAGATGAGGGCTAAAGGCATGAAGGTGGCACAGGCTCACTTCAAATACATCAACCCTCTGCCAAAGAACACAGCCGAGGTAATGAAACGTTACCCGAAAGTCGTTGTGGCAGAGCAGAATATGGGACAGCTGGCAGGATGGCTGCGTATGAAGGTTGACGGATTCGCACCACAGCAGTTCAACCAGGTAAAGGGCCAGCCATTCATCGTGAATGAGCTTGTAGAGGCATTCACAAAGGTCATCAATTCTTAATCCTAACATCAAAAACAAAAAAACATTACCATGTCATATACAGCTTCCGACTTCAAGAAAGGACAGCCACGCTGGTGTCCGGGATGTGGCGACCACTTCTTCCTTGCCAGCCTACATAAAGCCATGGCCGAGATAGGCACAGAGCCTTGGAACAATGCAGTCATCTCAGGCATAGGATGCTCAAGCCGTCTGCCACACTATATGGCAACATACGGCATGAACACTATTCACGGACGTGCCGCGGCGATAGCCACAGGATGCAAGGTTGCAAACCCAAAACTCACAGTATGGCAGATAAGCGGCGACGGTGACGGACTCGCTATCGGTGGCAACCACTTCATACATGCCAACAGACGCAACATCAACCTCAACATGATACTCCTCAACAACCGCATTTACGGTCTGACAAAGGGACAGTACTCACCAACATCACCACGCGGATTCGTCTCCAAGTCATCGCCTTATGGCACTGTCGAAGACCCCTTCCGCCCTGCTGAGCTATGCTTCGGCGCACGTGGACACTTCTTCGCCCGTACAGTGGCGACCGACGGCAAGCACACTGTTGAAGTGCTGAAAGCCGCCAACGCACACAAAGGAGCGTCAGTGACAGAGGTTCTCCAGAACTGTGTCATATTCAACGACGGCACACACGCCTCTGTATATAACAACGCCGGACGTGCAGAGAACGCCATATACGTAGAGCACGGGAAACCGCTGATATTCGGTAAGGACAACGAGTACGGTCTCGTACAGGAGGGTTTTGGGCTGAAAGTGGTCAAAATAGGCGAGAACGGCATAACAGAGAAAGATATCCTCGTACACGACGCCCACTGTGAGAACAACACATTGCAGCTGAAGCTGGCGCTGATGGGCAACGGTGATGGATTCCCCATCGCGCTCGGTGTCATACGCGATGTTGACGCTCCTACATACGACGACTCAGTAGAGGCCCAGATTGAAGAGGTTAAGGCGGCAAAGAAGTACCACAACTTTGCAGAACTTCTTGAGACAAACGATATCTGGGAGGTTAAATAAAGGAAACACAAATATTCTATTTATGAAATATCCATAGAGCATCAGAACGCCCTATGGTAGGATATAGAAAACGGGGAAGAAACATATAGAAGTGTTTCTTCCCCGTTTGCCATGTTCCCAAACGGCCATGCGTTTTTGTACCACCGGCAGTGACATGACAGGTATCTTGGATTGTGCCTTTATGACAAGACAATACCGACGTGTACGCTTGAATAACGGCATGCTGTTAGGAAAGCAGCCCAGGCATGAACTATGTATTCTTGTGAGTTATACTATAGGTGGGTTCTAAAAGTCACCACCGTGAAAAGAAAAACATTCCAAAGGTCGCGTTTTGCCATCTTCTTGTTTTTGGCTGGATTATAATCCCACTCTCATCAGCTGTGTAACTCGCTACACACCTTCTTCAACTGACAACCTGCCCTCAACCAAACCCCAATACTCTGGCAAAGCTAATTTACAGAACCCACATGTATGGAAATACATCAAAAACAAGGACATCAGGGATTATGAGAACGGCGGAGTGGCAGTTGCGTTTAATAAAAAAGACAAAATGTAGTGTGTAAGTTTGGATTGTTGGATAATTATTGCTATTTTTGCGTACAGAAAGAAAACAAGAAAGGACA
>JBJEAW010000032.1:0-5857 GCA_051869435.1 Prevotella sp. | reverse complement strand
TGGATATTTTATTGCATGCAGACACGAATATTTTTTCTGTCAGTCACGCGGAATGGTTTTCTTCACACGGAATATCTCGGATAGTCACGGGATGTTTTTCTTCACACGGAGTATCGCGGATAGTCACGGGATGTTTTTCTTCACACGGAATATCACGGATGTCCACGGAATGTTTTCTTCACACGGAGTATCGCGGATGTCCACGGAATATTCTTCACACGGAGTATCGCGGATAGTCACGGGATGTTTTTCTTCACACGGAGTATCGCGGATGTCCACGGAATGTTTTCTTCACACGGAATATCACGGATGTCCACGGAATGTTTTCTTCACACGGAATATCGCGGATAGTCACGGGATGTTTTTCTTCACACGGAGTATCGCGGATGTCCACGGAATGTTTTCTTCACACGGAATATCACGGATGTCCACGGAATGTTTTCTTCACACGGAATATCGCGGATAGTCACGGGATGTTTTTCTTCACACGGAATATTCTTCACACGGAATATCGCGGATGTCCACGGAATATTTCCTTCACACGGAATATCGCGGATAGTCTCGGAACTACTTCCTATTTGCGAATTAAATATTGGGGTCACCTGACTACAGGATGACTCTCGGGATATAGTATTCGTCCGTGACCATCCGTGGCCATCCGTGTGATAATTGAAAACAAACTCCGTGACTATCCGTGACCATCCGTGTGAACAAATCCGTTAATTACTTCCCGTTGGTCAGTGGGTCCAAGGACAAGCCTCGTGATAAAAAACATCCGTGACCATCCGTGTGATAATTGGAAATAAACTCCGTGTGACAGGAAAAAACTCCGTGATACTCCTTGTGAATAGAATCTCAAATTATCTCCTAAACGGTATATCTCTGTTTTGGACTGTTTTTTTCTTCAAGCACAGGCTTGATCAGACCAGCTTCCAGCAGTGGTGTGAGTATCTTGCGACGGAATGAAGTGCGGCTCTCATATCCCGTGGCTTCCATCATCTCTACCACTGATGCCGACAGCTCGCATAGGTGCAGTACCACACGCGCATTGTTCTGCTCCGTCTTCGGTAGATTCGGACATCGCTCCATGAGGTCAGGATACAAATCCATCACATTCACACCATTGACAGCCTTCTTGTCAGACTGGGATATACCCTCCACAGGCCGTGTAAATTTCACTGCAAACTGGTTGCCCGATTCTGAGTTGTCAAACTCCATCTGTGCACCCTCTCTGAAGGCGCGCAGAATACCCGTTCCAATGCCTCTGTATTGCATGGTGCGCGAACAGAACTGAGCCACCAACGGATTCCTCTGCAACGTATTTCCGAACCTCAGGTCATCCACAGTCATTCCCGAGGGCAATGTCCCGGGACTTATTATCTCCACCCTGTTGTCAAAACTTCATCAACGTACACCAATAGTATAGACTTTTCCGCACTGACAGGTATTGTCTCCGTCTGAAGGTAGATGGTAGGCCTCACGTGTTCTTGGGCAGTATTCCCCAACTCTCTGCTGGCCATCTGTACCTCATCGTAACACAGGCCCACAATTTCGCCGCTCTTATCTTTACAGCCAATAATTATCATCCCACCCTTGGCATTAGCCATAGCTACGAGTTCTTCTGCCATTTGTTTCTGAGTGGTGAAGTGTTCCTTGAACTGCACACGGCTGTTCTCGCCACACCTTATTATTTCAAGAATCCGTTCCTTGTTCATATCATGATATTGGTCAAGTAGAATGTTCTAATTGGTAACGGTTTGGTTAAGTGTTGTCCGAAACCATCCCTTTTTTGCTACAAAGATACAAATTAAATTTTTATTTTGGTTAAGTCTTGACCAGGACAATACGTTTGCCCCTTGTTTTTTTGTAAGTTCCAACACGATATTTTGATTGATGGATAAACTGTAAAAAGGTAGCTTGCGTTGCTTTTGCAGCCTTTCATTCTTTCACACGGACAGTCTTCATCTTCACACGGAATATTCTTCACACGGAATATCGCGGATAGTCACGGAATGTTTCCTTCACACGGAATATCGCGGATAGTCACGGAATGTTTTTCTTCACACGGAATATCGCGGATGTCCACGGAATGTTTTCTTCACACGGAATATCGCGGATGTCCACGGAATATTTCCTTCACACGGAATATCGCGGATAGTCACGGAACTACTTCCTATTTGCGAATTAAATATTGGGGTCACCTGACTACAGGGTGACTCTCGGGATATAGTATTCGTCCGTGGCCATCCGTGGCCATCCGTGTGATCATTGAAAACAAACTCCGTGATTATCCATGATAATCCGTGTGAGCAAATCCGTTAATTACTTCCCGTTGGTCAGTGGGTTCAAGGACAAGCCTCGTGATAAAAAACATCCGTGTCCATCCGTGTGATAATTGGAAATAACTCCGTGACTTTCCGTGTGACACGGACATGACAGGGGCTGGAATGTCTCTGATATTTCTTGATTCGAGGTGTCGAGGTGTCAAGCGTATAGGTAATTACCTTATTCTGATGTGGTTATATCTTGGCGAGATGGTGTGCAGGTGTCAGGGAGGTGTCAAGGAGGTGTCAAGGAGGTGTCAAGCCATGAGGAGGCCGACGCCCCCCGCTCGCTACACATCCCGTCAGACATGACGGAGGCGATAGACCCTTCCCTTCTCCTTACGTACAGGTTTGATACCCTGGCTGTTAAGCCATTGTCCCATCCTTGTTATCGTGCTGCGGTTGACGATGATGCCCGATGCATACCGCTTCCTAAACTCCAGAAGAATCTCTGTCGTTGTCAGCTCGATATGCTCCTCACCCCCACGCGCCGGGGCGAATGTGTTGTTGAACATCGTCTCCAGCGGAGTCTCCTCGGTGTAGCTGATGTTATGCTCCATGATGCTGTGCTCTCTCGATGTGTCGAAGAATGACGGTCTGCCGGCATGCACCTCTGCCAGCACCTGGGCATAGAGCTGGGCATAGTCAATCTCGTATGTCGTGTCGATAGCCCCTGTCACCTCCACCACCATGTACCGCCTCGATCCCGTAGGGTCAGTCAGTGGGGTGTTGCTGTTCGTCGTGGCACAGAAAGCGGCATAACGCCTTGTCTGCTCTATCTCGTTCTGGTACATCTTGCGGTATGTCACGCTTGATTTCTGCAACATGTGTTTCAGGAAAGCCGTCTGCCGTTGGCTTATCTGGTCAAACTCGTCGAGGTTTATGAGGCAGAAGCGTGTCAGAGCCCTCTCAGCGTCGCGCTTGTTCGTGAAGTCGAGACGGTCAGTATAGTATGGCATCAGCTCCGGTGGCATGAGTCGCCGGCAGAATGTCGATTTCCTTGTTCCCTGCTCTCCGGTGAGCATCATCACCATTGTCGCCCCGTACATGCCGTTTATGCCACGCCACTGGCTGACGAGAGCCCTCATCCATATCGCGAACATCTCGTGCCACATCTCCCATTCTGTCGGCACCGTAGCCGCAAGCTCCGCCACACGGTCACGGCCGTCCCATTCAGGCAGGCTGTCGAGCCATACGGCGATGGGGTCGTAGTCCAGCGTCAGGGTCGAGTGGACATAGCGGTCGATGTCCTTGTCCCACACGTCGATGCCGGCCTCACGCAGTTCCATGCATATCGTGTTGCGCACCTCGGGGGTGTATGGCTGCCACCGGGCTATGTGCCGGTTTATCTCCATAAACTCCATGCTGTCAGTCAGTTCGTTACGGCGGAAACGGTAGCGTGTGGCCACAGCCCGTTTCATCATTGTTATGAGGATCGCGCTCCTGGGGATCTTGCTGACAGTCTTCCCTGTCCTGTTCTTGTAAGCCTCCTCGAATGTTGTCCTCACGAGCAGCGTCTTTCCCTCAAAACGCCTCATCCTCAGCGTACACTTCACAGCGACCTCTTCCTCAATGCCAGCTCTGGCGCATGCCTCGGCGACAGATATCAGCTCGGTGGCGTCGTCACCGTCGTCGCTTATCTGCAGCTCACGCCTTATGAGGTTGAATGTTGTCACGTCGTGCTCCAGCCTCGTGTATCCGGGCACTGTCGTGGCTTTTGCCATCAGCTGTGTTATATTCCCCGTCCTGCATAGGTCGTCGTCAGGCATCTTTGTCGGCATCTCCATTCTCAGGGCCACAGCGTCGGCATTATAATAGCATTCGCTGTCGGCCGATATGCGGCATCCGCTGTCCGTCCGCCCTCCCTCGCCCGTGCTCTCTATTCCTGTCATTGCCAGCATATACTGTACGGCACGGCAGTAGGCGTTAGCGTGGAACAGCTCGCTGTCGGTCATCTGGCTTGCCGATTCGTATGCCATGATGACCTTCAGCGTCTTCCCTGACGATCCGGTGAAGGCGCATACGACATTGGGCGACAGCCTGACTTTCAGGCGTGTAGCCTCCAGCACTGTCCGGTCGGTGCATGGTAGAGAGAGCATGACGAGCCCTGTGTAACCATCCTTCCCGTTGCCCCATATTATGTATGGGAGTGTCCGGCCGGCGTCGCTGTGCGATGTCATGCCCTCATGGCGTAGTATATCGAGAGTGTCACGAAGATTCTGTACACTCTTGGCGTATTTGCCGCTGCGTATCACAACCATGATTTCTTCAATGGTCATGAACTTTTTTCTTTCTATCCCTCTGTATAGGTACCTTATCTCTACTGAACTCATAATGGAAATGCTCTGAACCCACCCCGGGTTCAATACTAATGGGGCTATCAAATGTAGTGTCCGTTCCTCTTGCTGTCTCGCCACCATCCTCTTCAAGGCGATAAACATAAGTGTCTCTGCTCTCGTTTGCACAGCCATGGCCGTTTATCGCCATTTGTATTGTCTTGCCATCCCGTTCACTATCTCTTGGTGAGTCATTCAGTACTTTTGAGCCTATCATTCAGTACCTCTTGACGAGTCATTCAGTGCCTTCAGGCAGAATGCAACCGATTGCTCTTCCTCTCCATGGCTTGACACCTCATTGACACCTTCTGGCAACCTCCTTGACGCCTACTGTTATGCTAACAGCCACGATAACAGTCGATTACCATCAGGCTTGACACCTTGACACCTGAATCTGAGAAAATCATAGATGCGTTCCCGTCTATATCATGTCTTTATCCACGTAATGTTTTACTTCACACGGAGTATCGCGGATGTCCACGGAATGTTTTCTTCACACGGAATATTCTTCACACGGAATGTCACGGATGTCCACGGGATGTCTTCCTTCACACGGAGTATCGCGGATGTCCACGGAATGTTTTCTTCACACGGAATATTCTTCACACGGAATGTCACGGATAGTCTCGGAACTACTTCCTATTTGCGAATTAAATAATGGGGTCACCTGACTACAGGATGACTCTCGGGATATAGTATTCGTCCGTGGCCATCCGTGATAATCCGTGTGATAATTGGAAACAAACTCCGTGACCTTCCGTGATAATCCGTGTGAACAAATCCGCTGGTCACTTCCCGTTGGTCAGTGGGTCCAAGGACACGTCTCGGGATAAAAAGGGGGGCATCCTATCACTCGAAATGTCGGATGAACTTTTTTTTCTGTTTATCGCCTTGGGGTTGATGCAAAAGCCCAGCAGGGTGATGATGCAGGTGGCTGAAAATATCTGAGCTCGCTCAAGGATTTTCAGACGGCTACAGCATCATGGGCTCGAAGAGCCAGTTAGCATCAACAACAAGGGGTTTATCACGGTTTTTGTCAATCCTTGCTGTCAACAGAGACTACATTCCGTGACATTCCGTGACCGTCCGTGTGACGAAAAAGATCTGCGTCAATCTGCGTGACAAATGCCCCGTGGTCGTCCTGAAGAAAAGTCAGCCAAGGTAAGCCGTGGAGGAATACTGTCATTTATGAATTGA